>CAZRYJ010000296.1:0-1502 GCA_964604245.1 uncultured bacterium | reverse complement strand
ATACTGCCAGAAAACCAGGTATCGCTTAATTCCATATATATGGTAAGAAATTAACCGTTTTTCCGCATTCAACAAATGCCAAGAAATATTTGAACCACAAAGCACACAAAGACCACAAAGCAAAACAACAAAAATTTATATTCGTGGTTAAAACTCTCTACCCTTACAAAAAATAGGAACAACGAATCACACCCCGATACAGGCATCCTTCCTTACGGGGCAGGCGAATAGCACGAATAGTTTTTGTTTTTTAAACTGGTGACCAGTGACTATCGACTGATGACTAATGACTGTCTTTTTGACACTTTTCAAAGAAGCCCTGACCCCGTTTATACCAGGCATTTTATCCTTGAAGTTTGTAATTGTGTTCTTCTAACGTTTTATTACATTTGAGATAAGTCTGCTTGCTGAAAGAACATTCAGTCGAATTGAAAACCATGTAAATATAAAACCAAAGGCAAAACCTGCACATACAAAGATTCGATCAGTGATTTTAAAGGTGTCAAATTTGCGTAAGGCCATTATTACAATAAACATTATTATACCGCTGATAAAGAAACCCCGAAGAGATAGTTGTAAGTCTTGGATTAGATCGTTAACGGTACATCCCATAGAGGTTTTAATGTCAACCAGGTGAACTTCATCCCATGAAGGAATTCCTCTTTCTTCTCTTATTCGTGATAAACGTGCTAACAAAGCCGCGCTCATGATACTAAGCAATAAAAGGAACGCTACAGAGATCATCCCGCTAACCATTAAGATTTTTCCCATAAAGAGGCCTCCTTTTTATCTAAAATATGGGAATTAGCAGCTCTGTCAAGTATTTCTTCTGTATTGAATTCAATAGTTGTGCTATTTGTCAACTACTCAATCACTTAACTGATCCAATGGATCTGTATTGCTAAATCCCAACCCCCAAATCCAAAATCCCAACAATTGACTAATGACTGGAGACTAGAGACTTTTTTGGTTACCCACCAACTCGCCGACCCACTAACACACTAACTATCCTGTGTATATTGATTGTGTTATTTCGTTCTTGCCGCGTTTCTTTGCCGAGTACATTAAAGAATCAGCCAAAGTTATCGTACTGTCCACACTTGGCGGACACGCTTTGCAGGTCAGAATACCGATGCTAAATGTTACAGAAAATTTCTTGAGGTATTTGTGCTGTTCAAAAGCATTTTTTATTTTTTGTATAGCTGCGGACGCGGCTACCTCCGAGGTTTCCGGAAATAAGATGACAAATTCGTCGCCCCCGAGGCGAGCCACTATGTCGACCTTTCGAATATTTATTTTCACAGTATTGGCAATAGCTTGCAAGACATTATCTCCGGTGGTATGTCCAAATCGGTCATTGAGATCCTTAAAGTTGTCTATATCGATATAAGCTATAGTAAATGAGCATCCATATCTATTGCACCGTTCGATCTCCATAGAAGCTGATTCATAAAAGGAGCGCCAGTTCACGGCTCCGGTAAGGTAGTCAACCCGTGATAGAG
>CAZRYJ010000295.1:0-1505 GCA_964604245.1 uncultured bacterium | reverse complement strand
TATCTTAAGTATTCCTTTGTTAATGGCTTTTTTGTAATTACTTATTGCGTCGTTTAGATCTATTTCGATCTCTTTTTCTTCGGATAAGTATTTTATTGCTTCAAAAGCAAGATATGGATTAACACAATCTGCACCATAACCCAAAAGAAGGGCAAAGTTTTGGACTTCTTTTGCATCCGCGCATTCAACCAATATATTAACCTGTGTACGCAGTTCACTGTTAATAAGAGAGTGATGTACTGCTCCGGTTGCCATTAGTGAGGGTATGCAGGCATTTTTTTTGTTTATTCCTCGATCGCTTAGCAATATAAAGGAGTATCCGTTTTCCGCGGCTTCCTTTGCCTCTTTTATAATTCTATCCAGGGCTTTTATGAAGTTTCTTTTTGTTTCGGGATTAAAAAGCAAGGATATGGTTTTCGTTGCAAAACCGTTTATATTAATATTTTTTAACTTTATGAAATCCTCGTTTGTCAGTATTGGTTCTTTTAGCTCCAATTTATGAGCATGGGTTGGAGTTTCTTCTAAGATATTATCTTTTGGGCCAAGAAAGCTCAGCGTACTCATAACTATTCGCTCTCTAATTGAATCAATCGGGGGATTCGTAACCTGGGCAAATAATTGCTTAAAATAATTGAAAATGAGTTGTGGCTGTTTTGACAGAACAGCATGGGGATGGTCGTTTCCCATCGAACCGATAGGTTCTTTTCCATCGAGTGCTTTTGGTTTAATTATAGATTTCAAATCTTCCCTCGTGTAACCGTTTGCTTTCAAGTAAGAAAGAAAATCTTCTTTTTCAAGATTAAAGCTTTTTTCTTTCTTTTTATCCGGTTTTATAGAATCGAATTCGAGCAAATGTTCGTTTAACCATGTAGTATAGGGTTTGCTATTTGATAAGCTGCTCTTTATCTCTTCGTCTTGAATTATACTTCCTTTTTCCGTGTCCACAAAAAAAACTTTTCCCGGCTCAAGTCTTCCGGATTTCAGTATATCTTTACCCTTAATGTCCAGAACTCCGACTTCTGACGCCATTACAACTTGCCCGTCCTTTGTTATAAGATAACGGGCAGGACGTAATCCGTTACGGTCAAGTATTGCGCCAACGCGAGTTCCGTCAGTAAAAGATATTGCAGCGGGTCCATCCCAGGGTTCGGAAATACAGGCGTGATACTTATAAAAATTTTTCAGTTTTTCGTCTAATAAATTGTTGTTTTCCCAGGCTGCAGGAATCAGCATCATCATTGCGTGGGGCAGAGTTCGTCCCGATAGAGTTAAAAGTTCGAACACGTTATCTATTATCGCCGAGTCGCTTTTCGAGGCGTCAATAATTGGTTTTATTTTTTCGATGTCTTTTCCGAATAAGGGACTTTTTAGAAGGCCTTCTCTTGCTTTCATCCAGTTTATATTTCCCCGGAGTGTATTTATTTCTCCGTTATGAGCAAGAAATCTAAAGGGTTGAGCAAGATCCCAGGTTGGGAAGGTGTTTGTACTGTACCTGGAATGAACCA
>CAZRYJ010000294.1:0-1512 GCA_964604245.1 uncultured bacterium | reverse complement strand
ATTAATGCAAACGTTATTAAAAATATAATTAAAAATTTCTTAAACATTACAATCCTCCCTATTAAATTTGCTTACAGCTGACAGCTCACCGCTTACTGCTTTAACTTTTTTTTGTTCAATTTTCGGTATAAAGAGGCAAGCATTTTTTTTACAGTTTCATATTCTGTTTCCATTTCAAAATATTCCTTCTCTTCTACATAACCGAGATCTTTTGATAAAAGCAATTGATATCTTACTTCTTCGCACGAACCTATTGATACATTAACGAATTGTGCAAATTCCCTCTCGCTATCTCTTGCTCCACCTTCGGCTAAATTCATTGGAATAGAATACGAAGCTCTCCTCAACTGATTAGTCAAACCATATATTTCTTTCTTTGGATATTTATCTGTAATTTTATAAACTTCTAATGCTAATTGGTGAGCCATTTTAAAAACATCATAATTTTTTATATCTCTCAATTTACTTCCTTATTACATTTTCTTTGCCGTCAGCTGTAGGCTGTGAGCCGTGAGCTGTTTCCCCTAAGGCAATGTTTTCCCCTCATATTTCCTAACAATTCCTTCAGCACCTTCATTCTCATGCGTATAAACAAACCCATCCAACCCAAGAACAGGTGTTTCTTCTTTTGTTAAATTGATGCGGTTCTGAAATTCTCCTTTTGTATTAAATTTTACTACTTCTTTCATTTTATCCTTTGTTAGCCAGTCAAACCAGTTAACGTAAACATAGATATTATTTTTATCGTCTAAGCCCAGGTTTTTGACTGTGTAAAGGGTATCCTGGGAATAATATTTGAATTTTCGGATCGATTCGTTGCCTTTTTTTATCTCGATACCTCTTTCAAGTTCAATTGGGGCAACATCTTCATAGTTGGTATATGGCTCTACTTTGATGTCTTTCTCAATCCCAGCAAAGCTTTGCACATCTGTTGCTGTAAAGTCCATCTGCTGTATATTTTCTTGTCTATACCATTTACCCTTATCCTTGTAGTATAAATTTCCATCTGATCCTACTTTAACTTTATCAAAATCTATCATATTTTCATTTATTATTCCAGGGATACTTTTACTCAACATTCTTAAATTAATTGAACAAAGAACCGTATACCAGATCCCTTTTTTAAAAAATCTACCTCTCTCTTTCTTCATAATAAACCAGTCTTTATTATTTCCATCAACTATATATTTTTTGTCAACCTTCTTCTTTCTTGGACTCTCATAATAAACCCAGTATTGTCCCAACTTATCCTTTCCTAAATATTTAACTGTACTCAATCCACTTGTTTCTAGCTTATAAATCTCCTTGCCGTCTTTGAGCAACTTAAACCCTGATTCTTTGATCTTTCCTTGTGGTGCTGACGTATATTCGGCAACATTATAAGCACTCCCTGGTGTTTTTTTAGCAGACATTTTGGCAACTAATACGGGAATATAATGGATCTTAGAATACTTAAGGATAAAATACTCACTGGGTTTTAAACCTTGAATGTAGATATTACCGTATGGATCA
>CAZRYJ010000293.1:0-1521 GCA_964604245.1 uncultured bacterium | reverse complement strand
TTTCCTCATAATTTTACCTCCCAAAAAAAATTTTAATCCCTGCAACTAAATACAAGATGCCAACCTAAAATAAAAAATTCCCCTCTTCCTACTAATAGATATTTATTAATATTTTATATATTTAAACCCTTTAGAACCTAAACGTTTTCTGCTAAAAAACTAATATTTAAAAATAAAAAGACTATTTATTTTCTATATTTTATATTGTAATGGTTTCTTTTTCTTTGTCAAGGGTAAAATTGATATCTATAAATCTCAAAAATATTACCTCGGCGGGTAAAGTAATGAATTACTTCACTCTTCGCTATTAATCCTTCTTTCTATTGTTTTATTGTTTTTAAATAATCTTCGATTTCTTTATTGAAAACAGAACAGACTTTAAGTGCGTTATCCATTAAAGGCTTTATTTTGCGTTCTTCAATTAAAAACCCATAAGAGTGCGTAAAGAAATGCCGAAAAAAAAGATATTTTCCAATTTTCTCAGCGGTTACTCTTTTTATAACTTTATGTTTAACTGACAAATTTAATAAGTCCTTATGCCAGGTTGGAGAGTCGGGAATTGAAATATTTTTAAATAATAATATCTGCTTTAGAATATTCTCAATGCCGTTATAAATATTTTGAAGATAACCACCTATTCCTACAAGTACTACAAGTTCTTTGTTAAATCTATTTTTTACCTTCTCCAGTTCTGTAAGGACGGTTTCAATATTTTCCATTTCAACATGAACCTTCTGTTTTATATCAGCCATAAAGTACTATTCCTTCCTTCTCAACAAGTCTGCAAAAAGAACAATCTTCATCTAAATCAATAACGTCTAACGGTTTTGATAAGTCTCTATATAACTCCCATCCGAAATTAAAAAACAATTCTGGCTTTAACCCTTTCACTCCAATATCGATATCCCTTGATTCAGTCTTTTCTTTGGCGGAACCAAAAAGAATAACCTTTGATAACTTATATTTCTTTGCGCATTTGACAATCCTAGACTTATCTCCTTTAGTAATCATAAGTTCTCCCTTATTTAATATAGGAAAAAAGACTTTGCTGTCAAGAACCAAAATATTATCTCATGTCGAATCATACTCTTTCAGTATCACCGGATATATCTTTATATCCTGAGGGTAAACAGCTAAATCGAGATGAGTAAATATGTTTAAGTGATAAATATATTCGTTATCTAATTCATTCCCTTCCTTTATCGAATCATTACAATCTACATTTCCTTTAATTTCATACCTTCCCGAAGGAAGATTGTACGAAAAATCGACTATCGATGAATCACCGGGCAGGAGACTATCTATTACACCTTCCCAGAGAACAAGAGTATCCAGCATGAATTTTGTATCAAATAATCCTGCTTTCTCGGTACCTATATTTTTAATAACAGCGGAAAGAGTAAACTCTTCTCCTTCGACTGGAGCAGGGGGAACAGTACTGGCGGAAGATATGATTAAATTCGGGCTCATTGTACTTAGAGCAAGAATGGCAAGAGCGGTTTCATACGCGTTATCATTCCA
>CAZRYJ010000292.1:0-1529 GCA_964604245.1 uncultured bacterium | reverse complement strand
TGGGCACGCAGAGCGAAATAGCTTTTGGAAATATATACAAAAAGAAAATAATAGGGATAGAATGCAATATTCCTCTTCCTTTCGAAAAGGTTGATTCCCCGGAAGAAGCGATAAAAAAAGTAGACGAGTTTTTTACTGAAAAGTAACCACAGATTACACTGATTATCACAAGATTTTCCAACCTCTCCATGTATTTTCAAGGTTATAAGTAATGACAGAAAAAATTAGTAGATAGTAGTGAGTAAATAGTAGCGAGCAGTAAGCAGTTATAAAAACAAAGAATTATTTTCAATCTGTGTTAATCTTGTGAAATCTTGTGGTTATTCTTTAGGGTTTGGGTGGAGATGTCTTCCCTTGACAACAATAAAAGTTTTTCTATATTTGTTCGGTAATACAAATCAAAGGAGATTTACATGAATTTGGCTCTTATCGGTTTAGGAACTGTAAATAGAGGTTTATTAGAATTACTTCTTGAGAAAAGAGATTCTCTCTTAAAGGAATACGGCTTTGCTCCTTTAGTTACAGCTATTTCTGATCCTATTGTTGGTTCGGTTTTTTCTGAGAAAGGAATCAACATCGAAGAAATATTGTCTTTATTAATGAAGGAGAATAACATTAAAAATTATTCTGATGGTATAAAGGGTTGGAATTCGGAGAAGACAATAAAAGAATCAAATGCGGATACAATTGTAGAAGCAATTCCTACAAATTTAGAAACGGGAGAACCCGGTTTATCTATACTGCGGACCGCTTTAAACGATAAAAAGAACGTTGTAACCACAAATAAAGGTTCCATAGTTCTTGCTTATAGGGAATTGAAAAGTCTTGCGGAGGAGAACGGAGTATTCCTTCGTTTTGAAGGAACGGTTCTTTCCGGAACTCCTGTAATAAGCCTTGTTGAATCTACCTTTAAGGGTATAACGATTAAAGAAGTTAGGGGAATAATGAATGGAACTGCCAATTATATTCTAACCAAGATGGAGATTGGTCTTTCCTATGAAGAAGCCTTGAAGAGAGCAAGAAAGAAAGGCATTGCCGAAGAGCAGCCTGAAGCCGATATAAAAGGATGGGATGCTGCCGCAAAAATAGTTATAATTGCTAATGTTCTTATGGGAGGCAATTTGAAATTCAAGGAAGTGTCTATAAAGGGTATTGATACGGTAACGGAAAAGGATATAGTCAAGGCTCTGGCGGAACGGAAACACTGGAAACTTATAGCTGCGGCAAAGAAGACTGAAAATGGAATAATTGCTACCGTTGCTCCGGAGATTTTAAGTGACCAGGATCCTCTTTCTAAAATTACCGGTTCGATAAATGCAATAAATTTTACTACGGATATTCTGGGAAATATAATGGTATCGGGACCCGGGGCAGGAAAGATAGAAACAGGTTATGCGCTTCTCTCTGATTTACTTTATATAAACGAAAAAAGGAAGAGGTAATGGCAAAAACAAGAGAAAGATGGAGTTCAAGGTCTTCTTTTCTTTTTGCTGTTATTGGTTCGGCGATAGGTCTTGGTAACGTATGGA
>CAZRYJ010000291.1:0-1543 GCA_964604245.1 uncultured bacterium | reverse complement strand
GATTATTATTTTACTACTTTTGTAGCGCCTGATAGAGCATCGATATTAACTGTTGAATCAAATTTTGCTTGTATAGATACTTTATGGGCAACCTGCGTAAGATTCCAGTGACTGACTGTTACCTGTCCATCGATCAATTCCGGTATGTTATAGTTCATGATATATGTATCATAGTCTTTTTGTGGCATTAAAAACGGCTTATACACGTTTCCCAGTGTATCAACATAACTAAAATATAATCTGGAACACAGGCCATCCTTTCTTTTACTGGCGAACACAAACCACCGGCTATTGCTCGACCAGCTATGATAACTTTCGCTACGTTCGCTATTGATATTAAGTTTTCGGTACTTTTTTGTTACGAGATCCAACATATAAAGGTCACTGGATGAAAAATGTATGGAAAAATATCCGTAATCACTCATACAAAATAATAGATATTTCCCATCAGGAGAAATTTTAGGGAAAGAAATACTTTTTCCTGTTTCTTTGGCAGTAATAATCGGCTCTACATCACCCCAATGATTCGTTTCAACATCATAGGAGATACGCATAAGATCATATTTCGATTCATTATATTCTTTATCTCCCCATTCAGGCGCACTGCAGAAATATAAATACTTACCATCAGGACTCCAATTAGGCAAGTTCTCCATGCGATTTGTCGAAACTTTTGGAGATGTTGTTATTGTATTTGTTTGTATGTCGTAAATAACCAGGTCAGAAGCCTTATCCCATACATAAATACTCTTATCTCTTTGAGCATGAAACTGCTGAACTATTTTATTAACTGAAAAGGCGATATGATTTCCATCCGGATGCCAGGCAGGATAAACACCTGCAGACATCGTATATTCTGTTGCGGTATTAACCTTATTCACTCGGCCGTTTTTAACTAGCATCGTCCCGCCGTAATTACCCCTCATGTGAAACATCATGCTTTCCGGATTATTATTACAGAAAGAATGACAATTCATGCAGTTATTGTGGGTAACTCTATTTGTAAAAATAGCAGATTCATCAAAATTTTCGACATTACGTTGATAAATACCCATTCCCCACCACAACACATATCCCAGATTGATCAATCGATAAGCAACGTGGCTGTCAATTTCCTCTTTCGCAATTTTATTCTCTATCGTGCGAAACTTATTCCACTTGTTATTCTGATCCTTTATATATATATCGATATACAGTTCCTTTCCCCGATTTTCCGATAAAATGGCTTTCCATTTTTTCATGGGGATTATCACAATGTTCTTTCTGGCATTGATTCTTATACGTTTACTGTCTTTGGAATCCGTGTAAATATCGACATAAAATTCCGTTCCCTCCTCATTAATTTTAAAATTCAAAGGGGCTATGTTCGGAGGAATAGCGATTCCTGTATAGTCCGGATCGATATTGGGCAACCTCTCCGTTTCCGTATAGTCTCCGGGAATTAGATTGGCACAATTTTGTAACCCAAAGATGATTGAAATAATTCCAAGAAAGACGTGAGTTATGGGTTTAGAAGATATCTTCATCGATCTTTCTCCTTTTT
>CAZRYJ010000290.1:0-1555 GCA_964604245.1 uncultured bacterium | reverse complement strand
CTATAAAAGAATCAAACAGAGAAAAAGAGAGATTGGTTGTAATGGTTACGGTTTTTGGTCGGGCAACCCCGGTTGAGTTAAGCTATAATCAAGTCGAACTAATTTAGGAGAGGAAAAGATGCCACCAAAAAGAGAAAAGGGACAGATTAAATTGATGATTCAGGCAGGTCAAGCGACCCCTGCACCTCCGGTTGGACCAGCACTCGGCCAGTATGGTGTGAATATTGTAGAATTCTGCACTCAATTTAACGCAAAAAGCAGAAGTAGGGGAAATGATTTGATTCCTGTAGTTATTACTGTTTATAAGGATAATTCCTTTGATTTTATTATGAAAAACCCTCCTACTTCGTTTTTGTTGAAGAAAGCTGCGGGTATAGTCAAAGGCTCCGGAGAGCCTAATAGAGAGAAAGTTGCAACAGTAAATAGAAAACAGGTGAGAGAAATCGCAGAGTCAAAGAAGGAAAGCTTTAATACTGATGATATGGAGAAAGCGATGAAAGTTGTAGAGGGAACTGCTCATTCAATGGGAATTCTGGTTGAGGAAGGTAAATGATGAAGAGAAGTAAAAGATATAACAAGTTAAGTGTTTCTTATTCTAAGGAAAAAGAACTTAAGGTCAAGGAAGCTGTCAACAAGATCAAAGAAATGGCTTCCGCAAAGTTTGATGAAACGGTAGAAGTTGCCGTAAAGCTTGGCGTTGATCCCAAAAAAGCAGATCAGATGATTAGAGGTTCGATTCTGCTTCCTCATGGCAGTGGTAAGGAGAAAAAAGTTCTTGCTTTTGTGGAGGGAGAGTTGCAGATCGAAGCGGAAAAAGCCGGAGCAGATTGGGTGGGAGGTCAGGAATTTGCAGATAAAATTGAAAAAGGCTGGCTTGAGTGCGATGCTATTGTGGCTGTTCCTGAGATGATGCCCAAAATTGGGAAGCTCGGAAAAATTCTCGGACCGAGAGGATTGATGCCTACGCCTAAAAACGGGACCGTCACGAAAGATATAGGGCAGGCTGTAAAGGAGATAAAGCAAGGGAAAGTCAGTTTTAAGGTTGATCAGGGTGGAAATCTTCAAGTTCCAATAGGGAAAGCCTCTTTTGAAGAAAATAATTTATATGAGAATTTTGTTGAGTTAGTCAGGAAAATCTGGAGTTTAAAACCCGCATCTGCTGGAGGACAGTACTTAAAAGGAATAACTCTCTCATCGACTATGGGTTTGGGACTCAAGATTGATACAAATTATGTAAGAAAGGAAATAATATTGGGGAGTTAAAATGGGAATAAGAGAAAACGAGGAAATTGTAAAAGAGATTAGCGAAAGATACCAAAGATCTAATTCTTTGTGTTTCACAAACTTTTTGCGACTTAAGGCGGCTCAGCTTAATATTCTGAGGAGAAGTCTCAAGAGAGAAAACGCTGAATTGAAAGTATTTAAGAATACTTTGATAAAAAGAGCATTAACTGATGAAACTAATGAGAGCGATATTGATGAATTGGTTGAAGGTCCGATAGCTTTAGTTTTTGGTTACGAAGATCCCCTGCGACCTCTTAAAATAATTTCTGAT
>CAZRYJ010000289.1:0-1578 GCA_964604245.1 uncultured bacterium | reverse complement strand
AAAAAAGAAAAACTTAACCCCACCCCTTGACACTTTTCAAAGAAGACCTGACCCCATTGATCCCCATGTTTTAATCCTTAGAGGCAAGAACACTAACCGGTACAGAAGTCGTATAACCGAGCCCCCCTCCCCACTCATCAGCGTTTACCTGCAGATAATAACTGTCGTCTATAGGAGCATCGAGCGGAACTGTTAATTCCTTCTCTATTTCAACCCTACCTTCAAAATCCAATCCTTCATCCGAAACATTATATGACCATAATATACTATCATACGGATTTTCAGATATGCCGTCCGGCAGCCAGAGTTCCACGTATATCTCATGTGTACCCTGATCGACATCGATTTCAGCGATAAAAGTAAAACTTTCACCTTTTCTGAGTGTGGCTTCATCCTGAGGTTGTATCACATTAACTACGGTAGGATCATCAAAAAGACTGCAATTTGTAAGCATCAATGTAAAGAATATCGACAAGACTAAGATTACTTTCTTACCCAAAATAGCCTCCCAATTTTAAAAACATTAAAAATATATTCAGCAATCATACTAAAGAGCCTCTTTCATTAATTTGTACATTTCAGGGGTCATAATACTAACCTGTACTGTATTAGCATACCCGGAATATCCGTCCCAATTAAGGTAATTTACCTGCAAGAAGTAGAATTCACCCTCCGGTACATCAGGCGGAACCGTTATTTCCTTCTCTATTTTATACTTACCCATAAGATTTACGTCTTCATCGAATGAATCATATCTCCATAATACACTATCGTATGGTTTAACATAAATCAGACTATCCAGGCTATCACGAATATAAGTTCCGGATACCGAAAAAAGGTCTACGTTCATTTCAGCCACTCCGTGATGTAAATCGATATCAGCGACAAACAAAAAATTTTCACCTTGTACAAGCGCATCTCTTTCTCGAGGTTCTTTGATATTAATAAAGTTAGGATCTTTAAAAAGACTGCAACTTGTAAGGAGTAACATAAAAAATACCGATAATACTACACTTAACTTATTCCTCATAATGCCTCCATTTTTAATAAGTAGTTATAAATCCATTTTGCAATCATGCTTAAAACTCTTTTTTGCCTTATTTAGTATATATGACCTAAGAAATGATATGAAAGTTCCACTAAAATGTTAGTCCAAAGTCAATAATCGTTAGTCTGTTGGTCAGTTGGACCGTTGGACAGTTATAACAATGACGGACGACCGCAGACGGCAGACCGGAATCAACTACGAACTAAGAACCACGAACTAAGAAGAAGGAACAACAAATAGCACAAATAACACGAATGGTTTTTATTATAATTTGTCCAATGTCTAGATTTGACCCCAATCACATTGACCCCAATCACACTTCGTTTTCAAGAAGATTTTTTGCCTCTGGATTTTTCTCAAGCAGTAGAGCCCACAGCCAGCAACTTATTCTTTCTCTTTTTCTTCCTCAGTTACCTTATAGACAATGTATCTTTCCAGGCTGACAGAATCTATAACATTGGCTTCGCCCAGGATAAGGTTTTCGGGGTTGTAATATTTCAACTTACCGGCAAACTTAATCTCGCCAGTTT
>CAZRYJ010000288.1:0-1623 GCA_964604245.1 uncultured bacterium | reverse complement strand
AATTAGAAGAAAAAACAAACAAAAAACCAAAAGAATCGAAATGGTTCTGAGGGGGGATGATGAAAGAATATAAATTTAGGGGTAAAAGGATTGATAATGGAGAATGGGTTTATGGAGTTCCTTTGTTTTATGGTGATGGTATTTTTATTTCTACTGGAGAACTTAAAAACAACAATGGGGCAGATTGGCGAATAAAGGCGTTTGAAGTTGACCCCGAAACGGTCGGACAATACACAGAGCACCTTGACTCAAATAAAAAAGAAATTTGTAGTAAAGATATTGTAGAAGCAAGTATATATTCAGATGAAGTACCGCAAATACTTGAAGTATATTATAATGATTTTATGACAGCATTTGTTATTGATTATGTTGACTCTGATAGTGAGGTAGTTCCCGTTGGATTTTTCGCAGGTTCCTTAAGAATAATAGGAAATAGTATCGAAAACCCAGAACTCCTGGAAAAATAAATGCTCACGGAACAAATAATCAAAAACGGGATACGAAACATAAAGGCGAACTTAGGGGTGCTTATCGCGGTGGAGGATGTATATTATATCGTGAAAGCATGGCAGCGGAATTTTAGCAAATGGACTGAGGATGAATTCAAAAAAGTGGTCGAATGTTTTATAGATAGCTCTGATATTTACACGAAATTTCCGAGACCCTATGAGCTTAAAAGAATCTATTTTGAAAACATTACACGAGAAGAAGACATGAAAAAGCAACAAGAAGAATGGGAAAAGGATTTAGAAAAGAGCACATCCATGCCAGAAGAATTTAAGAAAAAATGGGAGGCATTGAAGTCTAAAAGGGTCGATAATGGAAATTAATAAGGTTCATTGTGGGAACTGTTTGGAACTTATGCAGGATATACCCGATAAAAGTATTGATTTAATAATTACCGATCCACCTTATGGGTTGAATTACAGAAGTAACAGGGGAGCTAAAACTGGAAATTTAAAAGATTATATAATCAATGATAAATTTACTGATTATATAATTTTGTTAGAAGAAATCCGGAAGGTTTTTGATAGAATTATGGCAGACAATAGTGAAGCTTATGTCTTTTGTGGTGGTGGTGGTGGTGGTGAGCCTGTACTTGCTTATGCATGGTTGGAATTTAAGAAAGCTAAAAGGTTTAAAGTGAAAAATTTACTTGTTTGGGATAAGGAATTTGTAGGTATGGGGTGGGATTGGCGTTTTCAATATGAAACTATTTTCCAATTACAATGCGGAAATGGATTAAACAATAATACAATGGGTTCTAATAGGGCAAATATCTTACGATGTAAAAATGTAATTCCACAAGCGGGGGATCATCCTACAGAAAAACCAATAGGATTAATAAAGCAAATATTAAAAGCAAAGCCTTCTAAAATTGTATTAGATTGTTTTTTAGGGTCAGGTAGCACAGCAGTAGCCTGTAAACAATTACAACGTGATTTCATAGGCATAGAAATCAATCCGAAGGATGTCGAAAACGCAAATAAGAGGCTTAAACACGTCCAAATGGAGTTGCTATGAAAAAGAAAATAACCCGATATGGCATAGATTATTATAACTGTCCCGACTGTGAGGCTTGTCCTAACTATGATGCCTATAATTTGAAAAAGGATATGACTC
>CAZRYJ010000287.1:0-1626 GCA_964604245.1 uncultured bacterium | reverse complement strand
TTAAATATACCGGCAGGAGGGAAATAATTAAATCTGATTTAGAAAAAATACTCGCTCGGGTTGAAACTGTAATACCCGAAAAAGAATTAAAAGAGAAATTAAAGAAAAAGCGACCGCTGCGAGTAAAACTCGGTATAGACCCAACCGCACCCGATATTCATCTCGGTTTTGCGGTTGTCCTAAGAAAACTAAAAGAATTTCAGGAACTTGGGCATACGGCAGTTCTTGTCGTCGGAGATTTCACCGCCAGAATAGGGGATCCATCTGGACGCTCCAAGACAAGACCTCCTTTAACTGAAGAAGATGTTAAACAAAACATGAAAAGTTATGAAAAACAAATATTTAAAATCCTGGATAAGAAAAATACAGAAATAAGACACAATTCCAAATGGCTTGCAAAATTGACTCCTTCCGAAATTGTAAAACTTACTTCCAGAATTACTATGGCAAAAATGATGGAAAGAGATGATTTTGCAAAGAGATTCAAGGATGAACAACCGATAGCTCTTCATGAATTTCTTTACCCCGTCTTTCAGGCATATGATTCTGTAGCTGTCGAAGCGGATATAGAGCTTGGAGGTACAGATCAGCATTGGAATCATCTTCTAGGCAGGGATATGCAGCGAAGTTTCGACCAGGAACCTCAGGTGGTTATGCTTATGCCTATACTGGAAGGATTAGATGGCGTTAGAAAGATGAGCAAATCTTACGGAAATTATGTTGGAGTAACAGAATCTCCGAAGGAACAGTTTGGGAAATTGATGTCAATTCCGGACGATCTGATACTTCGATACTTTAAATTATGCCTGGACTATGACGAAGATTCCCTTGCAACCATAAAAAAGAGGCTTGAAGCAGGCGAGAACCCGAGAGATATAAAAATGGATCTCGCCGAAAAAGTTGTTTCTCTATATCATGTCAAAAAAACAGCGGAAAAAGCAAAAAAAGAATTTATAAAAATCTTTTCAAAAAATAAAGAACCCGAAGACATTGAAGAGTTGAAAATTACCATGGGAGAAGAAATCTGGATAGTTGAACTACTTGAGAGAGCCGGGTTTGTAAAATCCCGGGGAGAAGCGCGACGACTAATAACAAGCGGAGCTCTTAAAATAGACGGCAAAAAGGTTACCGACTTCACACTAAATATGTCTTTTGACAAAGATACGGTTTTAAGAGTAGGAAAACTCCGGTTTATAAAAATTAAACCTAAGTAATTTAAGGGTAATGGATTAATGGCTCAAAAAAATATTGCAATTATAGTACCTGCGTTTAACGAAAAAGAAAGTTTAGCCCCTCTAATGCAGGAAATAAACTCTGTTGTCGAAAAGGAAAAAAGAAATTATGAGGTAATTCTCGTTGATGACGGTAGCCTTGATGGTACTCTTGAGGAAGGCGAAAGATTAAAAGAAAAATATAAATATTTAAAAGTTTACAGTCACCGCGCGAACCTCGGCAAAACAGAAGCAATACTAACAGGTTTCAGACATTCAACAGCACAGATCTTGGTAATTATGGACGCAGATCTTCAGTTCGATGCAAACGACATCCCTAAATTGCTTGAAGAAATGGAAAAAGGTTACGATATAGTAACCGGCTGGAAGCAGGGTGATTATCAGAAAAAATTTG
>CAZRYJ010000286.1:0-1646 GCA_964604245.1 uncultured bacterium | reverse complement strand
TCCTTTGTCGGAATCAGAATATACATGGATGGTCAATCCGGAATCTTATGGTTTCAATTACCAGTATTATGACTGGGTGACAATAACTTTTTACGCACCCGATTACTACCAGGTCATGGCAAGAGCGACAAACACATGCGGGGCCTCAAATTGGAAAAATAAAATTGTTATGATATCCGGCGGCTATAAATTTTCAGCATCACCGAATCCGACTTCAGAAGAGGTAAAAAATAATGGTTACAAAAGAAGATACGGAAGCTTTAACAATGGAAACGGAAGTGCCTGAATTTGATGTACGAATCTATGATATGAACGGGAACATGTATTATACGGGGAAGAAGTCCGGCTTATACTTCACTCTTCCTGTCAGTAATCTGAAAAACGGGAGTTATATAATCAGCATCAGTAATGGCGAGAAGAAGAAAAGCATACCGCTAATTGTAAAACATTAATACAAAGAAGGTTATTGACTGTTATAAAATCAGGTAAAGAGTGGTTAAGATTGCCCTCATAGTCATCCATCCATCCAAAATCCTAAATAATCGGATGGATGGATTTTTTTGTACTAGGTGTTATTCTTTCGTAAATTTGCGAATTGCTTTATTCTCTGATAGTTAATCTAATTTTCTTGCACATGAAATGTTTAAACAGGTTATTAGTTTTCTGTCTTTTCATCTTAATAAGTATCCTGACTGCTTGTGAAAAGAAAGAAGTCCCTACAATAACAACTTCCGAAGTAACAAATATTACTGGAACAACTGCTACTTGTGGAGGTACGATAATAAGTGAAGGTTGCGGAACAGTACTTTCAAGAGGTGTATGTTGGAGTACTGGAACTGATCCTTCTATCGAAAATGATAAAACATCTGATGGAGCAGGTGCAGGAAATTTTATAAGCAATATCTGCAGATATATTAATATAACTTAAATCCAAAATTTCTGATTGTCACATTCTTCTTCCCCTAGCAAATAAAATTTGTAATATTTGGGGTATCTTCATCTCAAAGAAAAAACTGTTGTAAAATAAAAAATTGATTATCTTTGCCCCGCAAAAAAGACAAAGAGGAGTATTTAAAGAGGAGTAATT
Organism: uncultured bacterium; assembly: GCA_964604245.1. Taxonomy (GTDB): domain Bacteria; phylum Hydrothermota; class UBA3072; order UBA3072; family UBA3072; genus JAFGHJ01. The sequence continues at coordinate 559 of CAZRYJ010000286.1, read as the reverse complement.
TCCGAGACCTGTTTTAAACAACCCTCTGTATAGAATTGATTATAAGCTGTATATGAAAGGGGTTCGATTCCCCTATGGACTACAAATTTTACAGTCAGAAAAACATATATTTAGAAATGGCAAATCATCCATCAGCAAAAAAAAGAAACCGCCAGACAATAGTCAGGAATGAGACCAATAAGTATTATGCAAAAACAATGCGTAATGCTCTTAAGGATCTTCGTGCATCAACCAGTAAGAAAGAGGCTGCCGAAATGATGCCTAAAATGAATTCCATGCTGGATAAGCTTACAAAAAAGAATATAATTCATAAAAAGAAGGCTGCAAACCTTAAATCATCAGCAGAAAAACATGTAAACAGCCTTAAATAAGCTGTTTCAGAATTATCTCAAGGGGCTCATTACAAGCCTCTTTTTTATTTCCTGCTATAAATCCCCTGAAGTGGACTTAGTAATTAATTTGTAGTTAATGCCACCTTTATAGGTCTGGGGACTTTGAAATATATTTCTTATCTTGCATACGGAATAAAAATATTCGCTGCATGTCATTAAAAATCACT
>CAZRYJ010000285.1:0-1663 GCA_964604245.1 uncultured bacterium | reverse complement strand
ATCCTCTTATCAGAATTTTTTACAATGTAATCGATATGACACCGGTTATTTCCACTATTTTTATCGTTATTGGTTGTATTTCGATGATTGTTGGAGCACTTATGGGATCCGGTCAGATTGATATTAAAAGGCTTTTTGCATTTCATTCCGTATCTCAGATGGGATATGTTATAGTAGGGATTGGGTTGGGAACTCCATTGGGTATTATTGGGGCTCTTTTTCATCTCTTAAACCATTCGGTTTTCAAATCGTTGCTTTTTCTTTCATCAGGTGCTATTGAGAATAGAACGGGAACGAGAAATATGAAAGAGCTTGGTGGCTTGAAAAAATATATGCCGGTAACTTCCGGAAGTGCTATAGTTGGTTCTCTATCAATTTCCGGGATACCTCCGTTTAACGGATTCTGGAGCAAATTAATTATAATTCTTGCGGCGTTTCAAGCAAAAAACATGTGGGCTGCGGCTGCTCTTGTTTTAACCGCGTTTTTGACGCTTATGTGTTTTTTGAAATTTCTAAGGCATGCGATTTTTGGTGAAGCCTCCCAAAGAGTTAAAGGCGCGAAAGAGGCATCTTTCGCAATGGTTTTCTCGCTGGTTATCTTTGCGGTTCTCTGTCTTCTTGTGGGGATTTTTAACGGATGGGTTATAAGTAATATTATTGTACCGGCTCAGAGTGTAATAACGAATAAATTAGGCTATATTTCATCTGTGCTGGGGATATAGGGAGATTTTATGAAAAAGAAAATTGTGCAATTTATTATATATCTTTTAATGTGGATTTTTTTGACAATTCCTTTTAAGGTTGAAGATCTCCTGGCGGGGGTTGTTGTCGCTTTAATTGTAACGGTTCTTACGCGTAAGCTTTTCCCTGATGATATTATTAAATTATTGAATCCGCGCCGTTTTCTGCTTGCACTTTTATATATACCCTATCTCGTTTATTATATCATTATTGCCAATCTCGATGTGGCGTACAGGGTGTTAAATCCATATCTTCCAATAAAGCCGGGAATTGTTAAGGTTAAAACAAGTCTAAAAAATGAGTTTGCTAAGACTATACTTGCTAATTCTATTACTCTAACCCCGGGAACTCTTACTGTGGAAGTCGATGCTGATGATTTTTACGTGCACTGGATAAATATTTCAAGCGATAATACCGAGATTCAGAGAGAAATAATTTTAGGTAGGTTTGAGAGGGTACTCAGGAGGATATTCGAATAATGTTTACTTTTTTCTTCGTTTGTTTAATAATCGCGTCTTTTATGTGTCTTTACAGAGTGATGGTGGGACCAACCCCGCCTGATCGGATGGTAGCCATAGATATACTTGGTATCATTGTAGTTGGTATGTGCGCTCTTTTTGCTGCTCATAAAGGCAGGGACTTTTATCTCTATATAGCTATTTCCTGGGCTATACTCTCGTTTGTTGGTACTCTCGCTCTTGTTAAGTTCCTGGAAGGTAGAGGTTTTGATGAGTAATAATTATGCTTTAGGTTTTGTTCTTGTTGGAGTAGCCTTTGATTTATTGGGGTGTCTTGGTTTAATAAGACTTCCGGATATTTATAACAGATTGCAGGCTGCGACCAAATCGGTTACTCTTGGTACTTGTGCTATACTTTTTGGGGTATCCCTGGAGTTTGGTATTATTAGTTCCGGCGGTATTAA
>CAZRYJ010000284.1:0-1669 GCA_964604245.1 uncultured bacterium | reverse complement strand
AAGAAGATATCCAGCACACGAAAATCGATATCGAGCGCGCATACAATCTTTTAACGTACCAATGGCTAAGCTATATGGAATACACGAAAAAAAACTTCCCATATTTTTTCCTCTTTGCCATGCGAACAAACCCTTTCGACGAACATGCCTCATGGTTAGACAAATACGAATCTGCGATTACCTAAAAAGATCCTTTTTTTAATTGCGTGGCTGTTTGAAAAAACAGCGCAAAAAAGTTACTTCCTGGTAAAATGATCTGCAATCCAGCCAACAGCTACAACAATTATCACTATTGGAACCCAGGGCACATTTACCTTTAAAACATTCAAATCGCTTAAAAGCCAAAAGACACCAATAAGCAAAACAATTAATGCAAAAGTCGGGAACACTCCATTTTTTTCTTCTTCCCCCATAACTTTACCTCCTGGTTTGTTTAAAAAAATATAAAAAATCTAAACAAAAAGTCAATAAGTTAAATTTTACTTTACCGTAAAACCCAATGTCAACAAAATCAAATAAAAAAGGCTTGTTAATTAGTGAAAAGTACTTATTATAGAAACATATATTGGATTTAGTTTGATTTAATAACAAAAAACCAAGATTTTAATATAGTATATTTGTTATCTTTTTCAGTACACGTAAACTATGTTAGATCAGAGAGGAAATAAATCATGAAATCTTTTAAAGATTTAGGCTTATCAGAAGAAACTCTGAATATTTTAAAAATAAAAGGGTTTGAGGAACCAACGCCTATACAGGAACAAACTATACCGGTCTTGCTCTCGGGGAAAAAGGATATTATAGGTCAGGCACGAACCGGAACGGGTAAAACTGCCGCTTTCGGTCTTCCATTGATCGAACTCCTTCGGGAAAGATCGGAAAACGTCCAGGCAATTGTACTTACACCGACAAGAGAACTTGCAATCCAGGTAGCGGAAGAAATTAATTCACTAAAAGGAAGTAAGAACCTACGAATTATCCCTATATATGGCGGACAGGCAATCGCAAGACAACTCAGAAGCTTACAAAAAGGCGTCGATATCGTCGTTGGTACACCCGGAAGAGTTATAGATCACCTTAACCGTCGTACTTTAAAACTGGATAATATCTCTCATTTTGTCCTTGATGAAGCGGATGAAATGCTCGATATGGGTTTTCTTGATGACGTAAAAAAAATCATGGAACATACACCAAAAGAAAAAAGAACTATGCTATTTTCGGCTACCATGCCGAAAGAAATTGTGAATATTGCAGAAAAATATATGACAGAATATGATATTTTCAATGTGTCTCACGGGGAACTTACGGTCAGTCAGACCGACCAGATTTACTTTGAAGTAAATTCCGAAAATAAACTCGAAGCTCTCTGCAGAATTATAGATATTGAAGATAACTTTTACGGACTTGTCTTTTGCAGGACCAAAATCGACGTGGACAACCTTGCAAAACGTCTAATGGAACGCGGTTACGAAGTGGATGCTCTACATGGAGATATGTCACAACACTTACGAGAAAAAATATTGAACAAATTCAAAAAACATTTCATAAATATTCTCGTGGCAACCGACGTGGCAGCAAGAGGATTGGATGTTCAAAATCTTACGCATGTAATCAATTATGCACTTCCTCAGGACCCGAAATATTACGTTCATCGAATAGGAAGAACCGG
>CAZRYJ010000283.1:0-1677 GCA_964604245.1 uncultured bacterium | reverse complement strand
AAACTTTCAGAAGAAGACCTGATTATTGCGGATGAGAATGGACCTATTGCTCTTGCGGGAATAATGGGTGGTTTAGAATCCGGAATAAGCGAAAATACAGAAAGAATAGTACTTGAATCAGCTTTTTTTAAGCCTTCATTAATAAGAGAAGCATCAAGAAGATTGAAAATCCCCACCGAATCTTCCTACCGCTTTGAGCGAACGGCTGATATGTATATGGTTGGGTACGCTGCTTATTATGCCACAGGACTCCTGGAAAAATACGCAAACGGAAAAATAATGGGGAAAATTGTTGATACAAATCCTAATCCAAATTTATCGAGAAAAATCCCCTTTTCTTACAATAAAATAAACGATCTTCTTGGTATGACAATCGAAAAGAAAAAGAGCATCAGTATATTAGAAAACTTAGGTTTTATAGTAAGCAGTAAAAACGGAGATGAAGCAGAAGCTTTAATCCCTTCTCATAGGAATGATTTAAAAATTGAGGAAGATCTAATTGAGGAAATCGGAAGATTCATTGGTTATGACAACATACCTCTTAGATTTAAATACTCAAATTACGGACCCGTGTGGGCAGAAAACAGAGAACTCATAGAAATCAAGAAAATAATGGTCAGTCTGGGTTTCTGGGAAGCCATTAACATTCCTTTCATAGAACCCGGGTGGGCTTCCAAAAAACGAGAAGAAGCAATTTATCTTGAAAATCCTATGTGGAGTGATAAAGAAATTCTACGAAACACTTTGATTCCCAGTCTTCTTGAAAACACACAGAGAAACTTTAATCGAGGCGAAGAGATCATTCGGATTTTTGAAGTCGGAAGAGTTTTCTCTAAAGGAAATGAAGAAGAAGAAAACATAGGAGGTATTATTGCGGGACATATATCAAAAAATTGGTACGGAAATGATCGTGAAGTTGATTTTTATGACATAAAAGGCATAGTTGAAGCCTTGCTTGAAGAAGTAAAAATCATAGATTATTCATTCAAAGATTGCAAGGATCCGTTATTCATAAAAGAAAGAGCTTCAAGTATAACCTCAGGTGGAAAAATTTGTGGAACATTTGGACTTATAAATCAAGAAGTTTGCAAGGATAACGTTTTTGGCTTTGAACTCAATTTGAAAAAACTCTTAAAAGCAAGAAAGGAGGAATGCTTTAAAAAAGTGAGTGTGTTTCCACCTTTGAAGAGGGATATTTCAATAATAATTGAAGAGCATACACCATTTGAAGAGATTCAAACTTTATTAGACCATTCTACCACGCAAAGAGCACGGATTAAACTTATAGATATTTATTACGCTCGGAAAATCGGAAAAGATAAAAAATCTCTGACAATTCGACTGGAGTTTTACAACCCAAAGAAAACACTCACAGACAATGAAATAAAAGGTGATATCAAATTGATAACAAAAAAACTTGAAAGTATAGGAGCCACTTTAAGAGAATGAATAATTTAGATTTTGATTACCTATCGGATATTGTAAAAAATTGCATCAAGACACTAAAAGAACTGAAACAAGAAAATGCACAACTCAATAAAGAATTGAAAGAAGAAAGAGAAAAGAAAAAAGAAGCAATAAAACTGATAAACAACATAGAAGAAGAACTGAAAAAGAGGCTTTAAGTGGGAAAAGAAGTAGAAGTAAAAATCTTAGGAAATAAATATTCTTTCATTA
>CAZRYJ010000282.1:0-1693 GCA_964604245.1 uncultured bacterium | reverse complement strand
TTGGCAGCATTGGTATTTCTCCGGATATTGAAGTTACGATATCTGAGGCTGATGCAGCCAATGAAATCGATACAATTTTAGAGGAAGCTATTACACAATTAAACAATCCCTGAAGTTGGAAAAAACCGAATTAACTCTTAACTGTTAAAACACCAGAGGTTTTTGCGTTCATAAGGTCGGTAAGACAATAAATGTATGTATAAATATCGATCGATGACTTCGAGCCTCCCGAATATCCGGACCCGGATACTGTTGTCATCTTAACAATATCTCCCCTACAAAGTCTTGCTGTTTCTACTAATTTAGATAGTACGTCATCCGAAATGTTTTTACTTTTAAACCTGTATTCTTCTTTTTCTTTTAACCAATTTTTTAAATCATCAAACATTTTGCATCTCCTTAAAGTTTACCTTAATTCTTCTGGAATATATACCCTCTGTTTTGTTTGTCAATGCAAAAAACTAAGAAGAAACCACAAGATTACACAAGATTACCTCCCAAGCCCCCCAAAAATTATTATCACACAGAGCCACAGAGGATTCAGAGAAAACAAATGTTGTTTTTCCCAACTCCACACTACCAAAGAATTAGCCACGGATTTTTTTGTTGTTTTAACTAAACCCCAACCCCCAAATCCAAAATCCCAAACAATTGCCACGGATTTGCACGGATTTTTTGTTTTTCAAAACCCAACACAACCCCGAATTATTTAGACAGGATAACAGGATAGACAGGATAAAAAAAATACTATTTGTTTTTAAAAAACATAACCAGGATTAACAAAAATTTTCAGGATTTTTTGTTTTATTTTAACTCCCTAACCATCCTAACAATAAATTATCGGGTAAAAATCTAAAAAGGGTGATTTTCGTAAATTTTTTTATGTTGAGACGAATTTTTAGTATTGACATAATTAATCTAATCCTTACTATAATTATAATAAAAAAATGATTTTTAAAATTGATTTTTTATCGATTAGTAATAAATTTAATTATCTTTCAATCTCTATAAGTCAAAAAAGAGTGAAAAAACAATGCGGATAAAAATACAATTCTCGCCGGCAAATAGTGTCTTTAAAATTCCTGTAAATTATAACTATCTTGTTCAATCATTCATATATAACAACATCTCAGCCAGACTATCGGATTTTCTGCACAATAAAGGATATACAGATGGAAAAAGGTCATTCAAAATGTTTACTTTTTCACGCCTTCAGGGTAAATGCAATTATAATAATGAAAGCAAAAGTTTAATATTCAAAGATACTATTGACCTATGGGTATCCTCTCCGGAAAGCGAATTTCTCGAATCGTATGCAACTGAACTTTTAAAAAACCCGGAAATAAGGCTCGGAGAAAATCAAATATATATAAACTCCATCGAAGTGAGCATGACTCCCGCTTTTGAAGAAGAAATACTTATAAAAATGATTTCACCGGTTACGGTTTACAGAACATTAGAAGACAGAAACGGAAACAAGAAAACATACTACTTCCATCCCCGGGAATCGGAATTTCCCGAGTTGGTGAGTGAAAATATAAAGAGAAAGTACAGAGCTTTATACAAGAATGAACCCCCGGACGCCGAACTCAAAATTATTCCAGAAAAATTGAGTAAAAGGAGCGAGCAAATTACTTATTATAAAGATAAATATGTAATCAAAGGATGGCTTGGGGTATATAAAATTAAAAGT
>CAZRYJ010000281.1:0-1741 GCA_964604245.1 uncultured bacterium | reverse complement strand
ATTTTTCCTCTATTAACTCATTTAATTCCACTGCCCTTATAAACTCTATCTTAATGAATTTTACTGTAATTGTCAAGGGGTTTTTTTACGAAAAACACGAAACCCCTAAAACAAAAAAACTGATTTTGCCACAGAGGCACAGAGAACACAGAGGAAAAAATACTTTTGTTTGTTCAAAACCCAACCCCAAAGCCCCAAATATTTAGACAGGATTAACAAGATTTACAGGATTTCTTTTTTTAATTTCTCAACCTCTAACATCCTAACAATAATATTAACAACGAATCACCCGAATAACACAAATATTTTCAATTTATTCGTGAAATTTGTTGTTGAAAAATGGGTTGTAGGGGAAAAAGAATAAAAAACTCTGCCTGCCCCGCTTGCCCCGTAAGGAAGAATGACTGTAACAGGGTGTAAATCTGTGGCTGATAATCGGGGCAGAGATGATAATGATTATCCATCACACAATAACCCAACAACCTTATTTTTAACTTTTTCGATTTCTCACTCAAAAGATTCAGAAAATAGGATTTTGATTTATCGCCTGAAAATATCCCCTTACCCTCTAAACCTCGATTCTTTACATGATGATACGAACTATCATATAACACTCTCGCTCTTTGCATAAAACGATTATACAAAAATACGAGCTCATACCAATACTATTGCCATAGATTAAAGCACCGTCCCCCTTACCCCTCCAACAGCATATTTATTTCTTTAAGCTGCAGAGCCCGGCTTCTTCTAAAATGAAAATCCGACAGAGGCTCTATTGACCATGTCATATAGTTTGAAAGCACTATAGGAATAGTCAATCTTTACATTTTTTACATTAATACCAATTCCCGTATTTAAACCTTCCGCAGAATAATTAAATTTATATCCCGCTCTGAAGAAAATCGTATTCTTGAATCCAAATTCTCCTCCCACATTATACTGTTGCTTCCAGTCGCGAGGATGCAGCATTTCCGCTCCTATATTAAACGAATAATCGGGATAATCTCCGAAGAAATCAAGAATATCGGCACCCACGCCAAGAGCAAAGGTCAAGGGCAATTCAAACCCAATTTGTTCGTAAGCTACCCTGGGAGAAAAATTTCTGACAGACATACCGAAAGCGAAACTTTCGAAACCGGGATAAAAAAGCAACCCAAAGTCGTAGGACATAGTCGAAGCCTTGTTATCTTCCATATAATACCCGCTTGCACTATCTCCTTTTTCATTCTCTCCCAGAAGCTGGGAAACATATTTGACCTGACCACCGACCGTAAACTTATCGGTGAATTCTCTGGCATAAGCAACGCCCGCGCAAAACGCTGATACATCCAGCAGACCTAAATCTTCATATCCTGATTCAGTACCTTCAGCCACCCGAGTACCGTAAAAATCCCCATAATCAGGATATATAATGCTAAAGCCGAAATTTCCCCAGACCCCGGCATTTAAGACCCCAGCCAAATAAAGATAATTAATATCGGCGATCCACTGCGTCCCACCAACAGATAAATCAAAACTATTATCAATTTCCCCTATACCGGAAGGGTTATAAAAGAGAGCTGAAGCATCCTGCCCTAACACAGTAAATGCTTCTCCCATTCCGCAGGCCCTGGCTCCTGCACCCACATCCAGAAATTTACATCCCGTCTGGGCAATCTTATCCTGTGCGTAAGAATTAAACGAAAAAACCAATATTAGTAAAGATATAAAAACAATAAATTTCTTCATCTTTCGCCCCCTT
>CAZRYJ010000280.1:0-1745 GCA_964604245.1 uncultured bacterium | reverse complement strand
AGAATCTAAAAGAACTAAAGAAAAATTCAAAAAATAAAGGCGTTGATATCGATTTCGAACTTTTTTCGGAATTGAACGATAAAAGAAAAGCGCTACAATCTTCTGTCGATGAACTAAGAAGGGAGAGAAATGAAAAAAGTAAAAAAGTAGGCGAATTAAAGAAGAACAAACTTGACGCTTCCAAATTGTTATCGGAATTAGAGCTCCTGAAAGAAAAACTTATTTCAGAAGAAAAAGAGTTGAAGGAAATCCAGAAAGCAATCGATGATTTTATTTCCTGGATTCCAAATCTGGTTCATAGTTCCGTCAAAAGCAAACCCGTTACCATAACAAAACCGACCGGGGTAAAAAAACTATCTTTCAAGCCTTTAACACATATCGAATTGGGAGAATCTCTCGGCATTCTTGATTTCACCGCCGCGGCGAAGATTGCAGGAGCCAATTTCAGTTTATATAAAGGAAAAGGAGCAAAATTAGAGAGAGCTCTGATTAATTTTATGCTTGATCTGCATACAAAACGTCATCAATATACGGAGGTCTTTCCGCCTTTTCTCGCAACCGAAAAATCCATGTTCAATACCGGTCAGCTTCCAAAGATGCGAGAAGATATGTATATAACAGACAAAGACGGATTATTTTTGAATCCCACAGCCGAAGTTCCTCTTACCAACATATTATCAGAAAAAGTCCTGACACCTGATGACCTGCCAATCAAATACTGCGGTTACACGGCTTGTTTCCGAAGAGAAGCCGGTTCTTACGGAAAAGAAACAAAAGGACTCCTTCGTCTTCACCAATTCAACAAAGTAGAACTCGTTAACTTCGTTATGCCCGAGGAATCATACGATACGCTTGAAAGACTACTTCTGGAAGCCCTTCAGGTTATAAAACTTTTAGACCTTCCTTATAGAGTTCTCTTACTTCCTTACGACGATTTATCTTTTGCTTCGGCAAAAACATATGACATCGAAATATTCGCTCCGGGTGTAGATAGATGGCTTGAAGTTTCTTCCGTAAGCAACTTTGAAGATTTTCAGGCGAAAAGGGCGGACATAAGAGTCAGAGTAGAAGGAAAAACAAAACCGGTACATACCCTGAACGGTTCCGGCGTTGCCACTCCAAGACTTATGATATCGCTCCTGGAAAATTGCCAGACGAAAGAAGGAGAAATCAAAATACCCGAAGTCCTCGTACCTTATACAGATTTTGAGACGATTGATTTGGCGAGTAGTTAGTAGAGAGGATAATGAGTGCGGAGTGCCGGGTGCCGAGTTAGCTTCACCCAACACACCAAAAACAAAAAAATCTTTATTTGTGATATTCGTGTAATTCTATCTGATTATAAATAAAATATCAAAAAATCAAAAAGCAAAGCCCACACCACACCCCAAATAGTAACCACAAGATTTCACAGATTAACACAAGATTACCCAACCTCCCCCATCTTTCATTTTTGTAAAACAACAACTTTTTTTGCCACAGATTTGCACCCTGGTACGGTCGTTCCTCCCTACAGGGCAAGCTGATAGACACGGATTCCCACTCACATCCGCATTATTTTTTATTTTTAAACAACAAAATAAATATTTTAAATCCGCGGACATTCGTGTTAATATGTAACTATTTTGGGGTGTTATGAGGTGGGTTTTAAACAAACATAATTTTAAAAAGTGAGGTATGTCTCTGTGCTCTCTGTGTGTTCTGTTTTTCTCTGTGTACTCTGTGGTAATTTTTTTTAATTTATT
>CAZRYJ010000279.1:0-1747 GCA_964604245.1 uncultured bacterium | reverse complement strand
GAATAATGTTCTGAAGGCAAAATCGCCGACTATTTTCTCCCTCTTGAGTGATTTCGGTAAGGAAATATACATGCCAAAAGGTATAATCTCTCAGACCGCGGAAGCGAAAATGCATGCTTACGAGTGTAATGCGACAATTGGTATTGCAAAGGAAGATAGGGGTCCTATGTATCTCAGTTCGATAGATAAATTTTTTAACAATCTAACTCCTTCTGAAGTTTATCCTTATGCGACTCCTTTTGGTCTTCCTGAGCTAAGAAAACTCTGGCAAGAAAAGATAATCTCAGAGAATAATCTGGAGAATAAAAACATCAGTCTTCCGATTATAACTCATGCTTTGACTAATGGATTGATGTTAACGGGTGATCTTTTTATCGACGAAGGAGACGAAATATATATACCTGATAAGTTGTGGGGTAATTATAAATTGATTTATTCTGTGAGATATAAAGCCAATATCGTAAATTATGATTTCTTTAATTCTTCCTTTAAAGGTTTCAATGTTGTTTCTTTAAAGGAAACTTTAAATAAATCTGATAAAGAAAAAGCTGTGGTGCTGTTCAATTTCCCTAATAATCCAACCGGTTATACTCCGACGGAAGAAGAAGCTGATGGGATTACAGAGGTTATACTTGACCTGGCTAAAAGTGGAAAGAAAATTCTCGTTGTGGTCGATGATGCTTACTATGGACTTTCTTTCGAAGATGGTTTACTTGGCCACTCTCTTTTTTCGAAATTCGTAGGATTGCATCCTAACATTGTAGCTGTAAAGCTCGATGGTTTTACGAAGGAATTTTACGTCTGGGGTTTTAGAATTGGATTTCTAACTTTTGCCGATTACCCTCAAAACAAAGAAGCGTATGAAGTCATGGAAAAGAAAACCGCAGCTGCCATTAGATGTTCTATTTCCAACTGTTCTCATCCTGCACAATCTATATGTCTAAAGGTGCTCGGTGAAGGTGATTATAAAAAGGAGAAAGAAGAAAAATATAAAAAATTAAAAGCTCGAGCAGAAAAAGTAAAAGAAATAGTTTACGATGAGAAATTCTCAAGTCTATGGGATGTGTATCCTTTCAACTCGGGATATTTTATGTGTTTAAGGCTAAAAGGTGTTGACAGCAGTAAAGTAAGGGAACATGCGCTTAAAGAATATGGAATAGGAACCATCTCTATAGGTACCCGAGATCTGCGAATTGCTTTTTCTTCTGTTGAAATTAACAAGATTGAGAAGCTTTTTGATTGTTTAGCCGGGTCTATAAGAGAACTTAAAAGTTAATTTTAAGACCATGCGGGTAATTTCCAGCTTCATAATTTTTTCACTCTATCGGATATCCGGCAGATGTAGAATTCTCCTTTAATACCAGTTTTTTCTTTATACTCTTTACTCACTCTTTTTATTATTTCTTCCTGCGATTTTTGTTCTATCAATGCAATTACACATCCGCCGAACCCCGCTCCAGTCATTCTTGCCCCGTAAACATCATCCGATTTTAAAAATGCTTTTACCATAATGTCCAGTTCTTTACAGCTCACTTCGTACAGCTCTTTAAGTGAGTTATGAGATTGTACCATTAATTTTCCTAGTTTATCCAGGTCTCCTTTTTTTAAAGAATCTACAGCCTTCTTTACTCTTGCATTTTCGAATATAACATGCTCACATCTTCTTGCTAATACTTCCGGAAGTTTCTTTTTGTGTTTTTCGAATTCTTCTTTTCGTTTTGGGTCTATTGTTACTAGAAAGCGTGTT
>CAZRYJ010000278.1:0-1748 GCA_964604245.1 uncultured bacterium | reverse complement strand
TTTCTCGAAAGGAAATTCAATAGTCATGTGTCGCCAGTCTCGAGTCCTGAGTCAGAAAACAGTAAATTGTTAACTAAGAACTACGAACAAGGAACTTCGAACAAAAAAGAGAAACAACGAAACATACGAATAGCACGAATAACTTTTTTGTTTTCTACTAAATCCTATATCCTAAATCCTAAATTCTAAAATTTGACTAATGACTGTGTTCCCCTTGACACTTTTCAAAGAAGGTCTGCCCCCTTTACGTAGACCCCTCTACTATGGTATGCAAAAAATACTATAAAAACCCCTTGACTAAAGTAGGCGTTTTATTTATTTTTATGATGAAAAGGAGAACAATATGGATATAAGTATAATGTTTGGAATAGTGATATCTTGTATTACAATCGCTTTACATTCTTATAATAAATTTCACAAAGTAAGCCTTTGGACAGTTGTACCTGGAGTTTATTTCTTAATTGCTCTATTTGCTTCAGGCATTCATTCGGAATACAAGACTTTTAGTTTTGTGGCATTTTTTTCATTTTTAATTATGGCTATTACTGCTTGGGGAATTTTTTTCTTACTTTATTATGTGTTTTCAGGTAGAAAGGAGAGAAAGGAAGCTGTGGGTAAAGATGATGAGCAAAGTGATGAAGAAAAATAATCAGCTGTATTTTGTATAATTTTTGCCCCCCAACCCACTAACTAATTTCGACCCGAAACACGAAACTTTAAACCCGAAACTCCAGTTACTTTGTCAAGGAATTTTTTAGCCGTCAGCCCAACCCTCAAAAATATTTGAACCACAAAGCCCACAAAGAACACAAAAATTCTTTTGTTTTGTTTTTGCTAAATCCTACCCCCTAAATTCCAAATCCTAAAATTTGACTGAAGACTGATGACTATGTTTTCCTTTCAAAGAAGGTCTAACCCTGTTGATACTGTTGATACGTCTTGAAATCATCCTAAGGATAGACCGTAATACCAATGCTGAAATGCGTGAAATGCCCTTCCTCTCCAGGATTAAGCAGAAACCCTGCTTCGGGACGTATCGCCCATTTCTCTAGATTTGTGCTAATACCAGCGCCCAAGTTAAATGCAATTAGAATATCGCTGTCACTATTTAATGGTACCAGTACCTTGCTTGATGGGTTGAATTCAAAATTATTACCAACTGGGAATGTAGAGATTAATGTCGGATGGAATTGCCAGGTTTCTGATATATCTTCTATATCACCACCAAATGCAAAGCCAACCGGCAAACACAAAGCAATCCGATCTTTCACAATCTCGATTTTTGGACCAAGACCAAGGACGTTTACGCTGAATGATTCTCCATATAGTTCTTCCATAGGTGGAACATTGATAAACTCATAGCGTAAATGAAAGTCAAGTTTATCCTCTAAACCATATGCTCCCTGAAGACCGTAATGATTTTGATAATGTTCCATTGAACCCTCATCAGAAAAATAGACCATAGAAAAACTGGGAGTGACCTCAAATTTCTCCTTGCCAACCAACTTTGCACTCTGTAGAGTAGAGAAAGTTGGTGCACATCCAATTATAAAGACAATCAATGTTGCCAATAAGATTTTTGCAGACCATTTTTTCACATCAACCTCCTTCTTAAAAGTTTTTTTAATTTTTTGTTACAATTGCTATTATCTTGCTGACTTGCGTCGCCTTTATTTGTAAACATTTCTTTAGATTTTCCCTCCATGATTGTTTAAAATGTATCGGAAAAAGGGATAAATGTCAAGATT
>CAZRYJ010000277.1:0-1763 GCA_964604245.1 uncultured bacterium | reverse complement strand
GAGGATATCTTCGGTTGTTTCTCTGAAAAATGTCTTGGTGGTGAATGATGGTTCTTTGGATAGGACTGCACTTGTTGCAGAGAGAGCCGGTAGTAGAGTTTTGAGTCTTGATATAAATCAAGGTAAAGGTTTAGCTCTTAGAGCCGGTTTTGATTTTGCTATTTGTAACGACTATGACGCCGTTATAACTATGGATGCGGACTCTCAGCACGATCCCGATGAAATACCGATGTTTCTCGCTTACTACGAAAAATATAAAACCGATTTAATTATAGGAACAAGAAAACATGATTTATCCGATATGCCTTTCCCTCGTTTTATGGCGAATACAACCAGCTCATTCGTAGCTTCGGTACTGGCAGGTGTTAGAATATATGACAGTCAATCCGGTTATCGCTTTATAAAGAAAGATTTAATTGAAAAAATTAGTTTAAAGGACGGACGTTTTCAGATGGAAACTGAAATAATCGTTAAAGCCGCAAGGGCGGGCTTCTCTATAGGTGAGGTGTTGATTAAAACTATATATTTCGAGAAATTTAAGAGTCATGTAAATCCCTTTGTTGATACCGTGCGATTTATAAGACTTGTATTGCGGATGCTGTGGCGTTAATACTTATTTCTAACGATGATGGGATAGATGCTTCAGGGTTAAAAGCGCTCCGGGAAGCAGTGAATGATTTGGGAAGGCTAATAGTTTTTGCTCCGGAAGGGCAGCGGAGTGGTTCAAGTCATTCTCTTTCCATACATAAAAGTATAAAAGTGAAAGAAATTGACGAGAATACCTATTCTACCGATGGGACTCCGACAGATTGTATACTTTACAGTGTGCGCGGTATTTTAAAAAATAAGCCTGATATTGTGCTTGGTGGTATTAACCAGGGGGCTAATCTTGGGAGTGATGTTTCTTATTCCGGTACGGTTGCGGTTGCTATGGAAGGAACTTTGCTGGGTATTCCTTCCGTTGCTTTTTCTCAGGTTGATTTTAATAGTTCTTTTAATCCGGATTTTGCTAAAAAAGTGGTAAACTGGATAACCAGGCAAGTTCTGAAAGATAAATTACCCGAAGGTGTTTTTTTGAATGTTAATTTACCTGTCGAATCTAACGGTAAAATCAAAATTACCAGCCTGGGGAACAGGATTTACCGGGATGAAATTATAAAAGTTAGGGAAAAAAGTAAAGATTTTATATACTCACTGGAAGGGAGAACTCCAACATGGGTTTCAAGCCCGAATTCGGATTTTGATGCCGTACATAAGGGTTTTGTTTCTATTACTCCAATCCATATGGAGTATACTGATTTTGATATGATTGAAAAACTACGCTTTTGGGAGGAAAATTATTAGCTACGAGTATCAGCGCAAGAATATGGTGGAAAATCAAATAAAAAGAAGAGGTATTACTGATGAAAGGGTTCTTGCCGCAATGGAAGAGGTGCCCAGGCATGAATTTGTTGAGGAGGGTTTAAAAGGAGTTGCTTATCAGGATGGTCCGCTCCCTATTGGTCTGGATCAGACAATATCTCAGCCGTATATTGTCGCATTGATGACAGAGCTCCTTGATGTATCGGAAGAATATAAAGTTCTTGAAATTGGAACCGGGAGTGGTTATCAGGCTGCGGTAATTTCACTTCTTGCGATGAGTGTCATTACCGTGGAAAGAGTCCCGAAGCTTTTTAAAGAAGCAAAAGACACCTTGCGAAAATTGGGTTACAATAATATAACTGTAGTAATGGCAGATGGTAGTATCGGCTACAGGGAATATG
>CAZRYJ010000276.1:0-1770 GCA_964604245.1 uncultured bacterium | reverse complement strand
TTTTATTGGTTTTATCTTTTTGTTTCTTGCTTGGAATGGCGACAAAGGCGGAGGTGGAGGGTGTGAAGGAGAGGGTTGTTACTGATTCTGATCTCACAGGTGAATGGACTCAGGAGGAGATTGAGTATTTTCAGAATAAAGAGTATGTGGGGAATAAAAAAGTTTATACTGAGGAAGATTTAATTCCGCCATATATAGGAGGTCAGGCAACTAAAGAGGAGAAATTAAGATATCTCAGGTTGCTCAGGAATGAATTGTTCGCGAGAGATGGGTTTAAGTTTGTAAGCGAAGATTTGAAGGAGTTTTACAGTAAGATGAAGTGGTATAAACCCTTGTATCCTAGCGTAGTAGTAAATGATTTTGCGGGCGATAATGCCAGGTTAATAAGAAAAAAAGAGATTAATCTGAAAGCAGAAGGTAAGGAAGAAATACTTCGGAAAGGGTATGTGAAAACGGTTGTGGAAACCACGATGGGTTATGGCCCAGAAGGTCTTGGATTCAGGATGTGGGAGGGAGATCCCGATTATCCTATAAGTATTGTCGCCGATTCAAGAATGAGGATTTATGTACTTGATCATTTAAACAATCGAATCAGAGTTTATAGTGAGGATGAAAACCACCTAAGAGACATTGATGTACACGTATATGAGGAAGCCAGCCTTGAAGAAATTAAAAATGAAATGGGAGGATTGGCTTTCGCGAAATTATATGGGAATGAGATGTTCATAGAAAATGATACGATATATATTCCTGTAAGAGATGGATTTTTCGTTTCTTCTAATTTAGTTAAAACTATTAAGGTTTATCCTGAAAATGTTTCTAATTGGAAAGTAGAGGAGATCAAGAATAGAGGAGTTTCAGGGGATAGATTTAATGCAAAAATTTCTAAAGAGAGTGGAATAGAGGCAGAGGTAACTTTAAATCAGCAGCTTATAATTAGAGATATAGGAAAAGGGAAAGAAAATATAATAGAATTGCCACATAATATGAAAAAAATCTATATTGATAAGGGAAAAAATATTTATGTTACAAATCTCTGGGGCGATATGGACGATTATCCTCAGTTGTATGGTATTGTACAAAAATATTCTGAGGAAGGTGAAAAAATCAGGGAATTAAATATACCTTTTTCTTTAGACTGTCCATTTGTTGATGAGAATGGCAATGTTTTTGCGTTACAACGTGTTCCTAAGAGGATAAATCATCCTGAAGTAATAAGTCCTCTTGATGAAATAAAAATTACGATTTGGAGATAAATATGCCTAAGAAGTTATTTATATTTATCTTTCTATTTTATGGCTTTGGCGTATTTTCTAATGTTATTAGTAGAAATCAGGTTATTAGTATGGCTAAAAATTACGTGAATGTTAAGTGGGTACCTCTTACGGATGTATGCAACGAATTGACTCCGCCTTTTAATGCCAAATCTGATTTTGAAAAGGGCAAAAGTTACACAGGAGAAGCTTATTGCTGGGGAGGGTTTGACCGATATAGCTGGGATGATCCATATGGAAATCTTGGATTGCCCAATAATGGTCTTTCTTTTCCAAAAAGGATATGGGCTGGATTTTGCCCTGGTGGCCACAGAACTTCAATATATGGAGAACCCACTGCTGCCATTCATCTTGCAGGGATTGATTGTTCAGGTTATGCAACAAGGTGCTGGGGGATAGAAGATGTCTTTCATCCGTATAACACGATGTCTCTCTGGTCTAGTATATAATAATGGGGTCAGGTCTTGTTTTTTGAATTTTCAGATATAGGATATAT
>CAZRYJ010000275.1:0-1825 GCA_964604245.1 uncultured bacterium | reverse complement strand
AACTTTTTAAAGAAATCAACGCAGAAATGGCTGATTCAAATGTTTTTATATCTCCTCTTTCCGTTTCAATGGCTCTCGGAATGACCTATAACGGTGCTGTCGGCAGTACCGAGGAAGCAATGAGGACAACACTTGAATTCGGGGATTTATCCATGGGTGAAATAAATCAGTCCTATAAAAGCCTGATAGAGTTATTAAAGGGAATCGATACTGATGTTGAGTTCAATATCGCAAATTCTATCTGGTACAGGGACGATTACATCTTTGAACAAGATTTTTTTGAGCGGTGCAGCGATTATTTTGATGCAAGAGTTAGCGGGCTTGATTTCAGCCAAAATGAGGCGGCAAAGGATACGATGAATAACTGGGTGGATGAGAACACAAATGGAAAAATAGAGGAAATCGTGGATTATGTAGATCCGGAGTATGATATTATGTTTCTAATAAATGCGATATATTTTAATGGTAACTGGACTTATCGATTTGACGAGGAAGATACAAAAGATGATATATTTCATCTTCCCGGCGGATCTACTAAAGAATGCAAAATGATGAAGGTGGAGAGTGCCTTCAAATATTTTGGAGATTCAATACTGCAAGCAATAGATATTCCTTACGGTAATGGAAATTATTCGATGACAGTTGTTTTACCTGAAGAAGGAAAAGATATCGATTTACTGATTGAAGGTTTTACACAGGAGAAATGGGATGGATGGGTAGATGGTTTTTATGAAATCAATTTAACTCTATTGCTTCCAAAAATCAAACTTGAATATGAAATAAAGGATAGTTTAGAAAAGAGTTTGAAAGACTTAGGAATGGAGATTGCTTTTGATCCGGAAGAGGCGGATTTTACGGGAATGTATGAACCCGGGGATATATATATCGATAGGATAATACACAAGACATTTTTGAAAGTGGATGAAGAGGGAACCGAAGCTGCTGCCGCTACGGTTGTGGGGGTAGGGACTACAGGTATCGGTTTAACAATGCACATTAACAGACCTTTTCTTTTCGTAATCAGAGAAAACCATTCCGGTACTATACTTTTTATAGGGAAGATCGTTGACCCTGTCTGGGAATAAAGTATTGGAACTAAATAAGAAGTTTTTTATCTAAAGAAATATAAAAGGAGGCAGATATGAGAAAAATCAGATTGTTAAGTTTAGCATTAGCATCTGTTTTGTTGTTTGTTTTCGGTTGTAATAATAACCCGACAGGAAATAATATTTCTCTTGATCAAGAAGCAATTGAGGATTACATATCAAACGATCTTGATTTTGCGGGATATTTTGCGTTTGAAGAATATTACGGAGAAGAAGATACTGTGACTCGACTCAGGACCATTACAGGTCCGAGTATATGGTATAGAGAACCGCAGAATATAAACAGAGATATGTCGATCAATATAGTCAATGACTCAGCCTTTGTTAGCTTTTGGGGTAGCGTTGGTGGCGTATTTCATATACTGGAAAGAGATATATCAGCTTCTCCGGATACCGTAATCGACCATCAAAAGAATCTTGATGATAATTCTTCTAACTATGCAATATTTAAACGTGCCTTAGGAGCGACTGCTTACCGGGGATGGGTTCTTGAAAGCCTAACCGGGGTAAATGTAAATGGATTAGATCGCCAGAAGGGTGATTGCGTAGTTGTTTGGATTGATTCCCTCAGAATTAATTGTGAATCCTACGAGGACACGTTATTTACTACTCCCTTCGTATTTTTCGAGAGAGGAGAGCTTCTTACTTTTGGGGGTCAGGAAGCAGTCACTCTCACCCTTTATTCAGGATATGATATATATTCCTATCTGCATGCCCAT
>CAZRYJ010000274.1:0-1839 GCA_964604245.1 uncultured bacterium | reverse complement strand
GGTAGAAAACCTACTCTTGACAATTCTATTATTTTAAGGTAGTCTACAGTTCAAATGGTAAAGCGTATTGCTTTCATACATGAAGAGGTAGATCCATACAGGCTTTCATTCTTCGAGAGACTGAATGAAAGTAAAGATATAAAACCCACCGTCTTCTATTGCCGGAAAGCACATCCCTATAGAGGAGGAGAAGTGAAATTGGGGAAAAGTTCCCAATTCTCCGAAATACTTCCGGGAAGCTTAATTAAGATTCCTTTTTTTGAAAGAGAGATGAAATATAATCCTTGTATATGGAGAAAGTTGTCCGGAGGGGATTTTGATTGCGTTGCAGTGGGAGGATACTATCATATTACGATGTTTTTTGCCATTCTCTGGTCCCTTATTCATTCGGTTCCCTATACAATAATTTCGGAGAGTCATTTGTTAAATCCGAGAAGCAGATGCAAATCCTTACTAAAAAAGCTCTTTCTCCCGTTTATTATCAAGCACGCCGCTTTTTTACTTCCCCTGGGAAAATTTCAGGCAGAATACCTTATCCATTACGGTGGAAAAGTGAAGGATATATTATATTTTCCCAATACCTCTGATGTTGATTTCTTCATTGAGGAATCGAATAAATACAGAGGGGAAAAGAATGAATTAAAAAAAGAATTGGGAATAAAGAGTAAATATATCGTCCTCTACGTAGGACGTTTAGCGGAAGAGAAGGGTTTGTTTACCCTCCTTGGAGCTTTCAAGGAAATTAAGAATAGTTATGATAACGTAACCCTTTTAATTGTCGGAGAGGGGCAGTTAAGAGATGATTTAGAAGATTTTACAAGTGAAAAAGGGATAGATAATGTTTGTTTCGCGGGGTTTATAGAAAATAAGGAGCTTCCACGTTACTATGGAATAGCGGATATCTTCGTACTGCCTTCCCGGGATGAACCCTGGGGAGTTGTGGTTACTGAAGCGATGGGTTCAGCTCTTCCTCTTATTCTTTCCGATAAAGTAGGTTGTCGGGGAGATCTTCTCAAGGAAGGGAAGAATGGATTTTGCTTTGAAAGTGGTAAGTCTCGTCAGCTTGCCTTTTATATTGAAAAATTTCTTGAAAATCCGACAGGTATAGAAAAGATAGGTAAAAAATCAAGAGAGATAATCAAAGGATTCGGTTATTCCTATTGTGAGAAGAATTTGAGAAATGCGTTGGGGAGAGGGTAGGGAACTCTGCGAGTCTTTTCTATCTCAGAAGTAAGAATTTGCCGGAAAGTATCCGGTCTTTGTAATGGAAGCGATAGAAATATATTCCGTTGGATATATAATGCCCTTTTGAATTCCCGGTATCCCAGCAAATGGAATGAGAACCCTTTTTATATTTTTTATCCGTTAATTCTATAATCTTCCTGCCGGTAAGGTCAAATATTCCAAGTTTTATTCGGTTTTCCCGAGGGAGGTAAAAATTGAACTGGACTTTATTGGGAGAAATGTTTTTGTCTATTGTACAATTTGGTAAGGCAGAGTCCTCATTCACGGGTATAGATGAAAACGAAGAATCTATATTCACTGTGTCAAGATAGGGTATAAAGTTATCTTTTGTGACAGTTAGAAGCATTATTCCTTCTGTTTCCGGATTAAGTGTTATGTTCAGAAAGCCGCTTACACCGGTAAAACCGGTTGCATAAATTTCATCCTCTTTCCATAAACATACGTATGCATCCTTAAGAGGAAAAGCCTGATCTCTAACACCTATTTTGAAAGTGAGTGTTTGAGCAGGTATGGTATCCCGGAAAGAAACATTCAGGGACTCCGGTATATCGGTCCAGATAGGCATTAAGGGATCGCCGAATAAGGTATGAGAGA
>CAZRYJ010000273.1:0-1844 GCA_964604245.1 uncultured bacterium | reverse complement strand
GACATATTGAATAAATATAATATTACGGTGGCCTACTTTCATTTGGCATCCAACCACTAGCGACTAACGACAAGTGACTTTGTTCCCCTTGACACTTTTCAAAGAAGGTCTGACCCCGTTGATACGTTGATAGACCCCGTTAATACTTATACCTAAGATACAGTGATTTACTTTACTATTTCTTCGAACCAGTTTATAGTAGCATTTATAACCGGATCATTATTTTTGTCGTAATCCTTGTTTGAAAATCCAATATAAACATCTGGATTAATTTTACCACCGTAAAGCATATTATTTCTATCTGCATCAATTACGGTTGTCAAGAAAAGAAGTGCTCCGTCACTTAATTCAAAATTTTCGTTACCAGTAGAAAGGCCGCATGTAGGTTCACCAAAGAGTTTAGTATTTGGCTTACCGATAAATGATATTGCCACAATTTCTCCCGAACTTGTGGTTTTTGGTCCAATTAATACTGCTATAGGTACATCTTTCTTTAAATAGTAAGGCCGTCTGCTAATATGAGTACCAATTTTATATTCTTCATCGCCGGATGCTCCATTTTTGTAATACCATCCTACTTTATTTCCTTCTATATCAACGAAATAGCCGGCAATTCCTTCCCCTAACAAAGGTCCAATTCCAGCCAGCATTGGCCAGCAGTTCCCTCCCAAATTTCTTCGAAGATCCAAAATCCAT
Organism: uncultured bacterium; assembly: GCA_964604245.1. Taxonomy (GTDB): domain Bacteria; phylum Hydrothermota; class UBA3072; order UBA3072; family UBA3072; genus JAFGHJ01. The sequence continues at coordinate 1,148 of CAZRYJ010000273.1, read as the reverse complement.
GCTTTAGGAGCTTTTTTATCGAGATTTTCAATCAAGGTTTGAAGACTATCTGCAAATAACATACAGGATAAAGAATCCCCACTTCCGAAACCAGGCATATCAACATAAGCATATAAGTTGTGTAAAATTTCGCCATCTGCCATAGGGAGAATCTTTTTAACTTCTTTCGAACTTGTGCTTTTCCATTCTTTAACTTGCTGGGGTGTTCTTAACATGCTATGATTATCTTTAAGTTTGCCCAATGCATATTTGATTGCAGTATAGCAATCAGAAGTGTTTATAGCTCCTGAGGAAATAGTTAAACAAGTGTTTTGCAATTTTTCAAAACCGATGGAATCTTTTTTTATAGAATGTTTTTTGATAATCGAAAGAACTTCATTAATATATTTTTCCGCAGTATCACTTATAGACCTTTTTTCGATGCCTAACGATTTGAGACTAAAATCATCGAACCAAGCTTTGCCTTTTCCCACAAGTATTCCTTGTAAGATAACCATTGTAGTATATTCGTCAACAATAAAATCTACCGAATAAGGATTCCAGTCCTTTGTTCCCCTCAAAATTTGATCATCCATTTTTCCAAGAAAACTCATGTATTCATTGCTGTATACTCGTACCATTAATCCTACGAATCCTCCTGTAACACTATCTACTTTGATATATCCTGAGAATTTATATTTTTTAAGCTCCGAGCTTTTGAAAGGGATTTTTTGCTCAAAAAGGCCATAATTTTCTGCCTCGTTACTGGCAATTCTAATTGAATACTTTCCATTGAAAACTTCAATGGAATCCATCTCAATTGAATATTCTCTTGTTATCGCGGTCCAATTACTTAATCCGGTATTATATGAAGTATCGTAAAACTCAAATCCTGGGTTTTGAACCTCTTGAGCAGAAGTACTTTTTATAGAAAAGACCATCAAAATTAAAAACAATATCTGTCTTTTTGTAATTACAGCATGCAAATTTCTTATATATAAAATATTAGACGTATATGCCTCCTTAATTTAAATTGTAGGGATTTATAAAAGTTTGTCAAGATTAAATTAGCCACAAAGGCAAAAAGAATAGGTATTAGGTTTTAGTGAACAACTCACATTTCAAGAAATATAATGAAAAGTGTCTTTACCTCCCCACAGAGGTGAGTT
>CAZRYJ010000272.1:0-1863 GCA_964604245.1 uncultured bacterium | reverse complement strand
TCGGGAGAAGTTACTTCTAACTCAGGAGGATTTGGAGCTTCAGGAGCCATTCTCTTTTTTAAAGCTTGGGGATAAAAAATAGGAAATCCTATCCAACTCCCTTCGGAGTCTCTAAACCAGCAATGGAACTTTTCATCTTCCATGAAGAATCCCATAGCTGTTTGCTCGTAACAATATTCAACCAGAGCATCACAGCGGAAACAACCATCTCCTGAACCCGGATAACTATTTGGTGTCATTATTTTCGGATAATACCATTCATTTTCACTGGGATCCATTCTTAACTTAGGATATTCAGCCTCGTACTGTTCCTTTGCGATATTTATTATATTCCTTCTTGTCTCAGTTGTAGGTTTATTTGAACATGTATATCCGCCTCCTAACGCTTGAAATCCATTAAGAAAAAAATCAAATGTTTGCCAGTCAACAACTGCCCCCTCACCTGTCGCCTGGATTACCGAATGTTCTAAATCCGAATCACTTATATCGTCCGAAGGATCCCAATCACCAAAAGAATTGCTACTCCTGTAAAGTGCGGCATGCCCAATAGCATACCATTGCTGCCAACCCGGGTCATAGAGCGATAAAGGTCTGAATACAGCATCTCCTATCTCAGAACCGGGAGAAACATTTTCCTGCGCAAACAATGAGACGCTTAATAATAAAATAAAAACAAAAAATATTATTTTATACCGCATTTTTATCTCTATTTAAACTTTTGTAAAGAATCCGATATCATATTCCTATGATAAACTTCAAGAGTCGGAAGAGCCTTTTCAATATCCGACACAACACTCCCGTCACCGATTTTCAACAAAGCTTTTGCCGCGTCAAAACGGGTCCCTTCACTTTCGTGTCTAAGTAATTTTAACAATGTGCTTTGTGCTTCGACTCCACCAATATTGCCCAATGCCCAGATAGTAACATGAAGGTTACTTTTCTCTTCACTTTCTACTTTTTTTGAAAGAACAGGCAAAACTTTTTCTTCTTTCATAGCACCCAAAGCAGAAATAGCGTGGTATTGGAGTGTTTTTATTTCAGAATAATCACTTACTTTCTTTCCTACTTTTTCACCCTTTTCTACGATTTCCAAAAGAGGATTAACCATCTCCCTGTTTTCTGTATCTCTCCCTATTGCTCCAAGAGCAGAAATGGATATTCTTTTAACATCTAAAGATGGATCAGCCTCAATATTTTCCAACAAAGGTTTTACCGCTCTCTCGTCACGAATAAAGACAAACGCATGCGCAGCTCGAGCTCTTACTCTCTCAGGATTACTCTTATCTTCCATTGCTTCAATCAAAGCAGGTGTGGCAGTTGTATCCTTTGCAATTCGACCCAATAATTCCGCAGCATCATATCTTATTTGTTCTTCTTCCGATTTATCTAAAAGGAAATCTATCAATGCCTGAATGCAAACAGGCTTCTTCGAATACCCTAAGTTTTCTATCATTAGTCTTCTAAGTAATACACTTCTTTTTCTATCTCTTGCGATCTCATACATAACAGGCAATACTTCTTGGGGATTTTCATCTTCCATTCTTTCTAACTTAAATTTCAAATCTACCGCCGTTGGCGACCAGCATATTGCTTCATAACTATTATTGTTTTTCTCGCAAAGATCTTCCAACTCACCCGCAATCTTATAAACCTTATCATCTACTTTCTTATCTCTCTGCCATTTCTCCAGAGGAATTATATTCTCACCCTTAACACTTGACTCCGTAGTTGCGGTCCCTTCAGCCTCCTCCTTCACATTCTCCACCTCCGCCTTTGTCGCCATTCCGAGTAGAAAAATACCAATCATTAAAACAATTAATACTTTTTTAAACATATAAAACCTCCGGTTTTCAGCTCTCAGCT
>CAZRYJ010000271.1:0-1864 GCA_964604245.1 uncultured bacterium | reverse complement strand
ACATATTGAATAAATATAATATTACGGTGGCCTACTTTCATTTGGCATCCAACCTATAGGATTTAGTTAAAAACGAAAAAAACTTTGTGCTTTTAATCTCACAAAGCTGCAATTTCGTACATTTTTAACAATGATAATAACCAGGAAAGCAAAGATTCGGAACCTTCATTTTTATTTACCCCTGTTGGCAGCAATCCATCTTTACATCCACCTGTTTTTGAGTTATACAAACTCTCTTCGAGCGCATTTTGCCCCAGGAACCATCTAAAAGCCCAATCAACCCTATCCAGAAAGAAATCATCTCCAGTACAAAGATATGCTTCATAACATGCATCAATTAAAGCAAGTACTTCGACAGGCTGCTGATCAAACTTTACTTTCTTACTATTCCTTTTAAACCAACCTTTATTGCCTATTACCGAAAGATACCCGGTTTCTTTATTGGTTTGAACATCAATCAGCCATTTTAATGCATTCAATCCCCATTCTTCCATCTCTTTATTACCGGTAAAACGCCCCTCTTCAAGCAAAGCTTGTGGTAAACGTGCATTTTCATAGGATACAACGTCCTCACCCCAGATCCAATTATCTGAGGAATTCTTTTTAAATAAATCAATAAGCTTATGCGCCAGCTCATCATTAAGGTTTCGGGCATTTTTATCTCCCGGATATTGATTAAGGTATTTAATTATACCCAGTATGGAAAAAGCCCAGGCTCTGGGTGAAGAAAACAAATGAATCTTCTTTAAAGAGTTATGTAAAAGTTCAATTGCAAAATGACCCATTTCTTCGCTGGGCGGCTGATATATTAAATTACCAAGAGCCCAGATCAAACGACCATGAGAATCTTCTGAAGTCTTTGAATTATTCCATTTTCTATCAAAAGATAGATAGTTTCTCACGTTTTCTTTCTTCTCATCATAAGAAGCAGATAAAAACGAAAGATATTTAACAAGCATAGGTAAAACACATTCGTTTTTAAAAAGGTTACACATTTTTAGAGCTACAATAACTGCTCTTGCGTTATCATCTGTTGTATACCCATAATTCCTGTTAGGTATTGAGTATTTGGAGTGTTGAAAAATACCGGTATCATCGGTTAAGTTATTCAGATGTTTCAAGTTAATTTCAGGCAAATCCTGGACTTTTATACTTATATCTTTTTTAACAAAAACCTTTTTTCTCTTTCCCGATCTAAATTTTTCTGCTATCATTTTAAATGAATCTACATACGAAGAAGCCACTTCAGACCAAATCATTTTCCTTCCATATTTATGTGCCTTTCTTCTTATTTTGTCTCTCTTTATTTCATTCCCTAAGAGATCCTTAATAGCTTTTGACATTGCCTTTACATCTTCAAAAGGAACTATAATTCCACGGTCTTTATCAAGAAGCTCGAGGGCATGCCAGTAAGGCGTGGATACTATAGCTTTTCCGCACGCAATCGCATAGGATAGAGTACCCGAAGAAATTTGTTGTTCCGAAAGATATGGAGTAATATATATATCAGTCATTACCAGATATTTAATCAATTCATCAAGGGTTACAAAACGATTGTGAAAAACCACATTTTTCTCGAGATGATTTTTGTTTATAATATTTTTGAGCAAAAATCTGTATTCTTCGCCAAAATGCTTTTTTATATTTGGGTGGGTTTCTCCCAATATTATATAAATAACTTCAGGGAATTTTTTTACAACATCAGCCAAAGAATTGATAGCAACTTCCAATCCTTTGTTCGGACTTAATAATCCGTAAGTCAAAATCAAAGGATGTCCCTCCATATGAAATTCTTCTTTGTAGTATGAGGGATCTATAAAAGGCACATCAGGTGCTCCATGGTGTATTTTCTTTATTTTAGATT
>CAZRYJ010000270.1:0-1868 GCA_964604245.1 uncultured bacterium | reverse complement strand
ATCCTTCCAAGTATAACCACTCAAGACTAAATACAAATCATTTATATCTGTTTCCCAATGCAAATAACCATCATAAAAGTAATAAGGAAGGTCGTAATCAAAAAGAGCAAGAAGTTTATCCGCATAGGTTCTTCGTACCGACAAAAGAAAATTGCTGTTTATTGAAGGTATTTTACTCCCCAGTGTTAAACTACCCGATAAAACACTAAGAGAAGCAACACCCGTAAGTCCTTCTATTTCCCTGCCAACACCTTTTGTCCTTATATCGAGAACCGAAGATAATGAGGCATCATGTTTGATTGGAATTCCGCTTACATATAATTCAGCACTCTTTATCGCATTTGAATTAAAAGCAGATACCAGACCGAAAAGATGGAAAGGATTCAGCAAAGGAACATCATCAACAAGAACTATATTCTGATCGGGTCCTCCTCCCCTTACCGAAATGGAAGTCGAAAAATCGGAAGATTTTGTGACCCCGGGAAGAGCCTCAAGAGTCCGCATCAAATCTCCTTCAACAAACGAAGGCAGCATTATCAAGTCCTTTTGTGATAATGAAGAGGGAGTTATAGAGGCTGAACTTCTGAATTTTTTCTTTTTTGCCGATACCAGTATCCCCTGCACTTTCAATGGTTCCATATGCATTGCGACATTAGCGGTCAGATATTCTCGTCCGGAAAATTTTATATCCTTTGTTACCCGCCCATAACCCATCATAGAATATCTAACTTGAAATTCGCTAAGTGAATCGGACATTATTATACTATAATAACCTTTGTCATCTGTTACCGTACCAAGTGTAGTTCCCACTATAACTATATTTACCATAGGTAACGGTTCCTTAGTTGCTGCATCGAAAATTTCCCCGGTTAAGACATTATAATTACCGCCAAGCAGCATCAAATAAAAAGAACATAACAACATTTAACATTTTCCTCCTTTGATAAAATTTAATGGCAGATATACTTATTTTACGATTATGACCGAATAAAGGATGGAAAAGTTCCGTAATAATTTACTTTCTAGTATAATTATCCCGAATTCTCCTTTTTGTTTTGATCCATATCTTTAAGGATTTCTTTTGCCCAACCACAGTCAGGATTTATCTCCAGCGCTTTTTTATAGAATTCAATTGCCGTAGAATCTTCTTTCTTCTCTTTATAGGCATTCCCAAGCCATATATAAACTTCGTCTCTGCCCCAGTCGGGATAAATACCTCTATTTTCTTCTTTCTTGAATAATTCCGCCGATTTTTCAAAAAGCGAGATAGCTTTATCTACTCCGCCTCCAAACATCTTTGGGGTATATAACTTACCGGTTCCGTCAATCATATATACTCTTGGATTCGCAGGGTCTAACTTTTTCGCTTTTTCAATTTCTTTCGCTGATTGCATCCCATTGGTCATTGCAAGCTGGGGTTTGAAACCTATTTCCATTCCAAGAATTGAGGTAAAAAGAGCGTGAGAATCAGCAAAGTCATCTTTGCCCTTTATTGATTTTTGAATCGTCTCTTTTGCCGATTCAATATATTTTTCGCTCATCTCCTTATCGTCATACGCAATTGTACCAATTCTATAACTGTTTAAAGCAATGTAATAATTAACCAGCCATTCTTTATCGCCAAAAGTGGAAAGACGTTCTAATTTTGTAGAAACTTCTTTTAGTTTTTCCGCATCTCCTTTATCGACAGCCTCCTGCTGCAGGGTCTTAATCTCAAGTATATGTTTATCTACAGTTGCCTTTTCTTCTGCATGAATACCAATAGTCGCTAAAGTGATAAGTACCACTAATAAAATTCTTTTCATTTTAACCTCCTTTACATTTGAAAAGATACACCGAAATAATAGAGTCGACCATAAGAACTCTCT
>CAZRYJ010000269.1:0-1879 GCA_964604245.1 uncultured bacterium | reverse complement strand
GGGTAAGAATAGAAGCCCAGGATGTTAATAATATACGTCTTTATACCTACACAAATCTTGATACAGTTACTCTGTCGCTTGATGAAAGTTCTGCAGATTCTGCGCAGGTTGCCTGGTTTATAGAAATGGTAGCTGCTACTATGCCTAATGGAGTACATTTACCATTTGCTGTAGGGCTTAATGCGTATGTTCCCGATAGCATATTTTATCAAGGTGTAGTCTATGCCGGTGTTGCCAATCAAGTAGCAGAGACTGTAACCATAACGGCTACGGACACAGCGGGTCACAGCGGTACGTCTCCTGAGGTTACCTGGCTGCCGATAGACGTGGTTGGATTTTCCGTTGGACTTGAAGGCGGAGCGGATACGATGGAGACTGATGTTACCGTGAATGTCGAGGTGACGGCTATAGACACGTTCGGTAATACTACAGATGTTGGATTACCGTTGAATATTGTTTTAAGCGCGAATAGACCGGGAATAGAATTTCCCGGAGAGACACATCTAATGGAAACCTCGGTTGATTTATTCCCGACAGTAGCGACGGAAGTATGTACCGGTTTAATAATCACAGTTGCCGACCTTTTAAATCCGGGTATAAACGGCAGTTCGTATCCCATTGAAGTTATTGCTGCAGGTGTAGGGGAAGTTCCGATCGTTTCGAATATGAGTGCTAAATTCGGAATCGGAGATATCCTTTACTCGGTAGCAAAGGCAGGCAAAGTCGAGATAAAGGTATATAACAAAGCCGGAATGGAAGTCGGAGCTCTTGTTAATGGAGTGGTGGAACCGGGATATTATCAGACATCGCTAAAGGGATTGAATCTTTCGAGCGACATATACTTTGTCGTAATGGAAGGACCCGGAATCACCAAGAGAATAAAGGCAACCTTGATAAAGTAAAGAAGCAAAAAAAGGGGCGATACCCCTGTAGTTAGGAATAAAAAGGGCGGATTTTTTTCCGCCCTTTTTTAACAACAAGTAGCACAAGTATCACAAATAATTTTAAGGATAAATTTTGTTTTGTTCATATTCGTGTTATTCGTTGTTCCTTAAAAACCCCTTGACAATTTCCCCGAAATCTGTTACAATGTTTTATAAGGCTAGAACTTTTTTAAAAGCCGAAAGAGAGTTATGTATTTAACAAAACCAACAAAAAAGGAGGTTTTTATGAAGTTTAATAATTGGAAAGTGATGCTCGTCTTTTCTGCACTGCTTATGTTTGCTTTTTCAGGCGAGTTGGGCGCCCAGTCTATTGATCTTATAAATTTCCCGGATACAGTTTATTGCAACGTAGGAATCGAGTTAATGGTAGGACTTGATACTGGTGCTGGAGGTCAGCCAGGTGATACGGTTTTGTTCTCGGTATTATCCGGTGATGCTTCTGTATCTCCCACGCTTGCTATTACGCACATGTATGGTTTTGCATACTCGGTATTTACAGCAGGAACTACCGAAGGAATCGTTTCTGTACAGGCGATGTGGGTGAATCCCTCTAGAACGGATACTTTAGCTGATACAGTTTCCTTTGATGTAAGAGCCGCACCTACGACGCTTACTATAACACCGACAGGAAGGTCGATAGTAACCGGCGAAGATTTGACATTGACTGCGACTCTTGGTGGTAGTATCGGCGGTGATACAATCAGCTTTACGGTACTTGGAAATGGTGCGGCGATTCCTTCGGATACCGTAACCGATGCCTCCGGTGTGACAGGGACAACCTTTGCTGCGCCGAGTAGCGCAGAAGTCGACACGGTAATAGGAACATGGGATAATGGGATTAACCCTGTTGTAGCTGATACGGTTGTGATCAACATAGTAGACGCGCCGAGTGATCTTACTTTGAATCCAGGGATCGCCACGCTGGCACTTAATGG
>CAZRYJ010000268.1:0-1919 GCA_964604245.1 uncultured bacterium | reverse complement strand
TCGAATTAACAGATTATTTAAATACCTTTTTGAATTTGAGATATTTTGGAGGGGGGGCAAGCGGAACGCAAGAAGACGAAGAAAGCAAATATACGGATAATTGGCTTAAAACTTTCTCTGTGTCACTTGGATTTTATTTGCAATAAAAAATAAGATAAGGCGTCAGGTCTTAATTTTTGAATTTTATCTATACCTATATTTTTCCTGCAGAGATTTTTTTACAAATATCAAAATATTCAACGAAAGTAACCCGTAAAAAACTAAATTTTCAACAATGCCTAAAGACGACCAAAACAGAAACGCTGAAATTATAATAGCGCCTATTAGTAAACCATAAATTGGTTTAAAACTGATAATTTCTTTACTTTGTTTTTTAGTCATCTCAAATTCCAACTCTCTAATTTCCCTTTCGGTGGTAGTAAGAATGTTTTCTTTTGTTACCTTACATACTTTTTTAAAATTTTTCAAAGCATTTTCATAGTCTTTTATTTCTTTATACAAATAGCCTAATCTCAAGAAAAGTCCTGAATCATCTCCCTTGTTTTCTATATGGTTATTGAGTTTATCAATCTCTTCCTTGTTTTCCTTCAATCTTTTTTCTTTTAATTTCCGTTCGTTTCTATTCCTTTGATATATTATAATCGGCAAAGTGATTAAACATAGCAAACAAACTACTTCATATCCGTTAAATTTAGTGAAATAAGCAAGTGCAAATAGTATTACCGAAGCAAAAAATATTATAAACAATCTTGTATCCTCAAATATTGCACCAAAGTAAAAATTTTCCCATAAAAATAAAAAGAATAAGATACAGAGTACAAAAGTTTCTATAATCCAGAGAAAAAAAGATATAAGAATTAAAGCTGCAATGCTCATTTCTTATATTTTATCAATTTCCACACTCTAAGTCAATATAGTTTATTGGTGGTTGGCGGATTTTGGGTTTAGGGGTTGGGATTTAGTTTCGACTTTCGACGTTGGACATTGGACAATTAGAATATCTGCGTCCCATTATTTTAGTGTACTGGTTTTACTATCACACGCATTGTGTGTAGACGTCTGGTGTGTCTTAATATATTATTCTTTATGGCAAAAAGAGAAGAATTGAAAGAATTTGGGAGAAGATTAAGAGAGTTGCGTCTTCAAAGAGGATATTCGCAGGAAAGACTTGCTGAAATCGCCTCCCTTCACAGGAATTATATAGGTATGATCGAACGGGGGGAGAGAAATGTAACTCTTCTCAATATTAAAAAGATTGCCCGCGCGTTAGGTATCGAAGTTAGCGAATTATTGGAAAGCGACTGCAAGTAAAAATGAAGAAAATATTAATTGTTGATGATAGAATGGAAGTGTTAAAGATGATTGGTCGTTTTCTGGATAAAAAAGATTTTATTGTTTACTTGTCCGATTCAGTTGAAAAAGCCATGAATTTGTGCGAAGAGATGAAATTCGCTCTGATGGTATCGGATTTTGATTTAGGAGAAATTTCGGGGATAGAGCTTATAAACAAAATAAGGAAGAAGTATCCGCGAATAAAGGTTATCCTTATGTCGGGAAGTTTTAATTTTGATGAGGAGATGTTAAAAACGGAAGGGATAGGCGCGTTCCTGCGAAAACCATTCGAAGCCGAGGAATTGAGAAATCTTATAGAAAGAATCCTGGGGGAATAAATTCCTTGAAGCTTAGTTGAATAGTTAAATTGAAAAATGGTTAAATAGGAAAAACAAAAAACTTAGTGCCTTTGTGGCAAACTTAGATCCCGCGTCTAAAGTAAGCTTGACACGTTTATTTTGTCATATACCTTAATGTGATCAATTGAAACAGGAGGAATGATAATGATTAATTTAGACGAATGTATCATTAAATATGGTTTTGAAAATATGGATTTCGAAAAAATAACCAGGATGTTGTCAAAAGCA
>CAZRYJ010000267.1:0-1926 GCA_964604245.1 uncultured bacterium | reverse complement strand
GATCCACAAGAAACAAAGTTGCAGCCTCACTTTCAAGGACTTCCTGTGAAAGATCAAGAATTCTCTTTAAGAGCTCTGTAAGATTTTCGCTCTCAGTTATCTGTCCCAACTTCTTCTTTAATCGCATTTCTTTCCAACAACCGAATTACTTTATCCCATAAAACCTCAAGATCCGGTGGTTTGGTTACAAACTCAACATCCAATTTACCTTTAGTGATAATATCGACATCTTCTTTTAAATGTCCGTATGCCGTACAGACAATAACCGGGAATTTATAACCTCTCTCAATTAAATTCTCGAGAACCTCCAGACCATGTTTTCCCCCCATTTTAATGTCGAGAACAATAAGATGATAATCATTCTTGCTAAGCTTTTTGCCAACTTCAAACCCATTCTCCGCGGTATCAACCTCAAAACCTTTGAGTTTGAAAAATTCCTTGAATAAGTATAAAATGGAAGGAACATCATCAGCAACCAATACTCTAGCCATTTTCTCCTCCTTTTTTTGGTAATTCTATTGTAAATACCGTACCTTCGCCTTCCTTACTATCCACAAAAATTTTTCCTTTATGGGAAGCAACTATTCTATAAACAATTGATAGACCGAGGCCGGTTCCGCTCTTTTTACTGGTTACAAAAGGTTCGAAAATTTCATCCCTCTTATCTTCCGGAATGCCCGAACCGTTATCTTTTACCTTTGTTATTATGTTACCATTATTCTCGTTTAAATCAACAGTTATTTCTCCGTTTTTATCCAACGCATCACACGCGTTATTTATCAAATTACTGAAAATTCTCCTGATTTTCTCCTTATCCGCATCAATTTCATAATTTCCCTTATCATGTTTAAATTTGATTTTAATTTTCTTTTCTTTTATATCTTTAGACTTTTTGAAATCAGTTACGATATCACGCAAAAAAGACGTATAATCAAACGTCTCTACATTCAACTTCTGATCCTTCGAAAAATCAAGCATGTCTCCTATTAATTCATTTATTATATTTGCAGCCTTTAAAATTTCCTTACCGTATCTTTTACTCTTATCATTTTTTGAAGACATTGTGAGAATCTGAGCCAAACCACTAACGGTACCGAGAGGATTTCTTAAATCATGTGCTATCTGAAGAGTCAGCTTGCCTAACCGATTTATTCTCTCCGAACGATGCATCTCTTTTTCCATTCTCTTTCGCTCAGTAATATCATTAAACACAACTATTGCACCCTGCTTATTTTTACTCTCATCCTTAAAAAACGAAAGGTTGATACCCCAATATCTGTTCTTCTTCATTTTTACAAGATGGCTATTCTTCTTCGGGTTGCCATATTCTTTAACACATTCCTGTAAAATAGCTACAATCTCGTTACCTCCTTTCGCAAGTTCCTGTGCCCTGGGATTAATTAATCTCATAACCATCTCCCCATCTACATCCTCAAAAACAGCGATTCCGGCGTTTATCGAACTCACAACTTCTCTATAAAACCGCTGAATATCTCTTTTCTCCTGCTCTTCTTTCTTTTTGACTCCTTCAATCCTCTCTTTCATTATTTTATTCCATAAACTGCTTATGAATGCGGTCAAAAGCAGAAAGATTATCTTTAATAGAATAACAGGATCCTGAAAGGAAAAACCTTCTCTTTGCTGAACAAGCCATATATAAATTGAGGCACTTGCGACTGTAATCGCTATTGATGCGGCTAAACCCGATGAAATCGAAGCCATCATTATGGTGAGAAAATAAAAAATATAATAATCCGAACTTATACTTCCCGTTAAATAAAAAACAATGGAAACAACAACAATATCAAAAAGGAATAAAACAAACAGGACCCATTCCCTTCTCATTAGTTCCGGCTTCCATATCCTTAAAGTTAAATTAAAAACAAAATAAATAAAAGCTATTTTGTAAATGATATCAATTCTAAT
>CAZRYJ010000266.1:0-1942 GCA_964604245.1 uncultured bacterium | reverse complement strand
ATTCCGGTTTACTGTTTGACGTAAATAAAGCTTCATTGAAAACAGCAAGCAGGGATAACTTAAAAAATCTTGCCATAATCCTAAATAAATATGAGGATACCGAAATAGTATTAGAAGGACATACAGATGCTACAGGTTCCGAAGAGTATAACCTTCAGTTGTCCCGTTCGAGAGCAAACTCAGTTGCCAATTATCTTCAGAGTTTAAATGTTAACGAGACTCGTTTTACAGTAATGGGTTACGGCGAGCAGCAGCCTATCGCGAGTAATGAGAGTATCGAAGGTCGTCAAATAAACCGTAGGGTTGAAGTTGCCATTTTTGCCAACGATAAGCTTAAAAAGATCGCAGAAAAAGAAGCTGGCTGATTCAAAAATTTTTGTTTATAATAAAACGAGGAGACTGTAATAAGTCTCCTCGTTTTATATGTTATTTTTATAATTTATTCTATAGATATTTTTCAACATAGATTAAGTGGTTTATCATCAATCCATTTGCCAATGTATTTATCAGCTTATGAGAAAGGTGTTGATATAAGTATAAAAAAAGTTAAAATAACTAGTAAGAGAGGTATTGATTATGATTAAGAGAAAATTGAGTATAATAATAATGTTTTGTATTCTTCTAACCAGCTGCGAAGAGTTAGAAGAATTTCTTACAACGGTTTCCGGTAAAATTTATGCGGACAATTGCAAAGTTGTCCTTGCAGTCAAAGGAGACTTGGACTTACTTCACTATCTGAATGCTATACACGGAATTGATGAAGTATCTTTGCGTGATGATGATATTTTTAGAGGTTTTGATCTGGCAATAGGGAACGATAGTTTATATAATATTACGATGCTGTCTTTTGGTGAAACCTATTTTCTTGCTGTAGTAGATGATGGTTTAACGGAAGATGTGCTTGATACTCTGGATCATGTTGGATTTTATGGGGAATCGGATACTGTAGATATTCCTTTGATTGGTGGTGGCGATACTACTTTTGTATATTCTATTCCGGAAAGAATGAATATTAGAGATAGAGTAGACGAAAGTGATGTTGATATTGAAAATTTTATTAAATTTAAATGGTTCATAAAGATTTACCAGATAACCAACCCGTGAGTAAAGAGTAGATAGTAGCTAGTAGTGAGAATATTGGGTATAGTATTTAGGGGTATAGGGTATAGTAAAAAAACTAAAAAAATCAGTGTAAATCCGTGTTCATCAGTGGCAGTATTAGGTATTAGGTTTTAGTAAAAGAAAAATATATTTTTTTTCTCTGTGTTCTCTGTGAGTTTTTTGTTTTTCTCTGTGTACTCTGTGGTAAATTTTTTTTATTTTTTTTACGTATTTTCTTTTTCTGAAAGGTAATAGCTAAGACGAGCTAATTCCGAGGAAAGGTCAATATTACGAATAATGAAGTTATCCGAAAAGTTGTTCAGAGAAGACAGGTAAGAAGGGGTAAAATTCAATACAGCATCAATGGTAGAATTTTTGATTTTATTTATTACATTGACCACTTCCTCTGACGGAACCGCAATTATAGCAATTTTCATACCTTCTTTTTTGACTTTCCGTTTAAAGTTCTCGATATCGTCAATTTTAACTCCGTTTATTTCACTTCCAACTTTTCTTTTGTCTTTATCAAAAGCTAATGCAATTTTAAAACCCTGAGTCTTAAAACCATAGAAATTAAGAAGAGCTGAACCAAGTTTTCCCACACCAATTAGCGCCACCTTTATTTCTTTACTTGGAAAAGCAATTTGTTTTATTTCTTTAAGGACATCTTCGGTGTTATATCCAACCCCACGTTTTCCCATTGATCCTATGTACGAGAAATCTTTTCTTGCAAGAGTCGGTTTTATATTTAATCTGTTTGCAATGTCGTCCGAAGAAAAGCTTTCTTTGCCTTCCGCGCAAAAACTTTCAAGGCATCTTGCGTATATATATAACCTGTTTA
>CAZRYJ010000265.1:0-1964 GCA_964604245.1 uncultured bacterium | reverse complement strand
CAGACTAATTTGACGCTAGGTACATTTACTTTTTCGATCATTTTTTTAGCTCTTCTGAAAGATTCTATTGCGTAATCGATACCAAAAAAATTTCTCTCAGGATGAAGGTTGGATTTCTTAACGAGAAAATCACCATTCCCGAAACCAATTTCACAATCGACGGGATTATTGTTTTCAAAAACTTTTTTCCAGTCTACAGGTTTATCTAAATCTCTCCAATTCAATCCTATATCCATATATTTAAGTTAATTCAAGCTTTTGCTTTGTCAAGGGTTTGGGGGAAGGGAACCACAAGATTACACAAGATTAACACAAGATTTTTTTGTTTTCTAAATCCCAACCCCAAAATCTTAAACCCTAATATTGCTACGGATGAACACGAATAAACACTGATTTACCCAACCACATCCTATTTTTCAACTGTGTTTTTTGTACTCACCAACTCACCTACTCACTAACACACTAATAAAATTGGTTTCGAAACTTGAAACCAATTTTATTTTTTCTTAAGCCAGTTTATTATAACTAATAATACCAGGGCGCCAACGAAAGCCGTTATTAATGAACCTATAAGGTCGCCGTGTTGAACTCCTAACGATAATGAAATACCTAACAGGTCAAATAAGAATCCTCCTAGTAAGGATCCGATACATCCGACAATAATATTGCCTAAAACACCATATCCTTTTTTTCCTTTAATTACTTTGCCTGCAAGCCAACCAGCCAGGGCTCCGATAATTAAAAACCATATAATATTCATACTTTATTCCTCCTTAATTTTACCAGTAATGATGTACTGATTCGCGTATGTATTCATCATAAATATTCTTTACCTTTTTCATAGTTTCGTCAGATAGGGGAGATAGGTCCGCAGCGGAAAAATTTTCTTCTGCCTGTGATGGTCTCTTTGCGCCCGGTATTGTACAGGTAACCGCGTTGAACATTAAAATCCAACGCAAAGCAAACTGCACCATGCTCATTCCCTCAGGGCATAATGCTTTTAATTCTTCTACAGCTTTCAATCCTGTATCATAATCGACTCCGGAGAAAGTTTCTCCCCGGTCGAAAGCTTCACCCCTGCGATTGAAATTCCTGTGGTCATCGGAGTCGAAGGTTGTATCCGGTTTAAATTTACCGGTTAGCATACCCGAAGCAAGAGGAACACGAGCTAAAATACCTACCTTTCGTTTTTTTGCCTGTTCGAAAAAGAGTTCTGAGGGTCTATGACGGAACATATTGAATATTATCTGTATAGATTGTACATTGGGATATTCTATCGCTTTTAATGCTTCTTCAACCTTTTCTACACTTACACCATAATAGCGAATTTTACCTTCTCGGACAAAATCATCCATCATTTCAAAAATTTCAGGCATATAATAAACTTCGGTAGGAGGGCAGTGAAGTTGAAGCAAATCTATGGTTTCAACTTTAAGGTTTTTTAAACTTCTTTCGATAAATGAAGCAAGATTTTTACGGTTATAGCCTTCTGCTGTATGCGGATCGAGTCTTCTGCCGGCTTTAGTAGTAATATATATCTTTCCATTATGTTTGTTACGTAATTCTCCTAACAATTTCTCGCTGCGTCCGTCACCGTAAACATCGGCTGTATCGAAAAAGTTTACTCCGAGCTCTAACGCTTTATATAAGGCGGCCATGGATTCCTTATCCTCAACAGGTCCCCAGGTTCCGCCAATTGCCCATGACCCAAAACTCACCGTCGAGACGTTAAACCCTGTCCGTCCTAATTCACGATATTTCATAAAAAGAACCTCCTCTTGAGAATTTCCGTATTTAAAGTTTATATGAAAATAATAAAAGCTTTTAACCTGTCAAGTTGCGATTTACAGATAGGGGAGGGCGTTTGTTTTTCTTTTTACATCTATTATTCTATTCTTTATTCTCAAGCAATTGCCTGGCAATTTTTTCTGCTTCTTCGTATGAATCAGCTTCGAATGGCTGTT
>CAZRYJ010000264.1:0-1986 GCA_964604245.1 uncultured bacterium | reverse complement strand
CTTTCGGGGTTACCCCTCGCAGTATTTTTTTATTCATTTCTTTATAATAAGAAGAACCCAGTTCCTGAATAAATTTATCCGGGTTTCCGTCTCCGGCAATTATATTAACCTTAAAACCTTTTTCCTTTAAGAGTTTCGAGTGTATATCGACGGTTAACTCCACTCCTCCTATTACAGGTAGTGCAGAATAGTGGAGAATTGAGACTACTTTTCCCATCTCTCGAGAAGATAAGATTTATTCCTTTCGAAAGTAAGGGCAGCCTCCTCAACAAGGTTTTCGAAATCGTCGTTTTGCATTTTAACTGATGATTGGTAAAGAGATGCAACTCTAAGATTATATAAGGGAAGCAGTGTGCTTATTAGTTTTGCATGATGTCTTTCGCAGTGATGGAATGCCGCGGCGAAATCGTAAACAATTCTCGCCCAGTTTTCATGATTTAGTAGAGAATAATCTTTTTCTTTACTTATTGTTTTTAGGAGTGTAAAGGAGTTGGGGTTTAAGATATCGTTCCATAGAGAATGGAAGTTTTTCCATCCGGATTTGAAGGATTCGGCAAGGGAATGTAGGTCTATATCGAATTCCTCGGGTTCCAGACCGATTTCGTCTCCGAGTATATCAACTTTTTCCGAGCCTTCAATTTTTTTCCATGAATCCTCAAAATCCTCCATTAATTCAAAAGTTGTAATAACAACCTGGAGGAACATCGGACCCAGGTGTTTTGAAGGGTCTTTTGTTTCATGTAGTTTAGCTCCAAGTCTGGTTTGACCTAATTTATATCCATTTTTGACCGCTGTTGTAGTTATCCATGTGTCGATACCGAATTTGGCTACATCAGTGTCCCATCTCTGGTCCTTGAGAAGAGAACTTACAAGATTTGAGGAAAAGGCAAAGTCCCCTCCTATTGGTTGTCTGACTCTTTTACCCCATATAGCTCTTATCAACATGTAGGCAATATTATTTGTAATTGTGGCATCGTATTTGTACCTTTTATAGTAAGGAGCGATATAATCATATCCCTCATCAATTATTGGGCTGATAAGGTTTTTCATCCATTTTGGACCTATGGAGCGAAGGTCTGAATCTACCATAAGTGTAGCTTTGGCACCAAGAAATTCCGAGGCTTCAAGAATAGCTCTTACAGCTGAACCTTTTCCCGGGAAACCTCTGTATATGCTGACTGCTTTTTCGATATAGGGAGGTAGTTCTGTATCTCTTGCTACTTCTCTTGTATCGTCCACAGAACCTCCGTCCGCAATCAGTATCAAACATTTACAGTCTTTCCAGTGTTCGGCTAACCCATCTCCAATTTGTTTTATTACAAAGTCTATGGTATCATCGACGTTGTAAGCAGGGATTCCAACAAGAATATCCGCTGATTCTATATCTTCGAGTCTTCTTCTTAAGTCGTTTCGTATTGCCGTAATGAGTTTCATCCTACCTCCCATTGAGTTTATCCACTATGTCAGGTATTTCTGTTTCAAGTAAGTCGGGCATCGCGGAGTCTATTCTTCCCCAGGTCGGTATCAAATGAGAACCCAGTGGATGTTTGTAGAATTCTTGCGTTGCTATATCAAATGCCGTAGTAAACTTTTCAATTGCGATCGTTTCTCTGTTTCGGTCATATTTGAGACCATTTATCAGAGCTAAGTTCTTGTATTTTTCTACAAATTCCATGGCATAATCATAATATGTTATTTTAAGAGTTCGTATGGTTTCCGGCGAGAAAATTATTCCATCCTGAGAAAGTACTCTGAAAAATGTTCTTGCGATGTCTATTGCCATTCTCATTATACCCGAGGTTATGTTATCAGAGTCAAATTCTTGATGTTTATGATCATAGCGATCTACTAAATCTACCTGGCATATGCTGGATAGATCCAGGTGGGTATAAATTTCACGCAAGAGACCTATCTCCAGCCCCCAGTCGGAAGAAAAGCGAACTCTTCTCGTTAATTCGGTTATCATTGCCACTTCTCCGGAAAGAG
>CAZRYJ010000263.1:0-1994 GCA_964604245.1 uncultured bacterium | reverse complement strand
TTCATTTCGTTTTCTCTATTATTATAACACATAAAAGTGCCTTTTTGTTCATTTTATGAATTTTTTTATCAATAGTCAATTTTTGTACGAAAAAGATTATAACTTAAGTCTTTTTCTTGATAAAACAGTTACCCGAAAGGATTACTTTTCAGCAGAGATACCAATAATGCCATCGGGAGCATTTTTCTTCCGAAATCTTTATATACTTCTTTTCTATGCCCAACTTTATATACAGTAAGAATATTTTCTTGTTTGTTAAGAGAATAAATTATTCTCCAGCTGCCTTCTTGGTATCTGTAATACTGCGAATATTCTCCGGATAATTTTTTGCCCAGGGATTCAGGTTTTTTGTTTAAGTAAGTAGTTACTTTATTTATTATTCTTTCTTTTGTTTTTTTGTCTAAATTGGAAAGATCTTTTTCTACTCTTGAGTCCCAGAGTACTTTATATGCCAAGTTTCTCTTTTAGCTCCTCAGTGGTAAGATATTTTGCGTTTTTATCTCCGGCTCTTTGCAATCCCTCGCAAATATCTGTAAGTTCTTCAATATGCATTCTTACCGCTTCTCTGATGTTGAAACTCACGGTAGTATTAGTGGCTTTGGCAAGTTTTTGGAGTCGTTTCTCTAAATCTTTAGGCAATCTTACACTAATCATATTCCCTCCTCTTTGTATAACAATGTAATACATCATTATGTTTTTGTCAAGGGCTTTCCGGATATCCTATCCTCGTTTATTTTCTTTTGTTTTTTTTCTATACCTTATATCCTGTACCCTAAATAATAACCGCTGAGAAAAAAGATTAGCTACAGATTAGCAGGGATTGCCCAACTGCCCATCCCTAAATACTTTTTTGTTTTTAAACAACAAAGTAAATATTTTTTTATCAGTGTTTATCCGTGGCTAATTGTTTGGTGTTGTGGGTTTGGTTTTAAACAACATTATCCTTTTTTTCTCTGTGTCTCCCTGGCTCTGTGTTCTCGGTGCGTTTTCTTCTTCTCTGTGCTCTCTGTGGTAAAATATTGGGGGGTGTGGGTGGTTCCTTTCTTGACATAACTGTTTTTTTTCTTATACTAATTACAATTAAGTGAATGATTTAATAGGAGTAGAAAATGAGTAAAGAAAACGGAAAACTGATTGCGTATTGTGGATTATACTGCGGAGATTGTCACGGGTACACAGGAAAAATTCCCGACTTAGCAAGAGACCTTAGAAAAGAACTTAGAGCATGCAGGTATGATAAGTTCGCGGAATTTCTTGCCGCGACTGGCTTTGGTAAAGGTTTCAAAGATTATAAAAAATGTTATCAAGTTTTAGGATTTATGGTTAAATTTCGTTGTAAAAAGGGATGTAAAGATGGTGGAGGTCCTCCTTTCTGTAAAATGAGAAACTGCTGTCAGAAAAAAGGTTACCAGGGTTGTTGGGAATGCGAGGATTTCGAGACTTGTGAAAAACTTAATTTCTTGGTTCCTGTTCATGGGAATGCACATATAAAGAATCTTAATAATATCAAGAAAAAAGGAATTGAAGAATTTTTAAAAGGGAAAAGATATTGGTATACGGAAAGTACCAAATAATCGTGCAAAAGTTTAAGTTTAAAATTTTTTAAATTAAGGAGGTCACAGTGAAGACCCAAATAATTTTGTTTTGTTTGAGTGTTTTTTTAATTGGAAAAGTACTGGCGAAGGATATTTTACAAAAACCCCCTTTAGCGAAAGTGGAATCAGTTGAAGATGATTACTTTGGTGTGAAGATCGTCGATCCTTACCGTTATATGGAAGATCTTGAGGATGTGTACGTAAAACAGTGGTTCAAAGCCCAGGCTGATTACACGAGGGCTAAATTAAATAGTATTCCGAAACGGCAGTTTCTCATCGATAAGATGTATGAGTTTGATAAAAGAAGGAAGGCAAGATACAGTAGGCCACATGTCACGGAAAACGACCGCTTTTTTTTTCTAAAGACCAAACCCGAAGAGGAAACGGGAAAATTGTATT
>CAZRYJ010000262.1:0-2028 GCA_964604245.1 uncultured bacterium | reverse complement strand
GTACTTCCTGAACCGGCATATAAGGATCCGAAGAAACCTCTATTCTCAATTTTTCAGGAGATCCCGAAATATTCAAAAATATCAAATAATTTATCCCCTCATGTAAAACTTCACTTGATGCGCTTAAGTTCAATTCAGGCTTAATAGCCGCTGGATCTATGAAATCAATTATACCTTCATTAATATTAAATTTCGTGCCTAAATAATTTAAATGCCCCCCCTCAATTATTTTTGTTTCTCCGGACATTCCCGGTTTTGCCGCCGTACCCGATACAGAAAGATCACTTTCGGTTTTAATATATGCCTCCCGATTATTAACAATAAAATCCGAACCAATTCCTATCTTAAGTCTTATCTTTTCTAAAATATTTGAACTCTTACTTGCCGGACGGTTAGCTTTTTTCAATAAGCCGCCTATTAATTGATTTTCAAACGGATCCGCATAAACACCATCAAATCTTAATTCACCCGAAATAGAATAATCATTAAGGCTACTTAAAAGCTTCAATTCCCCATTTAAGTTTGAATAAGATTTCTTTTTTATCGGTATTACAATTTTTCGAAAATCAACATTTAAAGAAGCACTTTGGTTAAGTCCGATACTACCGTTTATAAGAGCATATCCTTTGGAAAATCCTACGGTAATATCCGAACAATCAATTATATCACTTTTAAAAGAAAATTTTCCGTTAACAGGACCAAAATAGCTCTCTTTAATTTTAAAATTATTATCCTCCAATACTAAATTTCCATATACTTGAGGTTTGGCACACGTTCCTTTCAAATTTACCGATGATGAAACAAATCCGGAAAAAACACTCTCCGGGAAAAGGGGTGAGAAAATTGACAGATCAAGAGAATTAAAATTACAATAAATATCAAATTCGGAATTTTTATCAAACGGTATCTTCCCATGAAGCGAAAAAGGATTATCTCCTATTTTAAACCTGCCTTGAGAAATTTCCACAAATTCTCTCTTTAAATTTAATATTACGGCATCATCATTCCCTATTTTGTTACTATGTATCAAAAAATCAAATTTATTTATCCTAACAGTATCACCGGATAATCCCAGATTCAGGTTTAACGGTCCCACAGGACTTTTATCTTTAAATTGCAAAACGAGGTCATCGACTATAATCTCTCCACTTAAAGAAGGAAAAGGTTTTGCTCTAATAATTTTAACGGTAGAAGAAAGCTTCCCATCATTTATCTCTCCTGGAATTAAGGAGCTCAAACCTTTCAGCGCAAATTCTTTTGTAGAAATATTTAAATCCATTTCGTCTTTGAACGGAATCGGAACACTTCCCCAAAACGAAATAATATTATCAAAAAGTTTGATTTTTGACGGTTCGAATTCAATAAAATCTTTTTCGAATGTTACAGAGATCGGTTCAAAATTCTCCAAAACAATATCTCTAAATTCGGCTCTCAAAATATCAAATTTTAAATTATTTCGATTTGCTTCTGCACTAATGTCAACCGGGCCGAGTGTGTCATTTTTCATAAATAGAAATAAGCTGTCAACTTTTAAATTCCCAGAAACGTTCGGGTTTTTTATTTTTCCGGACAATGAAAAATTTAAATCTAATAAACCTTTGAAATCATAATCTTTTACAAAAGGATTTAATGCGTCAAGCTGAAACTTTTGAGTTGAAAAATCTAATTTAATAGCTCTATTTTCTAATATTGGAATTTCTCCGGAAAAATTTAATTTAGATTCATTAACTGAAACTACTGAAGGTGAAACCAAAACATAAGGATAAAAATATTTAATATGAATTTCCCCCACTGAACCTATGCTATGATCTCTAAATTTTGAGTCAAAATTTTCAATATACAAAGAAGCTGAAATATCCCGCGGTTTTAAAATATCTCCCTTTACTTCTCCGGAAAAATCTATTTTTCCGTTTCCTTCCGGTAAAAACGTACTTATATTAAAATCTTTCATACTAAAATCAAAGAAAAAAAGCGCAGGTTTTTCAAGCTGAATTTCTCCCTTACCTTTAATCAGCCCTGCAGTTTTTA
>CAZRYJ010000261.1:0-2052 GCA_964604245.1 uncultured bacterium | reverse complement strand
TTTGTTTGAACGCGTATGAAATTTTTTGAATAATGTTGAAACTAAATCTTTTTTTCGGGTCAGGATCCGAGAGAACTAAAAGGGCTAACATTGTAAGAACTACAAGTATCAGAAAAACTTTAAGACCCCTGTGAATTTTCTTTTCTAAAGTAACCATTATAATCCTCTAAGATTTAACCACAGATAACACATAGTTTTTTCTTGTTTTCCCCTCAAAACCCCATTTTTTAACAACAAATAGCACAAATTGCACAAATATTTTTTGACTCATGACTTTGGACGTTGGATTTTGTACCAATAGAGGTATTCGTGTTATTTGTGTGATTCGTTGTTCTTCTTTTTTTTGGAGGGTTGAAGGGATTCTGTATTCTAACTTCAGGCTTCTGGCTTCTAAATTCATGGTTTTACTTCCATATTATCGATGAGCCTTGTGTTCCCTACCCGTACTGCCATTAAGATTCGTGTTGATTCTTTTATTTTTTGTACATTCTCCAGAGTTTCAGGATTTACAAAGTTGATGTAGTCTATGCGGGCGTTTTTTTTCGATTCGATTAGATTTGACATTTCTTTTAGTAGTAAACTAATTTCATGTTTACCTTGTTTAATAAGATTTCTTGCGTGAATTAGAGATTCATATAGAACGGTTGCTTCCTTTCTTTGTTCGTGATTAAGATATTTATTTCTCGAACTCATAGCAAGACCGTCTTTTTCTCTCACAATAGGGGAGGCTATAATATTAATTGGTAAATTCAAATCTTCCGTCATCCTTTTTATAATAATATATTGCTGGTAATCTTTTTCCCCGAAAACGGCAATATCCGGTTGTATTATGTTAAATAGTTTTAAAACAACCGTGGTTACTCCCTTAAAATGCCCCGGTCTACTTTTTCCGCAGTTCTTTTTTGTCAGTTGATTGACCTGACAGAATGTCTGGAATCCTTCCGGGTACATTTCTTTTACGGTCGGTATAAATACGACATCGACTTTTTTGTCGGCTAGTATAGCCAAATCTCTTTTTTCATCTCTTGGATATTTTTCATAATCTTCTCCTTCTCCGAATTGAGTTGGATTGACAAAAATGGATACCAAAATTTTCTCCGACAGTTCTTTTGCTGTATCTATTAGGCTTAAATGCCCTTTATGTAGAAAGCCCATTGTAGGTACAAGACCGATTTTCATTTTCCGGTATTTCATATTTAAAGAATAATTTTGTTGCTCTTTTATTTTTCTAATAATTTTCATTGGGCGATAGATAAATAGTTTATTCCTGTCTTAATTGAGGCAATTTCTTTCTTTAGTAATTGAAGATGGGAAGGTTCATTCAAGAAATCAAATTCATTTGAATTTACTATTAATACCGGACTCTTTTGGAAGTGAAAAAAATATTCGTTGTATGAACGAATAAGGGTCTTTATGTAGTCTTCTTTTATTCTTCTTTCATAAATTCTCCCTCTGCTTTTTATTCTTTCCATCAAGGTATCTAAGCTTGCCTGAAGATAAATTACAAGACTGGGTTTTATAATGTCTTTATCAAGAAGATTATAAATTTTTTCATATAACCCTGTTTCTCTTTCATCGAGATTTATAAACGCAAAAATTTTATCTTTGTCAAACGTATAATCGGAAATAATTCTTCTGGTAAAAAGTTCTCTATTCGTTAAATTCCTGAGTTCATTATACCGGGAAAGAAGGAAAAAGATTTGGGTTGGGAAGGCGTATCTTTCCGGGTCTTCATAGAATTGTGGAAGAAAAGGATTGCCGTCAATATCTTCAAGTACCAGCTTTGTGTTGAATTCTCTGGAAAGAAACTTTGCCAGTGTTGTTTTTCCTGCGCCTATTCCGCCTTCTATTGCAATATATTCCCAGTTTTCCATACGCTTTTCTTATCTGGACAATCCGCCAGTAGAGTTTTAATTTTTTTTCCTGTAAAAGGTTCTGTTTCTTCTTTTATGATTTCCGAGAGTGGTTTAAGGTAAAAATTTCTCATGTGAAGATACGGGTGCGGTATCATAAGTGAAGGACTCATAAGTATTAGTTGATCCGAAAGTAGTA
>CAZRYJ010000260.1:0-2067 GCA_964604245.1 uncultured bacterium | reverse complement strand
TCGGTATATTCGTGATACCCGTTATCATCTGTTTCAGACCAATGGCTGTAGAATACTAAGACCCCCAACTCTAATGGGTTTTCCCCCATATCAAGCATATAATTAACGCCACCGCCAAATGCGAGTCCCAAATTAATATCAGTACCAATACCCCCACGGGCACCTATCTTGGGAACCTCAGAAGAAAACATTGCTATAGGACAGACAAACACAATAAATACAAAACAAACAAATAAATAATTCCTAACTTTCATAAAATACCTCCTTTTATAGAAATTGTTTTCAGATATACTTTAATTAGAGCAAATTGATTTGTCAAGTAAATTCTTCGAATTTAAGTTGAAGGGTCGAATCGTTGAATAGGAAAAACAAAAAAACACCTTTGTGTTTTCTGTGTCTCTGTGGCTAAGTTAGGATTTTGGATTTGGGGGCTGGGATTTAGTTAAAACAACAAAACTTGATTTTTTTCTCTGTGTTCTCTGTGTGATAATTAGTTTTTTTTAGTGTTTTTGTGTATTTGGTGGTTAATTCTTTTTTTTAATCGAAATTTTTCACCGTGTAAGTATAACTGTTCTCCAAACTCTCACTCTCCGCAAGATGCGTTTGTATATACTGCCCGCAGTTACTCCCAATATTGTTTTCCTCAAGGATTCCTATACTTTTTATAACCTGGTAACCTGCATTTTGAAGATTATTTATCAAGACCTGGGATTTTTTATTATTATTGGGCTCAAGAAAAGAAGAAATTTTATTCTTTAGTGCTTTATAGGTTGGGTTTATTGGAGTTATTTTAATAAGAAATTTATCCGGATCAAAATATTCCAAAAGGATGGAAGATTCAACAGTAGTCTCGTGAGCCAGGGCGAAATTTAAAGTTATCTTTCTAAAGTTTTCTTCATAGAAAGCTTCCCCATACTCGGCAACCTTTTTGAAATTCCATTTTTTTACAGGTATTAATTTATCTCTAAGTTCACTATCGGTTGTATGAATTGAAAACTGAAGCTGAAACTCTTTTTTTCGATAGATATTTTTTCTAACATATAATAGTTTATCAAAAAACTCATCAGTTCCCTCGGGCGCGATTGTCGAAACACAAGGCAGGAGTCCCGGAGCATTGTAACGGTATGGAAGTTCCGATAAAACCTCGATCACCGCAGGATTAAGTGCAGGTTCGCCTACTCTTGCGAACTGAACCTTGAATTTTTTTACCGGTATATTTCCATCTGGGTATCTTTTTCTTATTGGAAAATCTATTTGGGCAAAGATTTCTTCTTTGGAAAGTTTACCTTTATAACTAATCCCCCCATCACAAAAAGAACAACCAACAGGACATCCAAAAAGAGATGAAACTATCAAAACCCATTTCTTTTCACGCGGGAGGGGCGGTTGAACCGACTCTACAAACTCCACGAAACGATTATCTCTCATCTTCCCAATATATACGACAGCTATGTCGGCCTTACCTGACGCGGCAACAATTTTCATTATGTATCCTTTTTTATTTCGTTATTTATTTTCATCGCAGTAATAATACCATCACCGGTTGCTATGGCAGTTTGTCTGAAAATATCATTTTTCACATCTCCTGCAAGGTATAGTCGATTATTGCTATTGTTTTTAAGAATTTTTTTCTTTAAATCTGGGGATAAAAAATCAAGGCAGGGAACTCGCCCAATTGCAAATAACAGATAATCAACTTCGACATTCCTAACTCCTTTGGGTATAATACATTCAAGCATAATAGTGTCTTTAGGAGAAGAAGTAATCGCCTGGACTTTTATGTTTTTTATATAAGTGATTTTCGAAGATGCCTCGACTCTTTCGAATAAGACTGGAATACACTTTGATCCTTCCCTTCTATTTAAAATTATGACTTCATTGTGTTTCTCTAAATTGAGAGCGTAATCAAAGGCCCCGTCTCCTGCTCCGATGATAGCAATCTTTTTATCTCTCAAAGCACCAAGCGGATATACCTCATAAAAAACTCTGGGGACTAATTCGTCGGGTATAAGACAATCTCCAAACTTTTTTGGTTTAGTTCCGGAGGCAATAACCGTGAATTTGGAA
>CAZRYJ010000259.1:0-2073 GCA_964604245.1 uncultured bacterium | reverse complement strand
TATTAAAGAAACCGAAAACAATCGGCTGTTTCTCTTCTTGACTTAATCACGTAAAGCCTTAATTTTAGATTATGACAAACACGAATTATAATTCAAAACCAGAATTCACATACTGCCCAATATGCGGCAAAAAACTAAAGAACAATCTTATTGAAGGAAAAAAGCGAAAAAACTGCCATTCCTGCGGATTCATTGACTACAAAAATCCCCTTCCCTGCGTATCAATCATAGGAATAAAAGAAGATAAAATTGCTCTCATAAAAAGAGGAATAGAACCTTCAAAAGGCACGTGGGCACCTCCTTCCGGATTTATGGAATACGGAGAAAAACCGGAAGAAACAGCTCTAAGGGAACTTTATGAAGAAACTTCCTTGAAAGGAGAAATAATAGAATTGCTCGGTGTGCATTCCCAGGATACCAAAATTTACGGCAGTCTGGTTGTAATAATTTTTCTTGTTAAAATAACAGAAGGTAAAATCCGCGCGGGTGATGATGCCCAGGATGCTAAATTTTTTGATATAAAAGAAATTCCTAAAATAAAATACGAATTTTATAATACTGCAATAAAAAAAACCAAAAAGCAAATGATAAAAACATAAAATCGAACAACCTTTGATAATGAAATTTATTATTACTCACAAAAAAATAATAGAAAAAAAAGAATATAAATAAAAGTAGCCGGGAGGTAAATATGGCGAATCTTTCTACGGTATATATGGGTATTGAATTAAAGAACCCTTTAATTGTTGCAAGTTGTGATTTGACCGCCAATATCGAAAACATAAAAAAATGCGAGAAAGCCGGTGCGGGAGCAGTTGTCCTGAAATCTCTTTTCGAAGAACAAATCGAAACGGAAACCAAAAAATTGATAGACAACAGCTGGTTAACCGGTCATACAGAGGCGTTTGAATATGTCCGGGGAATGAGCATGGCTAACGGTCCGGATATATACCTTGATTTAATATCGGAAGCAAAAAAAGAAACTTCAATTCCAATAATCGCGAGCCTCAATTGTATATCTCCCAAATGGTGGATTGATTATGCAAAACAGTTAGAGATATCAGGCGCGGACGCTCTCGAACTCAATATTTCGCTGCTCCCGAGTAACTTAGAAAGAAGCAGCGAAGAAATAGAGCGCGTATATATAGACATTTTAGAAGGAGTGTTGGAGGAAATCAACTTACCTGTAGCGGTTAAAATTGGACATTACTTCACATCCATGGCAAAAATATTTAATGATATGTCAAAAAAAGGGGCAAGAGGTTTAGTTTTGTTTAACCGTTTCTATCAGCTTGACATAGATATCGAAAATCTTAAGCTAATAGCAGGTAACCCTCTAAGTTCTCCCAATGAAATTAGCAACAGTCTAAGATGGATTGCTCTTTTATCTGACCGCATAACTTGCGATTTTGTTGCAACTACCGGTATCTATTCAGGAAAAGATGTCATAAAACAAATTTTAGCCGGAGCAAAAGCTGTAGAAATCTGCTCCACATTATATAAAAACGGCATTGACCACATAAAAAAAATCTTAGAAGGAATCGAAGGTTGGATGGATAAAAACAACTACAAAAACATTGATGAATTCAGAGGAAAACTTAGTAAAAAAGAAAGTGAGAAACCAGAACTTTATGATCGACTTCAATATATCAATGCGTTAAACAAGCAACCCTGAACTTAAAGATTAACCAAAATGGTTAATCAGTTAATTGGTAAATTAGTATATTAGTTAATTAGTGAAAAACTCTGTGTTCTCTGTGTGTTGTTTTTTTCTCTGCCTGCCCTGCCTGTCCCGTAAGGAAGAATGACTGTATCGGGGTAGGGAGGAACCGACCGTACCAGGGTGTCCTCTGTGGTTAATTAGAGTTTCGGGTTACGCGTTTCGCGTTTCGAGTTAAAAAAACAAAAATCCAAGTCAATCTGCGTTCATCTGCGTCCAATTATAGGGTGTCAATCGCGAACCATGTTCGAAGGTGGGCGGAAAAACAAACCGCCTAATTTTCAATCTTTACTCCATCCCCCCCACCCATACGGCTTGCCCGCCGCCTTGCGTCGGGCTGCCTTTGGCTTCGC
>CAZRYJ010000258.1:0-2106 GCA_964604245.1 uncultured bacterium | reverse complement strand
TTCTCAGTGTTCTTTCCTTTTTTAACACAATTATTCCTCTGTGTCCTCTGTGGTAAATGTTTTTTTCTTTTTAAACTTTGATTTGTATTTTTTCATTTTGATATTTGATTTTTGCATTTTGACGGATTTGCCCCTCTAAATTTTCTTCTGTTTCGTTATCGTTCCACCACCTACAAGTACCTCGCCCTGATAAAAAACGACAGCCTGTCCGGGCGTTATTGCGCTTTGAGGTTCTTCGAATTTGACTAGAACCGTATTGTCTTTATAGGGTGAAACAACTGCTTTTGCTTCCCTGTGGCGATAACGTATCCTGGCTTTTACTTCAAGAGGTTTATTGAGATTTTCGATAGAAACCCAATTAAGTTTATCCGCCAGTAATTCGTCTTCAAATAGATCTTCCTTCTTTCCCACAATAATTGAATTATTCTCTTTGTCAATTTCAATAACATAGAGAGGTAAACCTTTTGCTATTCCAAGACCCCTTCTCTGCCCTATAGTGTAATACTGAATTCCCCTATGTTCGCCCAAGACATTTCCTTCTTTATCGATAATTTCTCCTGGTTTTCCCTTTCCTCCGAATAGAGTTGACATATCTCCGGAAAAAAAATCCTGGCTTTCTTTTTTTTCTTTTACTGGTAGATTGATCTCTTTTGCCAATTTTTTTGTTTCTTCCTTAGTGTAATCGCCAAGAGGAAAAATGCATTTTGCTATCTGTTCCTGAGATAACGAATAGAGGAAATATGATTGGTCTTTTTCCTTGTCTTTTGCTTTTAGTAAAAGATACCGTTTCTTTTCTTCGTCAAACTTACTTTTTACGTAATGACCTGTAGCAACACAGTCAAACTTAAGTCCGGCATCAGCAGCCTTATCCAAAAGTACGCTCAATTTTACCATCCTATTACATAAGACACAGGGATTGGGTGTTTTTCCTGAAAGGTATTCATCGGTTACATAATCAAGAACTATATCCCGGTATTCTTTACAGAGGTCAAATACAATCAACGGAAAATCAAGCTTATTTGCCACTTTTTTTGCGTCTTCTATATCCTCATACTCTCCGGGT
Source organism: uncultured bacterium (assembly GCA_964604245.1). Classification (GTDB taxonomy): domain Bacteria; phylum Hydrothermota; class UBA3072; order UBA3072; family UBA3072; genus JAFGHJ01. Next base: position 1,043 of record CAZRYJ010000258.1, on the reverse strand, counting down.
CCGTAACAGGCATGGGAGCGTTGCTCGAAATCTTTGCATTCTCCACCGTCCCAGATTTTCATTGTAACACCTGTTATATCGTATCCCTTTTTTTTAAGAAGAACGCACGTCACCGAAGAATCCACCCCTCCGCTCATAGCAACAAGAATTCTTTCCTTAGACATATTTTAACATTTCTTCTAATGCTTTCTGTGAAGCACTAATAATATCTTCGGAAAGAGTTATTTCATTTTTTTCTTCTTTTAAAGCTAAGTATACATCTTTAAGATGAGTTAATTTCATGTCGAAACAAACTCTTGGGGTCCCAACATTATAAAACACTTTTTCGGGATTTTCTTTTTTTAATCTATACAGTATTCCTTCCTCTGTTCCTATCAGAAAATTTTTTGCCCTGGACTTTTTAGCAAACTTCAACATTCCGGAAGTGGACAGTACTTCATCCGCAATGTCGATTACTTCCGGTCTGCACTCCGGATGTACTAAAAGTAAAGCTTCGGGATATTGCTTTTTTGCCGCGGCAATTTCCTCTTTTAATATCCGATCATGCACATAACAAAACCCATCCCAGAGTATCATCTTTTTATCGGTAAATCTCTTCGCGTATGAACCAAGATTTCTATCCGGAACAAAGATAATTTCATCCGAATCGATATTTTTTACGACCTCAACCGCGTTAGCCGAAGTACAGCAAACATCACTTACTGCTTTTACATCGGCATTCGTATTTACATATGAAACCACCTTTGCCCTCGGGTATTTCTCACGCAACGTCAGTACGTCTCGGGGTGTTACCATATTAGCCATTGGACATCCCGCTTCTTTCCTCGGCATTAAAACTTTTTTGTTTGGAGAGAGTATTTTCGCGGTTTCCGCCATGAATTTAACACCGCAGAAAACAATTATATCAGCTTTCGTACTTTTTGCCTGTTGTGACAGGCCGAGTGAATCGCCGAGATAGTCGGCTATATCCTGAATTTCTCCTCTTTGATAGTTATGTACCAGTATAACCGCATTTTTTTTATCTTTTAACTCATTTATTTTTT
>CAZRYJ010000257.1:0-2118 GCA_964604245.1 uncultured bacterium | reverse complement strand
AAAACCGTAACCATTACAACCAATCTCTCTTTTTCTCTGTTTGATTCTTTTATAGATCCATTAAAATCCGTAAAAGGTCCGTCAATTATTCGAATCGTCTGTCCCTCTAAAAATCTTGTATCGTTTACTTCTTCTACCGTTTCCATAAGACCCAAAATTTTCTCTGCTTCTTCATCTGTTATTGGCTGGGCAGCTTTTTTACCCAAGAAACCCATTACCTTCGGAGATTCTGCTATAAGCTGCGTCACAGCATCATTTTCCGCTGCACGTACAAGAATGTAACCCGGATACAATCTCTTTTCTTTACTTTTAATATCGCCTTTCTTATCTCTAACTTTGATCATTCTCTCCGGAACGATAATTTGCTCTATGAGGTTATCCATCTTTTTCTTTTTTCTTTGCTCGGCAAGATACTTGCAGATATTTTTCTCCTGCCCGGTAAAAACATGAACTATAAACCACCTATATTTATTATTTACATTCATAAAACCCTATCTTATCAAAAACATAAAAACTCTTGAAAAGACAATATCAAGAACCCAAATCACGAAAGACAGAATGGCCGAGAACACTATCACAATACCCGTAGATGCAGACACTTCCCTGCCTTTCGGCCATGAGACTTTAAACAATTCCTGTTTTACTTCCTTAAAAAAAGTTACTATCTTCCCTATCATTTTTATCTCCTAAAAGCAGGCCTGGGAGGACTCGAACCCCCAACCCCCGGATTTGGAGTCCGGTGCTCTAGCCAGTTGAGCCACAGGCCTATTTCTCTTTATGAAGAGTATGCTTCTTACAACGAGGGCAATACTTTTTTAGCTGCAACTTACTTGTTTGAGTTTTTGCCCTCTTCGTTGTATAATTACGAATATTACATTCACTACAATTCAGGCGAATAATTATATGCAAATCCTACTCCAGTATCCCGGTAACAACACCGGCACCAACAGTTCTTCCGCCTTCTCTTACCGCAAATCGAAGCTCTTTTTCCATCGCTATCGGGTATATTAACTCGACTTCCATCTCTACGTGATCTCCGGGTAATGCCATATCTCTATCCTTGAAACTCTTTATCTCTCCCGTTACATCCGTCGTCCTGAAATAAAACTGCGGTCTGTATCCTACCGTGAATGCCGTATGTCTCCCGCCTTCTTTCTCTTCTAATATATATACTCTCGCGTTAAACTTTTTATGTGGTGTTATCGATCCGGGTTTCGCCAATACCATTCCCCGCTCTATCTCCTCTGCTTTCGTCCCCCTTAATAACACTCCTACATTATCTCCCGCTATCGACTCATCTAATGTCTTTCTGAACATCTCTAAACTTGTAGCTACTGTCTTCTGTGTATCTCTTACTCCTACTATCTCTACTTCATCTCCTGCCTTTATTATTCCTCGCTCTAATCTCCCCGTAGCTACCGTTCCTCTTCCTTTTATCGAAAATATATCTTCTACCGCTAATAAAAATGGTTTGTCTACCTCTCTCGTAGGTTCAGGTATATAACTGTCCATTGCTTCTATTAATTCATATATGGATTTCCATGCCTCTCCATCAGCCTCAGCTTCCAATGCCTTTAACGCGCTTCCCTTTATGATCGGTATCTTATCTCCGGGAAATTCATACTGATTTAACAGATCTCTTACTTCCATATCTACCAACTCTATTAACTCAGGATCATCCAACATATCTACTTTGTTTACATATACTACAATTGCAGGTACGTTTACCTGTCTCGCTAACAATACGTGCTCTCTCGTCTGCGGCATTACTGAATCGGGCGCGCTTACTACCAGTATCGCGCCATCCATCTGCGCGGCACCCGTTATCATATTCTTTATATAGTCGGCATGTCCGGGACAATCTATATGCGCATAATGTCGCTTCTCTGTCTCATACTCTATATGCGCTAACTGGATAGTTATTCCCCTTGCCTTCTCCTCAGGAGCTTTATCTATCATATCAAATGGCACAAATTCGGCTAATTTCTTTGTCGCTAATACCTTTGTCATCGCAGCAGTTAATGTAGACTTTCCATGATCTACATGACCAATTGTCCCGACATTTAAATGCGGCTTCGTCCTCTCAAATTTTCCCTTCGCCATTGTTTACCTCCTATA
>CAZRYJ010000256.1:0-2128 GCA_964604245.1 uncultured bacterium | reverse complement strand
TTCATATCTTCTTCTATCTTTTGAATTCCTTCCTCAAAACTTTCATCACTTATTAACTTTATTGCTGAAAAAGCTTTATTTTTAAACTTTTGAAATATTTCCCCACTCATTTTATACTCTTTTTCCGAATGAGTTATATTGATTCCCTTAAAACCGTTATTTTGCATGCTTTTTACTATTTTATAGACCCCGGGATATCTTTTCCTTTCAATTTCTAATGATTCGGGAAAATATTTTGTTATTGTTCTATTTTCTAAATCTTCCCCGGAATCTGTTACTGTGACTAATATCCCATCTTTATTTAAAACACGATTACATTCTTTAAAATAATAATTTAAATCTTTAACATAATGAATTACATCAATTGAATACACTAAATCAAAGGAATCATCCTCATAATTAAAAACGTTATCCAGATCATTAACATTTAAATTTAAGCCTGGATTCTTTATATTTGCCTCATTTATCATATTCTCGGAATTGTCAAAACCATAAGAATCGGATTCTAATTTTTGCGTTAAAGCAAACAAATAATCAGCCGTACCACACCCTATTTCCAATATTTTTTTAATATTTTTATTTTTTATCTTCTCCAAAATATGATTAACTACAGTAGAACTTGCATTTCTATGTATTGAATAATTTGCTGAGATATTATTATAATCGATTGAATAATTCATTTTTACAAAAATATTGTTTTTAAGACTTTTGTCAAGATAGATTTACCGCAAAGACGCGGAGAACACCGAGCCATACCCCAACCTACCTTTTTTATTTTGTTTATCTAAAAACACCTCCCAGAAAACCAACTGTCTACATATAAAACATGTTTTTTACTCTCTGTGGTTAAAAAAATCAGGGTCGTGTGGGTCTTAAACAAACAAAATATTATCTTTTCTCTGCGCCCTCTGCGTCTTTGCGGTGATACTCCCTTGAATTTATTCAGATTCCCCATATAATAAAAAAATGAAAGTTACTTTAATCGACTACGACTCGATAAAAAAATGTATAACTGCGGCGAGAACATCTCGCGGTTCAGACTCGGACGGTATGGGACCAAAGGATAAAAAGCTTCTACGAAATTTAATAAAATGGAAACATACGTCAATTTTCGAACATTGCAGTTACACTTTTAAAATTGAAGGAGTTTCGCGTGCTCTTCTTCAGGAACTTGTACGCCACAGGATGGCAAGCTATACGGTACGCTCGACAAGATATACTTTAAAGGATCTGACCAAAGATAAGGATATAAAGAAGGCAAATACTCCCGCCGGCTATAAAAAAATAGTAGAAAGATACTGCGTTGTACCTGAATTACCCGATGAGGTTCTGCTGAAATTTTACCAGACAACCGCCCAGAACTTAAAACATATACTATTATTTTTATCAAAATATAAACTTTCAAATGATTTAATCAAATATCTCCTTCCCGAATCCTTCAAAACGGAATTAATTATGACATTAAACGCACGCAGTTTCAGAAATTTCCTTGGATTACGAACGAGTAAAGCAGCTCTCTGGGAAATCAGAGAACTTGCTCTTTTGATGTATAAATCTATCCCTAAAGATCATAAAATATTGTACGGGGATTTACAAATCGAAAAAAACTGAAGAAATTTAACCACAAGATTTCACAAGATTAACACAAGATTTTATTTTGACTTTTTTTTATTTGTTGTTTTTACTACTCAACCACTAAACAATTCAACCACTCAACTGTTTTAAGGTCTTTAGACCTTAAAACTGCTTCAGTATCTTGTCGACAGTACAAGGCTTACCGCAAAAACACCTGCTAAACCCCACATAATCGGATGGATTTCCTTGACTCGACCAGAAAAAAGCTTCATGATAGGATAAGAAACGAAACCGAGTGCCATCCCGTGAGATATATTATAGGTCAAAGGAATTCCGATTAAAACCAAAAAAGCAGGAATTGCCTCGGTTACATCATCCCATTTTATATTTGCAACACTTTTAATCATAAGAGCGCCGACAAGAACAAGCGCAGGTGCGGTAACGGGATAAAAAGTACTATTCCCAACCTGATAGCCGCCGCCGATTGCTTTTATGAGAGGATAGAAAAATATTGCCAGCAAGAAACAGGCAGATGTAAAAACATTAGATAAAC
>CAZRYJ010000255.1:0-2151 GCA_964604245.1 uncultured bacterium | reverse complement strand
GCCCCAATTAGACCAACAGCGATTCCTTCCTTAAGTTCTCCATATTCAAACCACATGTTGGAAAAAGCATAAGCATTGGAATCCTTTGCCTGCACCAAAAGAGTATACATTGTATCTTTTTCCTTAAATAAAAGGCTGGCAGAAAAAATACCCATAAATGTATCCAGACTAACCATTGGGGGAAAACTATCCGATTCAGCCATTTCACCCGTAATATACGGAAGTACATCATAAGCGTTTTTAAAACAATAATCACAGCTATTCCAGACTAAAAGAGGTGGATTGCTTAAAGATATTGTATCAAGATGCTCAGGTGAGAGTATGGCAAGCGAACCGGGAACTTGAACTTCTCTCGACATCACTTCTCCTTCAACAGAAATATTAACCAAATACCGCATACCATATTCCACAAAAAAAGAATCAATACTGTAATAAAGCCCCATAAGAGTATCGGATTCATCGAACCAAAAAGTGTCAGAATTTTCATCGACAAGAAAAATCTCAGCATCCGAAATCCCGGCATTATACAGACCGACAGGGACATCCAACCTATATGTGGAATCAACAAAAGCCCGCTGGAATTTCATATCCGGTTTTAAAACAAGATTTACAACATACCTGTGATCGTAAGGTGCTTCTTCGGTACTACACGAAAGAAAAAATAAAACAGAAAAACAAGTCAAAAATATAAGTCCTTTTTTTTCCATGCTCTACCCTCCTAAAACCTGTAAATAAATTCAATCGAAGGAATAAACGGTAACATATAAAATGTTTCTTTAATGGGTGGTTCTTGGTCGTAGTCATAGTAATACATAAAAACATTCTTGGAATTCAACACATTGTACAAACTGAGTTTTACATCCAACCCGTTGTTTCCGAAATAGAAAGATCTGCTTAGACTCGCATCTAAACGAATATAAGGCGGATACCTGACCTGATTTTTATCACCCTGCAATTCTATCCATTCAGACTCATCTTCCCCGTACGGCATAACTTCTTTTCTGTAACGAAAACGCGAAAGATCAGTTGTATATGGATTACCCGAACAAAAACCGAATTGGACTCCAGCCTCATATTTTTTTCCTAATAAAGCAAGAAGAGTCACATGAAGATTATGATTTCTATCCCAATCGGTAGGATATGTTTCATCTCCGAAAGCGACATCCGTTTTAAGGAAAGAATAACTTAACCAACCTCTTAAATTACCGATTTCCTTTTTCAAAAGAAAATCCATACCATAAGCTTCGCCGCTTCCCTCCTCCAGCATAGTCTCATAATATTCTTGTTCAGTACTGATTTCAATGTCATCGAGATCTCTCATATTCAGAAGACGATTATATCTTCTATAATATCCTTCTAATGAAAAATAGAGGTCTTCCCTCAACCAACCCTCAAATCCAAGATTAAAGTGATGAGCTTCTTCAGGATCATATTGACCACCGAGAGGAATCCAGTAATAAATTGGAATATCCACTCCTCCACCTGCACCCGCCATTATAGACCCCCCGGGCACAATATACTGATGAAAATTTCCGAAAGAAAATGTTATGGCTCGCAAATCATCAAAAAAGTACTTGGCTGATAACCTGTAAGCTCGCAAAAAATCTGAATTTGTTTGATTGAATTCCTCACTTTCTGAATAATAATGAGTAAGAGAAACCCCTCCCAGGAGAAGAATTTTATCAGACAACTTGAATTTATCTTCAATATAAAAAGAAGCCCTATTACTCCATATATCTTTATAAGAATACGCATATCCCATCAAGAAATTAACGTTATATTCGAAAGGATTGTAAGAATCATTCAATCCGACTGTAATTTCATGTTCTCCTAACTTCTTAATGTATTCCGCTCCGATTGTACCAACATCAATATTACCATCCGTTATAAAAATAGTATCAAGAACCCTGAGGTAAAAATCATGATTGCTATATCCCGCAAAAATATGAAACAAATCGCCTTCCGTGTTCGAATGAAATAAATTCAAGGCCACAACGTCATTTCCCCAGTCAAAACCTATAATTCTTATTGATTCGTCATCATCATCCCTGATATCGAGGAAATCCTTCCCCGTATACCCACTCAAGACTAAAGACCAATCATTTATATCTGTTTCCCAATGCAAATAACCATCATAAAAGTAATAAGGAA
>CAZRYJ010000254.1:0-2155 GCA_964604245.1 uncultured bacterium | reverse complement strand
TAATTAATTCCTGCTTTTTCTTAGTTGTGATTCCCATTTATAAACCTCCTTAAGACTTTTTAACGTTTCTTCTTTACTTCTACCTATACTTTCTTTTAAAGATTGCTTAGATGAAAAAAACTTTTTCTTTCTTATCAATGAATAAACATAACACCTTATTTTTTCTCCATATATTTCCTCTGAAAAACCCATAATATGAACTTCTATCTTGACATCATTTATTCCAAACGTAGGAGACGATCCAATATAAAGCATTGCCGGAAATTTCTCATCCAGGACCTCAACAATCGAGGAATACAATCCCTCGCCTGGCAGTAATTTATACTTAGAATCCAATTGAATATTAGCAGTAGGATAACCAAGAGAACTACCTACCCCATCACCTTTAATTACTTTGCCTTCAATCAAATAAGGATGACCAAGCATCTTATATACACTATCCATTTTCTCAGTTTTTAATAACTTTCTGATCTCAGAACTTTTGACCTTTTTATTATTTATTTTTACCTCAGGAAAAACAATTACTTCGAACCCTAACTTTTCTCCCATTTTCTTAAGAAAGTCAGCCCCTCCTTTTCTATCCTTTCCGAAATGATGATCGAACCCTATTATCACTCCATCCGGATTCAATCTTTCTTTTATAATAATTTCTATGAAATCTTCCGGAGACATTTGGACTATCTCAGAATCAAAATTAAGAACAATTATTTTCTTTACTGAAAAATCGTCCAATAATGATATTTTTTCGCTTAAAGTAGTCAACAAAAAAGGTCCTTGAGTTTTATTTAGTGCAATCAAAGGGTGAGGCTCATAAGTAAGAACCAAAACATCTCCTCTTTTGCTTCCTTCTTTAATTAACTGTTGATGTCCAAGATGAACACCATCAAAATTTCCCATTGCAAGGAAACCGGAAATCCGGGCAAGTTCATCTAAATTATTTATTACAGAATACTTTGATTGGTTGCACCGCATAAATTTCACCTTTACCTATTCCCAAAAGATTTCCTCTATTATCTCTCACCTGATATAAACCCTTCGGATAGAACCCTCGTACCTTACCACCATGGACAAAATCCCATATACCATCTTCTCTAAGAGTTATTGGTTTTAAATGAGGTAGAGCTTTCCGGAATTCAATTGTCTGGAAATCTCCTTTTTTAATATCAGAAAGCTTCCAGGAATCATCAATGGTATAAGGCCCAACTTTCAGGCGTATCAACTCACATAAATGTGCGCCACAACCAAGGATTTCACCAACATCCCTGGCTAAAGAGCGCATATACGTACCGCGATGAGCCAAACATCTGAATTTTACTAAGGGGGGGGAAAAATCAAGTAACTCAATCTCTTCTACCAAAACTTTCCTCTCAGGTAAATTCTCGACTTTTTCTCCCTTTCTTGCTTTATTATACAATCGCTCTCCACCCCTTTTCACAGCACTGTACAGAGGAACGACCTGATTGAAACAACCCTCAAATTGAGAAAGAACTTTCTTAATTTCTTCTTCTGATAATTCGGGAACTTCTCTCTCTTGTATAATATTTCCATCAGGATCATCAGTATCTGTAACAACACCCAATTTCATAGTACCGATATATTCTTTTTCATCTCCAACATAATCCATTAATTTCGTTGCCCTACCGAAAAGAATCAATACTAAACCTTCGGCAAAAGGATCCAGAGTACCTCCATGTCCAGCCTTTTCTAACGACAAAAGAGACTTAACTTTATTTAAAAGTTCCGTCGTCCTCATTCCTGGAGGTTTATTTACTAAAATTAGTCCATCAGAAGGAATATTGAGCTGAGATTCTATAGTTTGCCGTTTCAAAGTCATATATCTTTTGATCGACGGAAAGATCAAAATGAAATTTATTATGTTGAAATCCTGCCCCAAAAGTCGGCCCTTCTCTTTGGCCAACTTTATCTGAAAAATAACCAAATCTTAACGAAAAGAGATCATTAATGGTATATTCCATCCCTACCGCTTTCCATGAATCTTTCCATATCTCCTTAAAGTTTGTATACTCAACACCTATAAGGATTTTAATTAAATCCATGTTTAAATTCAATTTATGAGCTTTTTCATCAAAAAGTGCAAATGAAAGACCTAACCTCATTGTTCTTGGAAGCGGATCAGATTCTCCATTTTCTATAT
>CAZRYJ010000253.1:0-2173 GCA_964604245.1 uncultured bacterium | reverse complement strand
GGCACGGAAAACCTGGAATGCATGAAAAACAGGGTAAACCCGGATGTCCTAGGAGAAAGTAAACTACCCTTCTTGATTCTTAAGGGGTGGAAAAATATATTTCCACCCCTTAATTTCATTGTCTGGAGTCTAAAAGAGATTATAATTACTTTAGGAGGGTATAATATGAGAAGTAAATTAGCGAAAATTGGATTAAAATTAATATCGAAATATATTTTCTTATTTTTCGCATTTTTCATGACTATTTTCGCATCCCCGGTACAGTATGAAGAGGGGACACTCCCGGGGTCCTTTTCTGTCGAAAAGTGTGTTGAAATTGCTCTGGAGAATTCACCTCTTATTTTGATTGCGGAAGGGTCGGTAAGAAAAAGTGAACTTGATGTCGGGGATGCAAGAGCAGGGTATCTTCCGGATATTAATCTTTCCGGGGGATATTATCTTAACGAGACTTATAATGCATTTTCCTGGAATAGTAATCATTATGATCTTGCTCTTTCTGCTTCAATGAAACCATTTAGTAGCGGCAGGACTTATCTGGACATTGAAAGATCGGATGCCAACCTTATGTCCTCTAGGGAAGGATATAGACTTACAAGAATGAATCTAATAATGGAAGTTATAAGAGGATATTACAATCTTCTTATGGCATCTCAAATGCTGGATCTCAGAAAAGGCACCTTAGAACAGAAAGAATACCAGCTTGAGTTTTCGAAAGCGCAGTTCGAATTGGGCATGGTTCCGAGAGCCGATACCCTCAAAGCAAGAGCAGCGTTAGAAGGAGCCAGAGTTAATTTGCACGAAGCAAATGGCGAGCTTCTGATAGGAACGGCAGAGCTCAATGAAATAATGGGACTTGATTTGGATTTTCCCATATCGATTGAAGATGTTGAGGTGAAAAAGTTAAATATTCCCGAATTCGACAGTGTATTAACCCTGGCTTACAGTAATAGACCGGATATAAAACAGCAGGAGTCTTCTATTTCTGCAAGTAAATACAATATGATGATAGCCTGGCTTAATAGGTTGCCGACTTTAACTCTAAGCGGTGGGTACAGCCTTAATGCGGAAAGATTTGCTTTTGAAGATCTTCCCTTAAATAGAATTAATTGGGATGATAATTCCGACTGGAGTGTTGGAATGGTTTTAAGTTTTCCTATCTTCGACGGGGGCGTTAAGTCAAGGGCTATCAGAAAAGCCAATATAGACTTAAATAATGTGAGGCTTGGGTATGAAAATTTAAAGAGGCAAGCTAAACTTGAGGTTAAATCGGCACATATCAATCTGGAGAACGCGTCAAAGAAGATAGAATTAACAGAGAGGCAGGTCGCAAGCGCCCAGGAAAGTTACGAAGCTGCACTGGGCAGATATAAAAACGGTCTTGCGCCTATAACGGAAGTTATGGACGCGGAGGTTGCCCTTACACAAGGAAAGGTTAATTTTATTAACTCAAAATATGATTTTCTTGAAGCTGAAGCTTTGTTAAAGAGAGCAATTGGAGTTCTTTATGATAAGGAGGAGCTGGAATGAAGATGAATAAGAAAAACATAACTGTCGGCGGAATTATTCTGGGAGCCGTAATATTGGTTTTCGTGATTCTCCGGATAAATGGAAGTCGAAAAAATAAAACACCGGATTTTAAAATCATTCAGGCAAGCAGAGACAATATCGTTCGGAAAGTTACTGAAAGCGGTAAAGTAGAACCGGTTGCTTCGGTAAACGTCAAATCTGCTCTTGCCGGAGAGGTAATAAAATTGTTTGTAGAAGAAGGCGACAAGGTAAAATTAGGACAAAAGTTGGTTTTGATACAGCCGCAGCCTGAAGAAGCCCAGAAAGTAGCACAGACTAAAGCTTCCATAAAAAGTAAGAAACTGGACCTGGAAGATGCCCAGAGGGATCTTAAAAGAAAAGAAACACTTTACGAGAAGGGTTTTATTGCCGAACAGGATGTTGAAGATGCGAGGAAACAGTATGAAAATAGTCAAATTCAGCTTCGACTGGCAAAGAGACAGCTTTGGGTGGTACTTGGAGGGGAGGAGAATGTAGATGTTGAAGGTCTTGATCTTGAAGGCATTGAAAATATTACACTCAAGTCTTCTATGGAAGGTATGGTAACAAGTGTTAACGTTGAAGAAGGAGAAATGATAACCTCAGGCACTCAGGCGCTTGGTGGTGG
>CAZRYJ010000252.1:0-2196 GCA_964604245.1 uncultured bacterium | reverse complement strand
ACCATCTTCATTATCACCTTGTTCCGAGGTGGAGTGGTGATACAAACTTTATGCCCGTAATCGGTGAGACAAAAGTTGTTCCAATGTCTATTGAAGAAGGATATGACCTTTTGTTGAAAGTCTATAAGGAAATAAATAAAAAAAGTTGAATGGGTCTAAAGTAAGTACAGTACATTTTTTCTTAAAGCCCGAGATTTATGTTTTTTATCTGTTGTGGCTATTTTCTTCTTATAATAAATAATACCTTTTTGCTATTGGAATGAAACGACTGCCGATAGCTTGAGGGAACGGAACCAGTTAGAAGAAAAAACTTCGGTGTCGGCGAGATCAAACATTCCGAGAAAGTCAATACTCAAATTTTCTGAAGGTTTCCAACCTAATCCGTAAGCAAAAGCATTTTTTTGGACCTCTGTGTAGTGTTCGGATTCTGTTGATGAAAATTCGATATCCTGATATGTAACGGTTGTATCGCTTTCTCCGTAAATAATGGTTGTGGTTTCTCTTATAACTTCATTGATATTCTTTATTTCCTTGTCATTGATGTTGTTTTTATAAGCTCTGGCTCCAAACCTAATAAACCAGTCTTTATTCTTACCAATATTTATTTCCAAACCTACAGGGGCCGTTATTAAATCGGATCTACTTTCGATAGTTCTTGTATATATATAACCACTTGTATTTATTATCTGGTAATCGTCCATATCATCTATTTCGGAATCACCATCATCGTATATAGTTGTAGATGAGTTTGTGTAATCAAGGTCATACTCGCGTGTAAGTTTGTCGCTCTGGTATTCAAGCCCAACCCCAAAAATCACATTATCCGAAAGTTGCCATTCCATCTTACCCCCTATGCCCGTCCTATATCCGGATATAGATGTTCTGTATACACGATCATTATCTTGAATCCATTCACTGTATTTCGATACATTCCCGGCAATTGTGGTTGTATCGATAATTAACCGTTCGTAAGAATCATCCCCGTAATATCCGTACCCATCGTATATTCCGATGTCTCCGTAAGCTTCCCATAAAATTTCTGAATCAGTATTCCTGAGTCGAAAACAAAGCCCTTTATTATTAGGGGTGTACTCTTCATAATCTCGATTTCCTAGACGTATTCTTCTTCTATCTGTTGTCGCTGAATCTTCCGGAGCAAGGTTCTCATCGTAGCTGTACCTTTCTGACCACATGTTGTATACATTATAATTTTTAAGATATATACTGCTTCGCAGTTTCAAATCCTTAAAGGGCATTTCATAAGAGACGGTGAAATTGTGGGTGTTTTCATCATGGTTTTTAGCTATCATACTGTCTTCTCTGCTTTGTTCCTGAAGTACTCCTGTATTGAAATCATTTATTCGGGAACTTTTTGAATCGTAATAGTCATATATAATTTTTTCCGTCATCCTTCGATACGTTAGAGCCGCGGTTCCTTTTCCTATTTTTTTTGCAATATTTATCAGGATATCACTTTCGAGATTACTGTTCTCAGCAGACGCCTCAGCATATCGGGAATCTGTAAAGTCCAGAGAATCGTCCGCGTTAGCATCCCATTGTCGAATCCAGGTTCCGGATACAAATCCACTTTCTCTAAAATCGGTAAAACCGTCGCCATCAAGGTCAAGTTCCAGAATTTGAGAATACAATGCTTTACGAGTGCCCCATAACAAAGCGCCTTTCAGTCCGAAAAGTTCGGGAGTGACGCATCCGATAACGAAAGAGTTATCTCTTACATCTCCCATTAGTTTCTCTGTACCTGTCGAGAGATTACTCAGGTTTGTGAATATTCTGCCTCCCTCGACTTCGTATATATCCGTTCCGTCAATGGCAAGATCAAGAGCATCATCGATAATATAAGTTGACTGGTGACGAAAGGACTCTAGATTAAGCGCGTGTAATGAAACAAAAATAAAAAATAAGAAAATCATACATAAAATTTTATACCTTTTCATAAATCTCTCCTTTTTATGTGTAAGACCGAGTAAGTTTCAATATTGTTCCAATATTTCTTGATTAAAATTTTATCATTAATAATGGACATTTTTTTTGAATTGTTTCTAAGAATTTTAGATCTGAATAAAATCTAACTTAATTTTATATAATAAAAATTAAATTGCTATTAAAAAATTATAATAATAAAGATAGGTGCTTGACAATCGTAAGTTTTTAGTTATCATTTAAAAAAAAAGGAGG
>CAZRYJ010000251.1:0-2208 GCA_964604245.1 uncultured bacterium | reverse complement strand
TGAATAAACAAGACTTTTTCTCATTATAAACGTGATAATAATTTTTGGGGATGGGTGGGGATTCGGTCTTGACATCACTGTAATTCTCATTAAAGTGTAAATACTAAAGAAAAAAGGAGGCTTTACAAAATGAAAAAAGTATTAATTAGTTTTTTTAGTTTACTTGTTATTCTAATGGGAGCAATGACTACCGGATGCGGAGAAAAGAAAGCGACTCCGACTTTCATACTCGTTCCAAAATCAGTCGGGCATCCCTACTGGGCAGAAGTAGAAAGAGGCATGAACGCCATGGCAAAAGAGTTGGGAGTAAAAGCTATATTCAACGGTCCGCCGACAGGAAGCAGCGCGTTGCAAATATCCATCATAGAAGGAGCTATTTCCAGCAAAGTTGCCGGAATCGGTATTTCTCCAAACGAGCCTGAGGCTGTCCAGGCTATTATTAAAAGCGCTACCGAAAAAGAAATTCCCGTAATAACTTTCGATTCAGATTCGCCTAAAAGTCTGCGTAGTTATTATATAGGAACAGATAATTACAAAGCGGGAAAAACATTAGGCGAACATTTCATAAAGATAGCGGGTACAAAAGGAAAAATAGCTCTGCTTACAGGGGGACTCGGCGCTATGAACCTTAATGAGCGAATCAAAGGTTTTAAAGATGCAATTGCTAACTACCCTGATTTAATGGTAGTAACATTACAGGCCAACAATGATGACGAATCACTGGCTCTCTCACAATCAGAAGCAATCCTTCAATCCCACCCAGATCTTCTGGCATTTGTAGGAGTAAATGCACCTGCAGCGCCCGGCGCTGCCCGTGCGGTAAAAGCCCTGGATAAAAAAGGCGGAGTCAAAATATTAGGGTTTGATACAGTACCCATTACCCTGGATTTTATAAGACAGGGATATATTCAAGGAACAGTCGGACAAAGACCCTACATGATGGGATATGTCAGCCTTAAAGTTCTTTATGATATTCACATGGGTAAAGAGATTCGACTACCGGAAGGATTCAAAGCCGCAGACGGAATAATAGATACCGGAATCCTTTTCGTAACTGCCGAAAATATAGACGAACACTTCCCGGAATAACAAGAGAACGCCTATAAATAAACTTATCTACGGATGAAAAAGAAAATCCCCAATAAATACATTTTAGAGATGGAAAATGTATACAAGATTTTTCCCGGGGTAAAGGCGTTAAATAAAGTTCATTTCAATTTAAAATCCGGAGAAGTACACGCTCTAGTCGGTGAAAACGGAGCAGGCAAATCCACCCTTTTAAAAATTCTCGCCGGTGCTTATAAAAAAGACGAAGGCATCATAACTCTGGACGGCAATGAAGTGGAAATGACAGATCCGAAACACGCTCTGGATTTGGGCATCAGCGTAATATACCAGGAATTCAATCTCATACCTAATCTAAGTATTGCAGAGAATATTTTCATAGGCAGAGAACCCCGTAGACAGAAAGTCTTTGTTGATTTTTCACAATTATACCGGGATGCCGAATTTTTCCTGAAAAAAATAGGTATGAAGAAAGATCCGAAAACCCTGGTGAGCCGGTTAAGCGTAGCCGAACAGCAAATGGTCGAAATAGCAAAATCGCTGTCTTTTTCTTCCAAAATAATAGTTATGGATGAACCTACATCGGCTTTAACGAAATCCGAGAAAGAAACCCTTTTTAAGATTATCAGGGAATTAAAAAGTAAAGGAGTCTCTATAATTTTCATTTCCCATATAATCGACGAAGTTCTTGAGATATCTGATAGGGTAACCGTTCTAAGAGACGGAGAATATGTGGACACCCTGGACGCTGCGGATACAAATCCGGAAGGTATCGTACAGATGATGGTCGGGAGAAAACTAAAGGACTTCTACCCGAAAACAGACGTAAAAAGAGGGGAAGTTATTTTAGAAGTAAAGAACCTGACAAAAAAATCAAAATATGAAGATATCAGTTTTCGGCTTCACGAAGGAGAGGTACTGGGTTTTGCGGGACTGGTTGGCTCCGGAAGAGCGCAAGTAATGCGAGGAATTTTCGGCATAGAACCTCCGGATGGCGGCGAAGTATATATAAAAGGAAAAAAAGTAAAAACAAACTCTCTTTTCGAAACAATCAAAATGAAAATGGGGTTCGTGCCGGAAGACAGAAGAAAAGAAGGGCTTATTTTGAGTCGTTCGGTAAAAGATAATATCAATATAACAAAA
>CAZRYJ010000250.1:0-2255 GCA_964604245.1 uncultured bacterium | reverse complement strand
TGTTTTGTGGTTCAATCATTTTCAAAACGAAAAGAAAATGTCCATTCCCCAGAATTGTTTATCGTAATAGCCTTCATATGTAACTCCCGTCATGGCCCAGAAGAATTTTACCTCAAGAATTTTTAAACTCAATTCAAAATCGAATTCCTCATTATCATAAAAAACACCCTGAATTCCGGGAGTTATCTTCCGATCATAGAAAGAATAATTCGCCCTTCCAGCTACAGCACCGCTAAAGGAATAATCCTCAAAAGAGTAATCGATAAAAGCCTTCAGATAATCGCTGTTTATTGTCATCAAACAATTATCCTTCCCCATTTCCAAACTCCCGTATCCAGACTTGAAACCTACTGCCGGATTCTCCGAGATAATGCAGTAGATCGAATTATCGAGAGACAAAACGTAAATAGGAGCAATAAAGAAATCTTCGGTTTTAAAATCCTTTTCAGTAAATAAACCCTCACCCAAAACATTCACCATAACAAGAAAAATAGGGTCTCTGGGACGAAATAGATATGATATGAATTCTCTATCATCGTAAGTTACGCCTGCTCGCCCATCCCCAAATTTAAAATAACCAAACCATTTATCTTGAGTCGTTTCAAAATACAAATTATCACAATTCACGGAAACGTTTAAAATGTCTTCATATATTGAAGCGAAAATATTACCATTTAGAATAAAGGGAAAAGAAAAGGAACCATATCCTTTAAGAACTTTCCCAATATCTTTCAAACCCAATATTCCCCCCGAACATGTCCCCCAATCCAGTTTTCTATCGAAGTGAAAATGAAGCAATTTATAATCACCATTCACTACCCTAAGATACGAATAAGGAATACTATCATATTCTTCTCTATCTGAAAGCAGGAAAAAATCTTCCTCGCCAAGTATTGAACGGTTAGTGTACTTTTGAGTCTCGAATTGTGCCATAAGCTCTTCGTTATAATAATATATTCCAATTGAAGGAGATGCATCGATCCAGGTAAATTCACGAAAGTCCTGCTTGGGAAAAGGAAAAAGAATTAGAGGAAGTTGTACATATAGGAGCTGATAAGCTAAAAGACCCATAATCCCATTAACCACAGATTTTCACAGATTATCACAGATCCCCTCTCCACACCAATATTTTTTCCTTAATTGAAAACATATCTATAAACTCAAACACAAATGAAATATCAAAATTTAAAAAGCAAAATGACAGATTAAAATGTAAAATTTTCCCATCCCCTAACCAATAGAACTAAAGAATTATTCGTGTTATTTTTTTTTCCTTTCCCTTGAAATTCATTTTTGAATTTTGATTTGTATTTTTGCATTTTAATATTTAATTTTTACATTTAAGGAGACTCTGTCTCCTTATGAGATTTGTCAATGAAGATAAAATAAATAATAATCAAAATCAATCCGATAGTCACAAAAGAATCCGCAACATTAAAAGTCGCGAAACGCCATCTTCTTACGCCAACATCAATAAAATCAATAACCTCCATATAAAGCAACCGGTCTGTAAGATTCCCCAATGCACCACCTATTATAAAGGATAAACTTACAAGAGAAAATCTGCTTTCGTTCTTTACAAAAAGGAAGACAACAAATATAAACGCAATTATAGTAAGTGCAGTAGAAATAAAAGGTCCTCCAAATTTGAGACCAAAAACAGAATTCGGGTTTCTGATATATGTAAATCGTACTATATTGCCTATTATATTTTTGGAATCCCCATAGAACATGGTATTCACAATCCATTTCTTCGTAATCTGGTCCAGGAAAAGTACAAAAAGAAAGATCGGGGAAAAAAATAATTTTTGTTTAATACTTACAATTTTTCTTTCTTCCAAGGTATCTTTTCTCTTTTCTCCATACAGAACTTACAACATCTGGCATAGGGCACAGCCTTAAGTCTTTCTTTCTTAATCTGAACCTTACAGTCCTCGCAAATTCCATAATCTTTATCTATTATTTTCTGCAGACAAGCATCGATATCTTTCAACTTCTGTGTAAGTTGATTTATTATATAAGAATCCCTATCGATTCTATTTTCAACATCGGCAATATCTGCCATATGAGTAGGAAAAGGAGTATTCTCTTCTCCGTCTTCCAACGGATTACCTTCCACTTTGGGCTCTAAATCTCTTATCTCTTCAAGAACTTCTTCTCTTTCCTTTTTCAACTTTCTCTCAAAATACTCATAATCAATCTTCCAGCTCAAAATTTCCTCCTTTTATAACTCCAATACATCTTTCACAAAGGGT
>CAZRYJ010000249.1:0-2298 GCA_964604245.1 uncultured bacterium | reverse complement strand
GAATTTTTTTCTCTGGATATTGTAGAACCGGAAATTATAGGGTCGATAGAAGAGCTTAAGGAAGTTTTGTCTTATGACGATTTCAGAGGTAAAAGGGGAATATTTATTGTTCTTGTACATAAATTCAGACCCGAAGAATTAAAAGAATTACAGGAAGAATTAGAAACCGTTTCAAAAAAGAGAAAGACAATAATGACAAGAAAGAATATTATCGCTTTTGTGGATGAAGGGCACCGAAGCCAGTACGGTACTCTCGCCTCTCAAATGAAAGCGATATTAAAGAATACGTTCTTTTTTGCACTTACAGGAACGCCGATATCGAAACCAAAGCATGGGCGGGATACATATCGGGAATTCGGCTACCCGCCGGATGATTTATATTTAGATAGATATTTTATTATCGATTCAATTAGAGATGGTTTTACCGTTAAAATAGTTTATCAACCGAGACTCGAACATCTTCATCTTAAGAAAGACCTTTTGGAAACTTTTCTTGAGGTGGAACTGGAAGAGATTCCGGAAGAAACAAGAGACGCGGTAGAAGAAAAACTGAAAAAGAGATTGAATCCCGTAAATGTGTTTCTCGAAAATGAAGATAGAATAGAAACAATCGCGGAGGATATCGCCGGGCATTTCAAGGAAAACGCAGACGGGAAGTTTAAGGCAATGGTGGTAGCGGCAAGCAGAAACGCCTGTACAACCTATCATGAGAAACTTACGCAATTATTACCTGAAAAATATTTGGAAGTTGTGATGACTCCTTCCCGCGAAAGAGAAGATATTTTGTCTTATGTAAGAGAAGCAAGGCAAAGATACGGTGGTAAAGATTTTAAAGATATTATAAAAGAAGTGGTCGAGAATTTTAAGGAAAGCGAATATCCGAAAATTCTCATTGTTACCGATATGTTGCTTACCGGTTTTGACGCTCCGATTCTGCAATATATGTATCTGGATAAACCGCTGAAAGAACACCGACTTCTTCAGGCGATCGCGAGGACAAATAGACCTTATAAGAATTTAAAAGAAGCAGGGGTTATTATAGACTACATTGGCATTTTAAAAGAATTTAAGCGTGCTCTTGAGATCTACAGTACCGAGGAAATAAAGGATGTCTTAACAGATTATGATAGTTTGAAAAAGGAATTTGTTTTATTGATAAAAGAAATAGAAGATATGTTTGGAGATCTTTCTCTTGATTATGAACGGGAAACTTTGTTAAAAGCGGTAGAAATTTTGACTTCTGACGTTAAAAAGGAAGCGGAGTTTATCGAAAAATACAGAAATTTAAGAAAAGTTTTTGAACTTTTGGGACCTGATGAAATCAAACTTAAATATTTTGATATTTATAAGTGGATTACAGCAATTTATACTTATTATATGAAAGTTGTCATAAGACAGGGTACGAGTGTTGATTTTTATACTAAGAAATTTTATGATAAAACAGTAAGATTCGTACACAAATCCACTGAAATAGAGAAGTTAGATAAAGAATTGCCAATTATTGAATTTGATGAAGATTTCCTGGAAAAACTTGAAGAAAAGGTCAAAAGCAAAGAGGAAAAAGCGGCTAATATATTATTTACCTTACAAAGAATGGTATTGGTCGATAAACATAAAAGTCCTATATATGAGTCTTTAGTCGATAGAGTGGAGAAGATGATGAAATTATGGGAACAGAAGACTAAAGATTATGAATTTATATATTCTGAGGGAGTGAGCGTAGTAAATGAAATGAATTTGCTAAAAAGCAAACAAAGAAGTTTTGGGTTAGGGGACGTTGAATATGCTATGCTCCTATCTTTAGAAGAAGATTTAGGAGAGGATGAGAAATTAGTGGATAAAGTTAAAGAGTTAAGTTCCCAGATCAAGGAATCTATGTTTTCCGGCTGGGCTACGCAAACTACCGCGAAAAAAGGGATAGAACGGGATGTGAGACGTTTCGTAAGAGGTTTCAAGACCAAGTACAATCTTTCACTTGAAGATATTGATGCTCTTTATAATAAACTGATGAAAAATATAATGAATTATGGCACTTGAAGAGATAAATTACGAGGTAAAGTACAGAGATATAAAGTATCCAAGGCTAGAGTTTAAAAGCGGAGAATTGGAACTTATATTACCTTTTGGTGAAGAGCCAAAAGATCTATTAGAAAAACATAGAAAATGGATTACAAAGAAAAAGAATTTTATTAAAGATTGTCTAAAAGCTTCCGATGATGAAGAGTTAGAGGAAAGAAATGAAAAAGAATTAAGAGAGATTGTTAATTATATTACAGATGAGATTTCGGAAGATTTAAA
>CAZRYJ010000248.1:0-2411 GCA_964604245.1 uncultured bacterium | reverse complement strand
TTGACTTTCATTTACGCTATGAGTTTATCAATGTTCCACCTATGGAAGAACTATACGGAGAATCATTCAGCACAAATGTCCTTGGTTTTGGTCCAAAAATCGGGATTGTGAAAGATCGGATTGCCTTTTGTGTGCCGATTGGCTTTGCATTTGGTGGTGATATAGGAAGTATATCAGAAACCTGGCAATTCCATCCGACATTAATCGCTACACTCCCAGTTGGCAATAATTTTGAATTCAACCCATCAAGCAAGGTACTGGTACCATTAAGCGGTGACAGCGATATTCTAATTGCATTTAACTTGGGCGCTGGTATTAGCACGAATCTGGAGAAATGGGCGATACGTCCCGAAGCAGGGTTTCTGCTTAATCCTGGAGAGGAAGGACATTTCACGCATTTAAGCATTGGTATTACGGTCTATCCTTAATTGAGGGGCCTGGTCTTCTTTGAATTCAATTACAATAGCTATCGCTATGATTAAACAATCAATCAGTCACTGGTCACTTGTCCCTGGTCAAAAAAACAAAAAAATAAAAATATTCGTGCTATTCGCCTGCCCCGTAAGGAAGAATGACTGTATCGGGGTGTGATTTGTTGTTACTCTTATAGATTCTCCGAATCCAAGTTGAATGGTTAAATTGTTGAATGGTTGAATAGGAAAAATAAAAAAGAATCTTTGTGGTCTTTGTGGTTCAATATTTTTGGGATGGATGATGGGTTTTTAATAAACAAAGCCTTAGTTGTTTTTCTTTGTGTTCTCTGTGTCTCTGTGTGAGAATTCAATCTTGACATCTTAATTAAATTTTCATAAAATGAAAGCAATAGGAATAAGTAAATCAAAATGAATATTATTATAAATATAATAATTTGGTTTTTTATCGGAGCCTGCTTATTAAATATAATTGTTTTGGCGGGTTTTCGTACAGGTATTGTATATAAAAGCAGAAGACAAGATGGCACACTAAAGCAGAAAATGCCCTTTACCGGAGTTCTATCATTTTTGATTATGCTAACACTTATACTGATGTTTTTCTTAGCTTTTGATTATTTTACTTTCAGGGATTTAGAACAGATAAAATATATTTGGGTTTTATTAATGAATTTATCATTATTACTAATTTTAGACTTTTATGATGCTTTTATAATTGATATATTTGTGTTGACAAAATGGAGACCCGGCTTTTTAAAATTAAGCGATGAATTGACGCCGGCTTCGATGAAATTTCATATCAAAAAGCAATTTACAGCAGGATGGATTATAAAACTTCCTTTGCTGATAATATGCTCTACTATCTTTTACCTTTTATATAGAGCATAGATTAGTCAGGTCTTCTTTGAATCTCGAAGATCTTTCGGATCGGTTGAATTGTTGAATAGTCAAAACAACAAACAAAAAATCCTCTTAATCCTGTTTAATCTACGCACTATTTTTGTCTTGACATTTATTCCTTTTTCACTACGATTAACAACCATGAGAAAGAAAGATAAAGAAATTACAGACCCCAAGGAAATAGAAGAAATTATATACGCGAATAAAGTCTGCAGAATCGGACTTTCCGAGGATAATACTCCATACATCGTACCGATGAACTATGGTTATAAAGAAAATAAAATATTTCTCCATTCCGCTGTGGTTGGAAAGAAAATCGATATAATCAAGAAAAATAACAAAGTTTGTTTTGAAATAACGGATTCCATAGAAATAGTGCAGGCAGAAAAAGCTTGTGATTTTAGCACAAAATACCGCTGTGTTATCGGTTTTGGAACCATAAAAATTGTAAACGATTTAAACGAAAAGAAAGAGGCTCTACAAATAATAATGAACCAGCATACAAATAAAAGCGACTGGAAATTCCCGGATGAAATCGTTTCTAAAACAATGATCCTGGAAATCGAAATCGAATCAATTACAGGGAAGACATCGGATTAACAGGGTCAGACCTTCTTTGAAAAGTGTCAAACACTTAGTTTGTTGAGTTTATAGTGTTCATAGAGTTCGTTGGGTCACAAGCAAAACACATATTTTTTTTATTTTTGGGGTTAAATTAATCTTTTTTTTACCTCCTGTTTACACATTTCAGTCCAGGACATATTTGTGTAATTAGAGAATATTTTTCTTTTAGTATGCTTTAAATCTTATACCTTCAGCACCCGGTACACGAGTTTTCCGAAAATTGAACTTCGTCAGGTTGACAACAAAAATAAAATCCTTTTAATCCTGTTTAATCTGCGTCCTATTCTAGGATTTGGGATTTGGGGGTTGGAATTTAGAAAAAACAACAGAAATATATTTTTTTTCTCTGCGCTCTCTGTGTCTTTGCGGTGAAATTAGGTCTTAGGTCTTCGGTTTTAGGTTTTAGTAAAAAACAAAAAAGTTATTCGTGCTATTTGTGCTATTCGTTGTTCCTCT
>CAZRYJ010000247.1:0-2476 GCA_964604245.1 uncultured bacterium | reverse complement strand
CATGCGCAATAACTTCTATATTTCCAGCCTGTTTCAACATCCGAACAGCTTTTTCGCTCTCCACCACGGTATGTCTTCTACCTATAATATCTAGAGAATGCTCATGTACCGATTGAATTCCCAACTCAACAAGTGTATAATACTCATTTGCGATTTCATTTAAAAGACTTACGTTTTCTTCATTGATACAATCAGGCCTTGTGGATACAGAAATACCAACTATATCAGGGTGAGAAAGTGCTGAGAAATATTTTTCTCTTAAAATATCTACCGGTGCATAAGTACCGGTGTAAGATTGAAAATATGCTATAAATTTATTTATCCCCTTTTTTCTCAATCTGGATACACCTTCTTTAATTTGTACCTCTATACTAAGTGGCGAATCATTATCACGTATTCTTGAGCCTTCTTCATCACAAAAATAACAACCTCGTCTACCCTTAGTACCGTCTCTAGTGGGACAGGTAAAACCACCATCAATGCTAATCCTATATACCTTTTCTCCAAATTTATCTTTCCAGTACTGGCCGACTGTACAGATGTTAAGCATTATTAAGATTTGATAACTTCTTGTAAAGTATTTACTACTCCCGGATCATATATTGACCCAGCTTTTCCTTCTATTTCTTTTATGATTTCTTCTTTACTGTTTCCTTTTGACTGAAGCTCGTCGACTTCATTGGACACACGAATAATCCTGGAGCCAATTGGAATGGCATCTTCCTTTTGTCCGTCAGGTTTGCCTGACCCATCATAATTTTCATAAAGGTGTTCAAGGATATTTCTGCTTTTGCTTAAGAATTTTAAAGGGCTTATTATCTTTGCACTTAACAACTCGGAGCTTATTTCATCCCCCTTTCCTAATTTACCTAAATTCTGCAGAAGTGCGGCAAATCTAATATTATTTATATCTCTTTTATCAACACCAAATTTATTTGCAATTCCTACAGAAAGTTTACTTACTCTTTCGCTATGAGCCCTTAATTCAGGATTTATTGACTCCTCTACCTTTATAAAAGAAAGGACAGCCTCGATATAACTCGCCTTCAAAGTATCATTTAGCATTCCTGTATACAAACAGATTGAAAGATTGCTGGTTATGGTTTGGATAAGATCAGGAGATACTTCTTTTTCGGCTTTCTTTATTGCCAGCACACCTAAAGTATCTTCCGCATAATTTAGCGGAGAACAGATATATTCATCGGTTTTCCACGGACCTTTATTATTGACAAGTCCGAAAGGTTCTTTTCCTGCCTTTATTTCATCTCCGGAAGACAGGTCAACATCTCCCCCAGTTGAATGTACACTGAATTTGTTTGCTTTCGATCCCTTTAGTATAAGCATCACTCCGCTTGAGGCGGTAAGAGCCATCACAGCTTCGGGAATTTTTTCAATCAGAGCAGAAAGATCATTGGAGTTTAAAAGCGCTTGGGAAAATTGATTTAATAAAGATAATTCCTTAACTTTACTCCTTAATTTTTGGTCAACCTGTGATTTAGCTTCTTGAAGCTCATTGTTTGCCTCCTCTAATGCCATGTTAGCATCTGATATTTCCATCATTAATTTTTTCTTTTCCAGAAGTAGATATCTTCTATCAAGCGCATTTTTTATAAGGTTTTGTAAATGGTTTCTTGAAGGTAAAGGTTTTTGAATGTAATCATAAGCTTTCTCTCTAACTGATTTAATTGCGGTTTCAATGGAAGCGTGCGCAGTCATCATTATTACCTGAATTTCGTTATCCTGTTCTTTTAAGGCAGTCAGAACTTCTGTACCGGGGCGATCAGGCAATCTGAGATCAAGAAGGGCTACATCAGGCATAAAATCCATAGCTATGCTTATACCATCGGACGCATTATAAGCTTTTCTAATCTCATAAGAATTGTCTTCCTCAGTATTCAACTCAGAAAGTATAGCTTCTATAACTTCTACTAAATTTTTTTCATCATCAACTATTAGTATTTTACCGCCCATCTTCTCTTCCTTTTGGTAAAGTTATTGTAAAACAAGTTCCCTTTCCTTCATTGGTAGCTTTAATAGTGCCATGATGATTTTGAATCATTCTATTAACTATTGATAAACCCAGACCCGTACCTTTACTTTTTGTGGTAAAAAACGGAATAAATAGTTTAGGGATAATCTCTTCAGGTATACCTCCCCCATCGTCCTTTACTAGAATTATCATATTATTTTTACCTCTCCTGATGTTAAATTCAATATGGCCGTTTTCTCCTATCGCTTCCATGGCATTCAAAAATAAATTATTTAAAACTGTAATAATCTTATCTCTATCTACATAACATACAAGATTGCCTTTTAAGTTATTTTTTACATGTATGTTCTTTTCTGCTATTTCCTGACTGAACATTAATAGTATTTCGCCAATTAAACCCTTTAGATTAACTTTGGTCTTCATTAAATCTCTATCTGATGCATACAGGGTCATATCGTTTACTATTCTCTCAAGACGTGTAATTTC
>CAZRYJ010000246.1:0-2476 GCA_964604245.1 uncultured bacterium | reverse complement strand
CATGCGCAATAACTTCTATATTTCCAGCCTGTTTCAACATCCGAACAGCTTTTTCACTCTCCTCCGCGGTATGTTTTCTGCCTATAATATCTAGAGAACGCTCATGTACCGATTGAATTCCCAACTCAACAAGTGTATAATATTCATTTGCGATTTCATTTAAAAGACTTACGCTTTTTTCATTGATACAATCAGGCCTTGTAGATACAGAAAGACCAACTACATCAGGGTGGGAAAGTGCTGTTAGGTATTTTTCTCTTAAAATATCTACCGGTGCATAAGTACCGGTATAAGATTGAAAATATGCTATAAATTTATTTATTCCCTTTTTTCTCAATCTGGATACACCTTCTTTAATTTGTACCTCTATACTAAGTGGCGAATCATTATCACGTATTCTTGAGCCTTCTTCATCACAAAAATAACAACCTCGTCTACCCTTAGTACCGTCTCTAGTGGGACAGGTAAAACCACCATCAATGCTAATCCTATATACCTTTTCTCCAAATTTATCTTTCCAGTACTGGCCGACTGTACAGATGTTAAGCATTATTAAGATTTGATAACTTCTTGTAAAGTATTTACTACTCCCGGATCATATATTGACCCAGCTTTTCCTTCTATTTCTTTTATGATTTCTTCTTTACTGTTTCCTTTTGACTGAAGCTCGTCGACTTCATTGGACACACGAATAATCCTGGAGCCAATTGGAATGGCATCTTCCTTTTGTCCGTCAGGTTTGCCTGACCCATCATAATTTTCATAAAGGTGTTCAAGGATATTTCTGCTTTTGCTTAAGAATTTTAAAGGGCTTATTATCTTTGCACTTAACAACTCGGAGCTTATTTCATCCCCCTTTCCTAATTTACCTAAATTCTGCAGAAGTGCGGCAAATCTAATATTATTTATATCTCTTTTATCAACACCAAATTTATTTGCAATTCCTACAGAAAGTTTACTTACTCTTTCGCTATGAGCCCTTAATTCAGGATTTATTGACTCCTCTACCTTTATAAAAGAAAGGACAGCCTCGATATAACTCGCCTTCAAAGTATCATTTAGCATTCCTGTATACAAACAGATTGAAAGATTGCTGGTTATGGTTTGGATAAGATCAGGAGATACTTCTTTTTCGGCTTTCTTTATTGCCAGCACACCTAAAGTATCTTCCGCATAATTTAGCGGAGAACAGATATATTCATCGGTTCTCCACGGACCTTTATTGTTGACAAGTCCGAAAGGTTCTTTTCCTGCCTTTATTTCATCTCCGGAAGACAGATCAACATCTCCCCCAGTTGAATGTACACTGAATTTGTTTGCTTTCGATTCCTTTAGTATAAGTATCACTCCGCTTGAGGCGGTCAATTTCATCACAGCTTCAGGAATTTTTTCAATCAGAGCAGAAAGATCATTAGAGTTTAAAAGCGCTTGTGAAAATTGATTTAATAAAGATAATTCCTTAACTTTACTCTTTAATTTTTGGTCAACTTGTGATTTGGCTTCTTGAAGATCATTGTTTGCCTCCTCTAGTGCCATGTTAGCATCTGATATTTCCATCATTAATTTTTTCTTTTCCAGAAGTAGATATCTTCTATCAAGCGCATTTTTTATAAGGTTTTGTAAATGGTTTCTTGAAGGTAAAGGTTTTTGAATGTAATCATAAGCTTTCTCTCTAACTGATTTAATTGCGGTTTCAATGGAAGCGTGCGCAGTCATCATTATTACCTGAATTTCGTTATCCTGTTCTTTTAAGGCAGTCAGAACTTCTGTACCGGGGCGATCAGGCAATCTGAGATCAAGAAGGGCAACATCAGGCATAAAATCCATAGCTATGCTTATACCATCGGATGCATTATAAGCTTTTTTAATCTCATAAGAATTGTCTTCCTCAGTATTCAACTCCGAGAGCATAGCTTCAATAACTTCTACTAAATTTTTCTCATCATCTACTATTAGTATTTTCCCGCCCATTTTCTCTTCCTTTTGGCAAAGTTATTGTGAAACAAGTTCCCTTTCCTTCATTGGTAGCCTTAATAGTGCCATGATGATTTTGAATCATTCTATTAATTATTGATAAACCCAAACCCGTACCTTTACTTTTTGTGGTAAAAAACGGAATAAATAATTTAGGGATAATCTCTTCAGGTATACCTCCTCCATCGTCTTTTACTTGAATTATCATATTCTTTTTACCTCGCCTGATGTTAAATTCAATATGCCCGTCTTCTCCTATCGCTTCCATAGCATTCAAAAATAAATTATTTAAAACTGTGATAATCTTATCTCTATCTACATAACATACAAGATTGCCTTTTAAGTTGTTTTTTACATGTATGTTTTTTTCTGCTATTTCCTGACTGAACATTAATAGTATTTCTCCAATTAAACCTTTCAAATTAACTTTGGTCTTCATTAAATCTTTATCTGATGCATACAGGGTCATATCGTTTACTATTCTCTCAAGACGTGTAATTTC
>CAZRYJ010000245.1:0-2489 GCA_964604245.1 uncultured bacterium | reverse complement strand
GTTTCTTCAAAAACACTTTTGTCATCCGAATCGAAACCAAAGATAAAAGCTCCTACAATACCGATACCGTGATCGTGAATTGTCTTTATTGATTCTTTATAATCTTCTACGTTATTCATACTCTTGCCGACTTCTTTTAAACTGCTTGGAGATACGGATTCAATACCCATAAAAAGCGATGTGCAGCCGCTTCTTGCAGCAAGTCTTAGTAATTCTCTGTTCTTTGCTATAACTAAAGATGCCTGCCCGAACCATTTTATATGTAATGGAATTAAAGCTTTGAATAGTTCTTTTGCATATTTCGGGTTTCCGGCAATGTTATCATCTACGAAGAATATTATAGAGCGTCTGCTCGCGGTTTTTATCTCTCTAATAATGTCGGGTATGGGTCTTGTCCGGTAAGTTTGTCCGAAAAAATCCGTAACACAGCAGAAATCGCAATTAAAGGGACATCCGCGGGTTGTTTGTATCATATGCAATTCTTTGTAGTACTTGTTCTTTTGGTATAAGTCCGTTCGGGGTAGAGGAAGGTTTTTAAGGCTTGGTCTTGTTTCGGAAAAATAAACCTTCTGTAATTTCCCTTTTTTAAAGTCATTTACAACATGCTTTATTTGTCCTTCCGCTTCTCCTATAACTACGGCGTCAGCGTGTTTTGAAGCCTCAAGCGGTAGCGCTGAAGGGTGTATACCCCCCATGATAACTGGAACTCCTTTTTCTCTGAATTTATCTGCGATTTCATATGCTCGAGGCGCCGTTGATGTAATTGAAGTTATTCCGACGAGATCTACTGTTTCATTATAATCGATTTCTTCGATGCTGTCATTTATTATTTCAATCTTAGTATCCCGGGGGAATAAAGCCGCAACAGTCGCAAGGCTTAGCCGCGAGAAATTTATTGCTTTTTCTCTCCTGCTGACAAATTGTACGGGGGACCTGGGTGAGATTAGTTTAACGAACATTTTGCACTCCTCTATCTATCTTAAAAATTCTGAAGTAATATTTTCAATTACTTCATCTTTGTTTTTTTATTTAAAATTATTGCTATTATGCCAAACAAATATCTCCATCCAAATATAATACTGAGAAAAAAAAAGTAAAGGGTACATGATATATTTATCTGCGCGCTTTTTTATAGGTTTTCGGCTTGCGGGCTGAATTTTCCCTGGAAAACATTGTTCTCAATATGTAATTGGGGGCAATATTACATATAATATCATATTGTTTAGCACCGCCCCCTTAGATATCAACAGTATTTATTCGTTAATTTCTACTTTACCACTGAGAGCGACCGCCGCGGGGTGATCTGTTTCCTCTCGAACCACCTTTGAATCCTTCCGGACGAGGGCGAGCTTCATTTACGACAATTTCTCTACCTTTTAGATCTTTGCCGTTCAAACCACTAATTGCTGCTTCCGCTTCGGCTTTCTCCGGCATTTCGACAAACCCGAATCCTCTCGACTTACCTGTGTATTTATCTGTAACTATCTTAGCTGTAGTTACCTGTCCATGAGCTTCAAAAGCTTCTTTAAGATCTTCCTCGGTTAAATCCCACGAAATATTTCCTACGTATATATTCATTTTACCTCCTTATAGGTTAGAATATTTACATGTTTTGAAAATGTAATTAGATTAGAATACTCTTTTCCAATATAGAGTATTGTTATAAATAACCGGCAAAACCAGAAGGGAAACAAAAGGGAAAGACCACAGATAGATTCCTACAGATCTTGGAGGTTCCTAATAACATTTTTCTTAAGACAAAATATATATTTTCCATTATAAGTCAAGGTACTTTTTTTGTTATGGATAAGGAATAAATGTTTTAGACCTTGAAGAATTCATCTACCTTCGTTTTGTCCTTTTCTTTTTTTCTTTTGCTTTTGTTACGAATAAGCCCGATCTTTTTTTTCTGTTTTTAAAATGCGATAATAGTATTTCCGCTTCATGAAATGGAAGTGTCACAAAAGAGAATTTGTCGAGTATTTGTATGTCCCTTATTTTTTCACCCGGAATATTACATATATTCTTTATTGACTCTACTAATTTTTTCGCGCTCAATCCATCTTTTTTGCCGTGAGTTACAAATAAGCGGGTCTTTCCTTTATTGTCAACATAAGCATTTTTTATTTCCGTGTAGTTTTTCTCATTTAATTCATCTTGAAAAGTATACTGGAGAAGAGCGGCGAGTATGTTTTGTTCGCTATTGTTTTCTAAGAGTTCCTGTGACATTTTTATATATTTATCATTGACCTCTGATTTTGCGATTTTCTCGAGATCTGATTTTATCTTGAGTTTTTTTGTTTCTATTATGTCTTTGACCTTTGGTATATGTGCCCTGCGAATGTCTGTTTTTGCTGTCTTTTGAATAAACTTTAGTTTTCTGTATTCTTCCGGTGTTACGAAAGTTATAGCATTTCCTTCTTTGCCGGCTCTACCGGTTCTTCCTATTCGATGAACGTAATATTTCGGGTCCTGAGGAAGTGCATAAT
>CAZRYJ010000244.1:0-2528 GCA_964604245.1 uncultured bacterium | reverse complement strand
GTGACTTTGTTAAAACCCCCTTGACATCCCACCCCCATTATAGGTATACTATGGATATAATGAATGTAATATTGAATATACTCGCAGGTATAATTCTCATATTAATTGGATATTGTATAAAATGGTTTGAAAATTATTGGAGAAATAGAAATCCGTTAAGTATTACGATTGACCAAAATTTTGATTATACGGGGCATGGTGGAACAAGAGGAATTTTATTTAATATTGGCTTCCGCATGAATGTTAATTTTAAAAACAATACAAAAAACGAGAATAATATTATGATATCTGATATAAGCCTTTATCCTAAAGAAGAAATTGAGCTTTTTGATTTTGAATACGAAAATGGAGTATATCCTGAGATTAAATCGTCACCAATAAAAGATTTCCCGATTAATCCAGGAAGTAAATTGATGTATTTTAAATTTAAAATTAAAGGGAACAAGAAATTTGGGTTAAGCGATATCGAAAAATATAGCGATATACCAATGATATTTAAGATAGAATATTCATTACCTCCTGATTTCAAAACGAAACCCGAAAAAATAAAGATGGAGAATTTTTTCAACAATTTAATTGAGACAGTTAAAAAGAGAAATATCTTTTAGATAGAAGGGTCTTAATGAAAAAACGTATTTATGAAATTTTAGAAAAGGCACAAAGATTCAAAAAGAAAAACCAACCTTTTTATTTGTTAATTTAGATCGTTTAATTTTTTTACTATAAGAGAGTTTTTAAATTTTGTTTTATTTAATTTGTTTAAAATAGATATTGTTTTAACAAGAGCTTCTCTCAGCCTTTTGTCCTCAGCTACAAGACAATAAGAAGTTTGTAATCTCAAGTGAAGGCATATTGAGGAATCCACATAATCATTTTTATTAATTTCTTTAATATCCGTGTTACTTTCATAATACTTCAATGCACGATGTAAAATATAGGAAAAGAAGATATAAAAACTATTTATAGCTTTATGTCGCAAATTCCTAACTAAAGACTTATTTTTTCTGTATTTAATAACCTGTCCTTCTATTAACTCCATCACTCTTTCATGATAATCTTCGATACGGTCAGGAATTTCAATTGTCCCTTTTTTAAATCCTTCTATTATTGGCCCTACGAATTCAATATACTCTGTTTTGGATTTTGAAAGAGAATCCTGCGCTCTTTCCGAGCAACCTAGTGTCTTTTGATAAGGCCCTCTTTTTCTATAATGCCCTTTTGAATCCACTATATCTATTTCATAGAAATCTTTAATGGAAGTTGAACTTTGAAGTCTGGTTATCGTCTGATAGATTATATCGCTATCCGTAGAACGGTCCCGCAACTCTGGAGAATTTGACAAGAAAATCTTATCAACGCAAACATAGGGATCATCTAGAATGTTAAATTTTTCAAATTTCAACAGCTCTTTTTTCCAACGTCCAAAGTCCTCATGAAGATGCGGCAAGATTTCCCAAAAAGAATACGATGAGACGTAAAGTTTTTTTAGTTTTTCACATAAGGTTTCAATAGCGTCTTTCGAGAGACATCTCACTGTACTAGTATCAAATATATATTTAATACTCAATGCTATTCATTTTTACTGTATTTTTCTTTTAAACTTTTAAAATGAGAGTCAAGGCCTGTATTGTCATCAGAAAGAATTGCATCCCAAATTTCTCTGGGAATAAAACCTCTAAAATCTATTTCTGCGAATTTGATTTTTGCTTTTTGAATCATTTTAGACAATTCTTTAAATAGAGCCGAAATTTTATCGTGATTTTCTATGTTGTTCTTTAAACGCTTTTCTATTGACTGTAATATACGATATCCCGATAACAAAACCATACTTACTGGTGAATATATATCTTTTCTAAAGCTTTGTAAAGTAAAAACAATCTCATTTGAATTTTTAACCTGCTGACATTTATCTGCTAGGACCTCATAATTTCCGTGAACTCCAAAGTCGGAAGCATAATCATGTAAAGCTATTAATTCATTCAAATATTCATATTCGTCAGTGAAATAATTTTGTGGTATACTAAATATTGAAGAAAATTTTTTCTTTTTCTTTACGTCATTCCATTTTGACATCCATATTTCCGCTCTTTCATCCGATTTATAAACTTTCGAAAGATAGCAAACAAATTCAATTGCCCTCCGTAAAGACATCAATCCGATATCATGAAATCCTGAGCAAGTCATAATATAAGCGATTATCCAGCTCTGATAGGAACCAAAAACCATTAATGAAGAAGCATATAACCATTTAGGCTCTGTACCTACCTTAATACTTTTTCCTATTAATTCACGAAAAATTACGTTAATCATTTCTGCAGCAAAATTAAATTCTGTAAATTCATCGTTAAATTTTTTAAAATTTAAATCTATTCTTTCTACTTCTCTGTAAAGAGTGTTACCGTTTAGAGAATCCGTACCCATAAGCTATTTTTCCATTTTTCTTTTTTTACTGGTCTTTTCCCTCCCAACAAACCTTCCCCATACATAGTCAAACAATCAAATCGCAGAACAACTAAATAGGAACATAT
>CAZRYJ010000243.1:0-2538 GCA_964604245.1 uncultured bacterium | reverse complement strand
CGAGAGATTTATTCAAAGTTTTCATTCCCTCTTTTGTCCTGGTCTGCATAATTGAATATAATTGATGAGTTTTTCCCTCTCTTACCAATTTTCTAACTGCCGCTATCGAGACAAGAGTCTCCGTAACCGCAATCAATCCACCTTTTTTCCTATTTTTCACCAAATCTTGAGATATTATTCCAAGCAAGTTCGCAGAAAGTTGAAGCGTCACCTGTCTTCTCTGATGAGGAGGGAAAATATTTATGATTCTATCAATTGTCTGAATAGCGCTTCTTGTGTGCAAGGTTGAAAGGACTAAATGTCCGGTTTCCGCTGCTGTTATCGTTATCTGTATTGACTCCTTGTCACGCATTTCTCCGACAACGATAATATCCGGATCCTGACGAAGAGCAAACTTCACCGCAGAGGCAAAAGAATGAGTATCGTAACCTACTGCTCTCTGATCTATAACCGCTTTTTTATCTTCATATATGAATTCAATCGGATCTTCCACCGTTATTATGTGAGATGTTTTTCTTTCGTTTATGTATTGAACTATAGAGGCAATCGTTGTTGACTTGCCGCACCCGGAAGGACCCGTAATAAGTAGCAGGCCTCTCGGCTTCATTGCGAACTCTTCCAAAACTTCGGGTAAATTCAAACTGGCAAGCTCCGGTATCTCGGCCGGAATTAGCCTGAAAACTATCCCCGGACTCCTCCTCTGCATAAAGAGATTTACCCTGAACCTGGAAAGCCCCGGAACATTCACTGCAAGATCCATTTCCTTTTGCTCTTCAAATTGTTCCAATTGTTTACGTGACATAATACTCCCCGCCACACCTCTTATGTCTTCCGCGCTAAGGGCATCATGCTCTTCTAACCTGATTAACTCCCGCTCTTTTCTGATAATGGGGACTGAATTTACTTTAAGAATAAGGTCGGAAACACCATCTTTTTTCATTTTACTAAGAAGATCTCCAATATTCAAAGACATTTTACCCTCTCGCTAAAGATGCTTCAAACATTTTTGGATTAGAAGCTTTAGATAGAGCCTCCTCATAATCAACATGACCTCTAAGATAAAGCTCTTTTAAATAATCGTCCAGCAATTTCATGCCAAATTGTCCACCCGATTTTATTATGTTATAAATTTGCTCGATTTTTCCTTCTCTAATAGCATTAGCTACCCCTTTAGTCCCAATAAGAATTTCATAAGCACCGACCCTTCCTTTTCCGTCAGCCTTTCTAAGTAACGTCTGAGATACTATGGCTCGAATTGTCGAGGCAAATTGTACCCGAATCTGATGTTGATGTTCAGGCGCAAAAACATCCACGATTCTATCAACCGTCTGAGGCGCATCAGGAGTATGAAGTGTGGCAAAAACAAGAGAACCCATTTCCGCCGCATTAAGAGCTTTTTCTATTGTTTCTCTATCTCTCATTTCTCCAATCATTATAACATCCGGGTTCTGCCTCATAACTCTTTTCAGGGCTTCTTCAAAAGAATTCGTGTCCACTCCTATAGCACGTTGTTCAATTACACTTTTTTTATCTTCAAAAACATACTCGATCGGATCTTCGACCGTAACTATATGCTTTTTTTCCGTAATATTTATCTCTTCTATCATTGCGGAAAGGGTTGTTGACTTGCCGGCGCCAGTCGGTCCGGTTACAAGGACAAAACCATGCGAAGAAAGTGCGATTTTCTTCAATATCTCCGGGAGCTTCCATTCCTCTATTGTTTTAACTTTTATAGGTATAACTCTAACGGCAACACCAATCTTCCCTCTCTGAAGAAAAACATTCATTCTGAACCTGGCAGACCCGGGAAGCTCATAAGAAATATCAAGCTCCCATTCTTTTTTAAAACGTTCCCTTTGCTCATCTGTCATTACTTCGAAAATAATGTTTTGAATATCTTCAGAAGAAAAAGGTTTATATTCTTCTAATCTCTTTAAATTTCCCTGTACCCTTACTATAGGAGATTCGTCTGCTTTAAGGTGAAGGTCGGAGCCTTCAAGTTTAACGACTTCGTTCAAGAACTCTTCGATTTTAGCGCCCATGATATCTTTTTATTATTACTTACACCCGAAAGGATTCGAACCTTCAGCCTTCCCGGCCGGAGCGGGACGCTCTATCCATTGAGCTACGGGTGTTAATCTTTAGGAAAAACTTTGGTTTCAACTTCTTTTTTTAGAACCTTAGAAGGTTTAAAAGCAGGCATCCATCTGCCAGGTATTTTAACTTCTTCATTGGTTCTCGGATTTCTGCCTATTCTCCCTTTACGAAATTTATTTCCAAAAACGCCAAAGCCTCTAAATTCGATCCTGTTATTAGAATAATAAACTTCTTTAACCTCTTCAAGAAAAGCTTCGATGACTGTCCTAACTTCTTTTACTGGAATACCTGTCCCTTTTGAAATGTTCACTGTAATATCTGACCGGGTCTTTGTCATAAAATAACCTCCTTACTATTTTCGCTAATACGTTAAAATACATTTACTTATACTACTTATATACACAAGTTTAGCCTTAATGTCAAGGGTATTTCCGTAACACC
>CAZRYJ010000242.1:0-2539 GCA_964604245.1 uncultured bacterium | reverse complement strand
GCTTCTGTGTGGATTTTCTTTACGGGTCAGACGATTGTTGACCCGATACTTGGCGCAGTGATAGCGTTGTTTGTTTTCTTCTCTGCTTTTGCCGTGATTCGTGATTCGCTTAATATTTTATTGGAATCTACGCCAAGAGGTATCGATTTTGATAATCTTGTCAAAAATATAGAAAACATTGAAGGTGTTGAAGGAATTCATAATATTCACCTATGGAGTCTGTGTTCAAACTTGAATGTTATGGATGCGCATATTTTTACAAATATTTCCAATATGAGCGAAATTGAGAATTTGAAAGCAAAAATTAAGATGGAATTAGAAAAATATAACGTTAAATATTCGACTCTCGAATTTGAATGTGAGGAATGTGTCCGAAAGAGTAGAGTCGAAAGAATGGAACACTAATTTAGGTACTAGATACCAGGTCTCAGGTCCCAGATTTAAAAAAACAAAGCAAAAAACATTTTTTCTCTGTGTACTCTGTGGTAAAATTTTTTGTTGTTATTAGTTTTTGCAGTTAACACTCAAAAACTGCACCCTTCTATGAGATCCCCTTCGAATATACCTGCTTCTTTGAATTTAAATCCATTTTTAAAAAGGTACATACAAATAGCCACAACCTCGGGATCGTACAGAATCCCTTTATATTTTTGGATTTCGTTTAATGCAATTCCTATGCTGTGAGCATCTCTGTAAGGTCTTCTGGAACTCATCGCCTCTACCACATCAGCGACTCCCAGAATCTTTGATTCAAGAATCATATCGGCTCCTTTCAAGCTGTGAGGGTAACCGGAGCCGTTTATTCTCTCGTGATGTTGAAAGACAATTTTTGCTACTGGTCCGGGAAAGTCTACGGATTTTAGTATCTCAAAGCCTACTTGAGCGTGGTTTTTTACCAGAGCCATTTCGTATTCGCTTAGTCCAACAGGTTTGTTTAATATCTCGGCCGGAACATGAATTTTCCCGATGTCATGAAGAGCACTGGCTATTTTAAGTATATTTAACCTGTCTGCTGAAAAAGATTTTTCTTTTCCTATAGCAATTGCAAGCTGAGATACTCTTCTCTGGTGTCCTGCCGTAAAGGGGTCTCTTTTCTCGACAGTTTCAGAGAGAGCAGACACCGTACCGTCTAGGATTTCTGTTAGCTTACAGAAACTGTTTTTTAGCTCTTTTTCTACTTTTTTTCTTTCTCTTATATCATTATATAGGGCAAATACCCCGATAATCTTACCGTCCTTACTAATTGGACCACCGCTGACATGAACGTCTATTAAGGTACCATCCTTACTCTGCATTACTGTGTCAGATTTCGTTATTTCACCTCTTAATATTTTTTGAGAAAAAGACTCAGCTTCATCTTTATGATGTTCGGGTGCTATTAAATCTTTAATATGTTTTCCTTTTACTTCGTCAAAAGAATATTTAAATAACTCATGAAAACTTTTGTTAATTTGTACAACTTTGTCTTCTTGGTCCAGTAAGGCAATTGCAGATGGGGAATTGTCAAAAAGAGATTTAAAATAATTTTTCTGGATATTTAATTCTTCTTCTGCTTTCTTTTTATCCGTGACGTCAATCGCAGAAGATATAACGGCCGGCGCGCCCTTAAAATCATTGACGTGTTTGCTGCCGCAGGCAAGCCATCGTTCTTCTCCGCATTTTTTTATGACTTTAATTTCATAATAAGAAGGGACTTTTTCTCCTTTAAGATGTTTGATTCCTCGGGCTTTAACAATGTCTTTGAACTCAGGATGAGCAATTTCCCAGAAGTGCATATTGTACAGTTCATCACATGTATAACCGGAAAAAAGCTCGGCTGTTTTATTGACATAAATAAATTTATCCCTGTAAGCAAAGATTATAAGCGGTGCATGTTCCGCCATTATTTTATATCTATCTGTGTCTATGGAATTCTGTGATTTTTTTTGAGAGAGTTTTTCGCGTAGAAAATTAATTTCTTGAATAAGGTCTTCTCTTTCCATGCCCTCATTCATAAAAAAAAACCCCCTTCTTTATTTATTATATTATATTTAGAAATTTATATATGGAATTTCCATAATAATTATAAGGGTTTTCGTCTTAAAGTCAAGGGTTTTTTATCTGGAAAAGGTTTATTGGTATGGTTTTATAGCGTTATCGGTTAACTTTCCCCCTCAAAAAGTATATTATTTGATATTTCCCCTCCAAATATTAGCCACAGAGACACAGAGAACACAGAGAAAAAAACAATATTTTTTGTTTTAAAAACTACCGACCCACAAACCCAATTCTAACCACAAAATTACTCCGATTTAATATTTATTTTTTTATTAAACAACAATTAAAGACGGGGTGGTTGGGTAATCCAGTGTAAATCCGTGTTAATCTGTGGCTAATTATAGGTTGGGGGGTGGATGTGTTTTCGTGTTTTTTGTGTGTTTCGTGGTTTAAAGTCAGCCTAAGCGCTTCATCGCGATTGCAGCCTGCCCTGCAGAAATTCCTCCATCATTCGGAGGTAGTTTTGCGTGGTTATAGACCTCAAATTTTTCTTTTAACAACT
>CAZRYJ010000241.1:0-2543 GCA_964604245.1 uncultured bacterium | reverse complement strand
AACACTGCGGTACCCAATTTCAATAAAACATTCTACTCCATCTCTTTTCATATTCTGCAGAGTTTCAACCCAGCGTACGGGCTTCTCGATCTGAGCACCGAGAGTTTCCAATATATCATCGACCTCAGTGACCTTCTCTCCCGTAACATTAGAATAAACAGGCACCCCGGGCTTTTTCATTTTCGTCTTAGAAAGGACTTTCTTAAACGGAGGGGCAATCTCCTTCATAAGCGGAGAATGAAAAGCTCCTGAAACCGGAAGAGGAATAATCTTTGCTCCTTCTGCTTTCAATCTTTTTCCCGCTTCCCTGACAGCTTCAATTTCTCCGGTAATAACCGTTTGAACGGGGGTATTATAATTTGCAGTTTTAACAATGCCTGGCGTCGTCTCTACAACTTCCTCAACTTTTGCAGCGGGAAGCCCTATCACAGCGCTCATTGTCCCATCTCTCGTAGTACTCATCAACTCACCTCTAAAACGAACCAGGTGCAGGGCGTCTGAAAAATCAAATGTTCCGGCTGCGAGATATGCCGTATATTCACCAAGACTATGCCCCGCGACGCATGAATAATCAAGTTTGTCTTTTATGATACTGAAAATTACATATGAGTTTAGAAGTATCGCAACCTGCGCGTTTTTGGCATCCGTCAATACTTCCTGGGGACCCTCAAAAGAAATTTTTTTTAAAGAAAAACCAAGCTGTTTATCCGCTTCATCATAATAATTTTTCGCAATTGGAAATTCTTCATACAAATCTTTTCCCATTCCCACTCTTTGGACTCCCTGACCGGGAAAAAGAAGCGCTGTTTTCTTCAACCTAAACTCTCTTGTATCAAAAAATTAACTTTTAAATCGTAAAATTTATATCCTTTAAGGATCGCGTTTTTAATAGCTATCTCGTTGGATCTCCCATGACAAATGACAGTTATACCATTAACTCCGAGTAAAACAGCTCCCCCATATTCTTCATAATTGACTTTTCCTATCAAATCCTTAAATACAGGTCTCATCAGAAGACCACCCAAAGCAGCAATTAAATTTTTTGAAGTTCCCTCTTTTATCTCAGAAAGAACAAAATCGACCATCGATTCTCCGAATTTTAAAACGGCATTACCTGTAAATCCGTCACAAACCACAACATCCGCGTTACCATTTAATATATCATACCCCTCTATATTACCTATAAAATTTATATTCGCTTCTGAAAGCATATTATGGGCTTCTTTTACACTTTTCCCGCCTTTTGTATCTTCTTTTCCCATTGAAAGCAAACCAACTGAAGGGTTATTTAAGCTAAATATTTTTTCAAGATACAGAGAACCCATAACTCCAAAATCCCTGAGATTTAGTGGTTTTACTCCGGAATTCGCCCCAACATCAAGTACAAGAACTTTCCCTTTCCTTGTTGGGAAAAAAGTTGCCAGAGCAGGTCTATCCACACCTTTCAATCGGCCTAAAGAAAGTATGGAAAAAGCCACAGCAGCACCCGTATTTCCGGCTGAAATAGTCACATTCGCTTTACCGTTTTTCTGGAGTTCTACTGCTCTCGCGAGAGAAGAATCTTTCTTTTTTCGATATGCCTCCAATGGAGGCTCCCCGGGATTTATAACCTGTGAAGTATCAACAATCGAAAATCCATCAGGTACATTGAATTTTTTGATTATCTCTTTATTTCCTACAAGCTGAAACTCAACCAAGCCTTCCAACTCCTCATAGGCAAGCCTGGCACCATCAATAATCTTACGGGGAGCATAATCACCCCCCATAACATCAATAGCAATTCTCATTAAGTTTTTTCTAGACCCTTTAAAACCAAACGACCTTTATAATATCCGCAATTAGGACAAACTCTGTGAGGCCTTGTCAATGAATGACAATGAGAACATTCAATCAAATCGTTCTCCTTCACTTTCCAGTGAGTCCTTCTCTTTTTTCCACGAGTACTCGAAGATCTCCTTTTTGGAACCGGCATAAAATCCTCCAATTTATTTTTTCTTTTAGTTTAATTAAGTAAGACTTTCTTGCTTTGTTTTGCTATGCTCACAAGTTGTATTGTTAAGATTGGCACCACAAATCGAACAAAGACCCATACATTCTTCGCTGCAAAGCGGCTTCAACGGAATGTATAGAAGTATTTCATCACGAAGAAAGGGCCCCAAATTTATACAGTTATTCTCTACAATATATTCTGCTTCAGCTTCATCGGTTTCTCTTGCAGATTTATCGTCAACAGTATAACCCGGCTCTTCTTTGAATTCCAACCGGAAATTCCGCTTCTCATGTTGCGTGATTTCTTTAAGGCATCTGGAGCATATAAGCGATAGGTCATATTCTATAAAACCTTCTACATCATAAGAGTTACCACTTTTATATACATCAAAGCTTATAAGAACATCACCAATGATTTCTCTAATAGAACTATCCCCTTTTTTTAAACATATCTCGACTTTACTTCCATTTTGGGGAAGGCTTCCGACATTAATCTGCACATCCATAATGCATATAAAATAAAATAAAACCCCTTTTTGTCAACCTCCGGGATA
>CAZRYJ010000240.1:0-2563 GCA_964604245.1 uncultured bacterium | reverse complement strand
GTCAAGGGGGGGGATGCTTCGCATCAGTTAATTAGTGAAATAGTTAAATGGGAAATTAGTAAAAAAACTGTGAGTCGAGAGACTTGGCAACAAACCCTTTGACAAAAGCATAAAAAATCTTTATAATATATAAAAAATGACTGAGTTTATAAAAAAGCAAATTATTAAGATATTTCATAGAATAAAAAGAACCCGGAAATTGATTCTATTGTTTATTATTACAGGAGCACTTGTGCCGAATATAATTTTCTTAGGTGTTGCATTATTTTTAAGAATCGCAAGAGGACAAACGCTTTGGTTTTTAACGGAAGCTGAAAACTTTTTCAATATTATCTATTCCTTCCTGACTTACTTTTTGAGTAATATTTTGTTGAATATTCTTCCTTTCGTTATTCTTTCGGTAATATCTGTAGCCACATTAGGATACCCCAAGGTAACTAGCCATCGAAGCAAAAAATATGCAGTAATTAGTACGTACTTAATAATATTTATCCTAGCAATTTTAATTGACTTACTATACTTCTCAGATCATCTATCTGCTAATCCTTCATCAACTGCAGTTTTGATATTTGTGCCTTACCATAAGTTATCAATGTTATTTGGAGGTTTTGGATATGGGATTGGTTGGATTATCGGATACCTGGTTGATAAAATTAGAGTCAAATCGTCAAATAAAAAAATAGCTGACCGCTGACAGCCGACAGCTGACGGCAGTGAAAACTCTGTGTGCTCCGTGTCTATTTTTATTAAATTTGGTCCTCTGGGGGTAACCCTCTTGCAGAAAAAGAATTTATGAGGTATACTTACTCATCATAAACAATATGGAGGTTTTTTATGAAAAAAGTAATGGTCGTTTTTGTATGTTTGCTGTTCTCTTTTACAGGACTGGCATCAGAAGATAACCAGGGGACTTACGATATTCCGAACATAAGTTCGACAGAAAGTTCGCCCATCTCTCAGACACTCGAAAAGTTAACGGCTTACGAAAAATCAAACGCTATTATCGACTTCGAATGCGAAGAAAAAGACCGGGCACAAGCCGATATAATCGAAGAAACATGGAATAGAGGAGACTACGAAGAAGCGATAGAATTGCTGAAAAGTTCACCGGACCTGGAAGACGCGGCTCTGGGAATACAGTGGAAAAAACCTGTTAAAACATCCTCGAGTAGGTGGGCAGGTGATGTCCGTGTCGGTACGGTAGACTCGATCGTGGATATAGACTTCGACGTGGATAATTCCAACGGAAATCTGATTGCCGCTCTTCTTTACTAGTATAATGAAACATATTATAACTTCACCGTGAACATGTCAGCCGACACGGGAAAAACCTGGACAGAGACCTATGTCTGGATCGCGAGTCCCGATTACGAAATCGATATAGACTGCGCCGTTTATAAAAACTACTTTTACCTGGCTTATACATATCTCAACAATTCCGTAGGACGCATAAGAAGATTTTCCACAAGCGACGGCACCGCTGATATGACCTACGGGGAGCTAAACGGATTTGCAACAGTTGTCGACGAGGGGGTAGATTTAAGAGAGATAGTGCTTACCAGTGATGCCGATAACCCTGCTTCTCGATACCTTTTTTACTTTTCCCTTATGGAAAACGACTCAATGAGACTATATTTTAGCGATTCAACGGCAACGACCTGGACTCGTACCGTTAATTTTCATGTCCCGAACGTGAGCAGAGGAATCGACGCCTGCTGCGCAGTCCCAAATAAAATTTGGGTTTCGTATATCGGAACAGATAATGAACTCTATTTTGTGGGCGGGTGGTCATCATGGACTATTTATCCGACTTCAGCGAATCTCGGAACTAACAGCCAGTATGCAACTTCAGTATCCGCTTACGGCGACACTGTTATGATTGTTTATCCGTTTCCCACTTTACCCACCTATGACGTCAGGTATTACATTACTTCTAATAATGGAGCCAACTGGGGTGTTGGGACGCTATTAAGTGCATCCGATATCTCCAGCTCGGTAAACGACGTCACGGCAAGAGGCGGAGACGGATTCGGAACCGTATATCAAACAACAGGGTTATCCGCCGAAGGAGTTTTTAGGCATAGAAGTTACAGTTCAAGCGCGTGGACTCCGCCGGTTTCCTTTGCAGATAATGTACCGCGCGCGAACGTAAAACCCTGCATCGAAAGGATAGCGGACGGAATTTACGGTATTCTATATGTCAACTATCCCGAACAGATGGCGTGGTTCGACAGAAGCGACTGGTTAAGTCCTGACGGACTTTCCCTGTTTCCAGATGGTCAAACAATCGAATTCGGCGAAACTTTAGAATTGAGCGCGTATCTTGAAAAAGACGGTTCCGGTATCGAGGGCGAAGAGCTTACCTTTGCAGTGATAACCGGTGATGGTTCGGTAGATCCTACGAGCGGCGTAACTGACGGATCGGGCGAGGTATCCACTGAATTTACCGCGGG
Source organism: uncultured bacterium (assembly GCA_964604245.1). Classification (GTDB taxonomy): domain Bacteria; phylum Hydrothermota; class UBA3072; order UBA3072; family UBA3072; genus JAFGHJ01. Next base: position 110 of record CAZRYJ010000240.1, on the reverse strand, counting down.
GAGCACTGAGGAAACCGTCACGGTAGAAGTAATGTGGGTATCCTATAATCTCTTCGATACTCTCAGCGCCACGGTCGACATCGAAGTCGTAGCAGGAGGCATCGCGGAAG
>CAZRYJ010000239.1:0-2569 GCA_964604245.1 uncultured bacterium | reverse complement strand
CTATTCTCACCAGACCTTCAATAGAAGAACCGTCAAAATTTATACCTTCTTCAAGCGCTCTTTCCGCCTCTTTATGGCTTATTGAGAAACCCTTAACTTTACCCAGGATATCGGTGAACCATAAACGGATAGCTTTTACTTCTCCTGCTTGCAACAAAGAAAAAAGATCGGATTTATTCATTTTCCCCCCATATATATGTTTTATAATTTAGATTAAAGTATACTGGTTCAATCGTTTTTGTCAAGCTGATTTACTTAAATTGCCACTAAGACACGAAGACACAAAGATATTAGGACGTAAATTTAAAAAGGATTGATAGGATTTTTTATTGTTTGTTGTTTTTTCTGTTTTTTTCGGTCGTCCGTCCGCCGTCATCGGTCGGTATTATGCCTAAACTCCAATCTTGCTACAATACTTTTGTAATACTGATTATTTCGCCCTGAACTACCTTCTTGAAAACGCCCACGTTACCCTCAACCTTACCTATTACATTTACGTCGCTAAAAGCACGAATTTCTTTTTCTGTACTTGAGGGCGTTTTTCCAAAGAAAATACAAAAGGAAGGACTTTCAATCCATATGGCTATTTCACCCACTTTTAATACCACTCGGGAGTTCTCTTTGTTTACCCCGATTGGCATTCTAAAGTAAATTTCTTCTCCCCAGAGGTTTGCTTTTCCTTCGACGGGGAGGCAAGAATAAAAGGCTTTAGCTGTTTTAGGGTTTTCTTCTGTTAAGGTAGCAAAAACTTCACTTATACTTTCGGACGATATTTTAATTTTTTTCATATTAAAAAGATAAGGAGTTTAATTTCATAGTCAATCCCCGTTTTTTGCTAAATAGAGAGTAGTTAGTAGTAAACAGTAAAAAACAAAATTATTTGTGCTATTCGTTTCTTTTAGTTAGGAAGTTAAAACAAATAAAACTTTTTTCTTTTTTCTCTGTGTCTCCATGGCTCCGTGTGATAATTTTTTTTGGGTGGGGTGTGGTTTCGTGTTTTTTGTGTGTTTCGTGGTAGAAAAAGCCTTGCGTTAAGGCGGTTAATTATATAAAATTCTTTTAAATGACTGAATTTAGAAAAGATCCGTTACACAACAAGTGGATTTTGATCGTTCCCAGGAGGGGTAAAAGACCGCATGCGTTCTTTAACGAGTGTGAAGACGGAGATGTGGAAGAGTTAAAAGTTTGCCCTTTTTGCGAAGGTAACGAGAGTATGACTCCCCCTGAGGTTGATTCGTTCAGAACCAAAGGAAAAGAGAATGAACCCGGCTGGCTTTTAAGAGTTTTTCCGAATAAATATCCCACACTTGATAAAGGAATCAAAACAACCCAGGGAGGAGACAGTTTTCTGGCAAAAGCCGGCGGCTATGGTTTTCATGAAGTTATAGCAGAGACGCCATCGCACACAAAAGATATATATAGTATAAATCAAGATGAAATGCTGCTTATTCTAAAAATGTACAGAAAAAGATATAGCATTTTGAAAGAAAAGAAGAATGTAAAATCCGTTTTTATATTTAAAAATCATGGCAGGGCAGCGGGAGCTTCTCTTTCTCATTCCCATTCACAGATTCTTGCTCTTCCGATAGTTCCTCCTTTTATTGAAGAAGAAACTGAAATGATTAGAAAATCTCAATTTTGCATTTACTGTCGTCTTATTGAGAGAGCTTTCGATGAAAATAGAGTATTGTTAGAGAACAGCGGTTTTGTTGTTATTGCGCCCTACGCGTCGGAATTCCCGTATCAACTTATGATTTTGCCTAGAGCTCACGAGCCCTGTTTTGAAGAAGTAACTGACCAGCAATTAGTTCTGCTTTCCTGTATTTTCGGAAAAATTTTTCATAAGTATAAAGCTTTGTTAGGAAAGATTCCTTTTAATTATTTTATTAATAGTCTTACCTTGAGAGAGGAAATTTCGGATGGCCACTGGAATATTCAAATAATGCCAAAGCTAACTATTTCTGCAGGGTTTGAAAAAGGTACCGGGATTTCTATTAATCCGGTATCGCCTGAGAGTGCGGTTGAGGAACTTAAAAACGTTAAATAAAATCAACTACGATCAACTATTCTTCGAGTATTTTGTTTGCTTCTTCTAATTTGTTTTTTTGAACATATACTTTGACTTCTCCAAGACCGTCCATTGTGAAGCCCAATATTTTACCTACAGCTTCCTGTTCTAATTCGACTTCTATTCCGGAGACCTCAAGTTTGCCCCGAATCATTTCTGCCTGAACAGGGTCGGTTTTCAGAAGAAGTTCCCAATTTTCATCTTTAATCATAAGAAGATATTAAAGTCTAAATCTTTATCTGTCAAGGGCTCAGTGCGGAGCACTGAGAGTCCCGAGTCGTGCGTCAAAAAGAAATAATAAGAAAAATCTTGTGTTAATCCGTCTTTTTTCAGTTAAGAGGTTAGGAGGTTGGGAAGTTGAAACAACAAAAAATTTGTTTTTTTCTTTGTGTTCTCTGTGTTCTCTGTGTTCTCTGTGGTAAAAATTGTTTTTGGGGTTTGGGAGGGGTGTTACGGAAATACCCTTGACATTAAGGCTAAACTTGTGTATATAAGTAGTAT
>CAZRYJ010000238.1:0-2574 GCA_964604245.1 uncultured bacterium | reverse complement strand
GAAAAATTGAGAATAGAGGTTTCTTCGGATCCTTATATGCCGGTTCAGGAAGTACTTGCACTTTTGATAACAGGAAAGACAAGAAAAATCGAACCTTTATCAAGCTCTCAAGGAATAGGAATGAAAGCGGTTAACCATATACTTGATGTAACCAAGGGCAGGGTTGAGGATCGTCTCGCCTCAGTCCTGGGTGTTGAGAAAGTTACATTAGATAATTCTATGAAAATCGGACTTGAAAAACAAATCGGAAAAAAAATGAGAGTTTCTTATAAAACCGGTTTTGAAGATTTTACAAAGCCTCAATTGGTTATTTATTACGACGTTATGCGCAATATTTCGGTATTTTCAATTTATGACAGGGAAAATAGAGATGTTGAAGCCGGGTTTGACATTGATTTGAAAAAATGATTGGATTCTTTACTGTTATATTATTATTCTCTTCTTCTGAAATTGTCCGTTCAATCGATTTTTCAGGACTTTTGAATCTAAAAGAAAAGGAATTACGTTCAGTAATGCTATTGAAATCCCCCGGAATATTTTCCAAAAGTAAATTTGATGAGAGGATTCTGGAAGGTGACGTTGATGCAATCAGAGCGGTTTTTGTTAAAAATGGTTATCTTTCTCCCAATATTACGTATAAGCATAAAGCTGATTCTTCCGGTTTAGTTGATATAGATATCTTTATAGAAGAAGGTGAACGAACGTTCGTAAAAAGTGTCGAATTTAGCGGTAATACTTTTTTTAATGAGAAATACTTAAGTGAAATAATAAAAACCAAAAAAGAAGAGCCTTTCGACCCCTTCCTTCTTGAGAAGGATTATTCTGAGCTTATATATATTTATGACCAGAATGGTTATCATGATATTACAGTAACCTCAAAAATAGATGTTCTGGAAGAACGAGCTAATATAGTTTATAATATAAAAGAAGGTAATAAAATATTTGTTTCAAACGTTTATATAGAAGGCGAACGTACTATTCGTCAAGATAGGCTTAAGGTAGCTATTGGACTGAAAGAGGGTTCTATTTTAACGAATGATAAACTTTATGATTCTAAAAAGCGATTAAATGAACTTGATTTGTTTTCGCGTATCAGAATTGTCGAAATCGATTCATCAATAAACCGTAACCTGCTGTATAAGTTGGAACCTAAAGAACCTCTTGCCCTTAGGCTGCGTGTTGGATATTCTGCGCTTGATAGGACAAAGTTAACTTTTATGATATCGCGCAAAAATTTTCTTAATTCTTTAAGGAGTATAGGTTTATTGGGTAGGATTGGTTTAAGGGAGTTAGGGTTAGAGGTAAATTACAGAGATCCTATAACATTTGGAAGATGGGTGAGTAACAGTTGGGGGGTGAAATTTGGATATAAAAGAGAGATTGGATATGATATAGGAAGATTTGGAGCCTACACAATGCTCGTGCCCAGGCCTTTCTATTTACGTTATGATTTGGAAAGGGTTAGTCTTTATAATGTTGAGATAAGTGATTTAGAAGAAGAATCTCTCGATTGGCTGCAAAGGATATCAATTTCTTTAATGATAGACAGGCGAGATGATCCTGTTAGAGTTCGTGAGGGCTATTCTATATTTAACAGTATGGAATTTCAGGATATTGTTTTTGGAGCATCGGGTAGTTTTTTGAAGAATGATTTTAGATTTAGCAAATTCGTTGGAATTGGTAATTCTACTGTTGCATTCAGGACAAATGTAGGCATTATTCTACCTTTTAATAAGGAGACTTCTATTCCCATATATAATAGATTTTTTCTTGGGGGAGGTGCTACGCTTAGAGGATACGCGGAGAATAGGGCAGGTCTGGAAGACGAGAATGAAAATCCTCTTGGTGGAGAAAGATATTCTCTCGCATCATGTGAGTTAAGAATTCCTCTGTTTTCTAGTTTTTACGGAGCAATATTTACAGATATAGGATCGATCTCAGAGGATTTTGATAGCGACCAATTTAATATTTTAGGCTCTGCGGGAGCAGGTATTAGATTTTATACCCCAATTGGGCCTTTAAGATTGGATTATGCCAGGAACTTTGAAGGTCAGGCTATGTGGCATTTTGCAATTGGAGAGGCTTTTTAATTTAGCTATTTGATAATCTTTACGATAGAACATTAATGAATTATAACCATTAAATATAATCAAGGTATTATCTGATTACATCTTGATAGTATACGTTTTTTAGATTGATGGAAGTAAGAATATTCAAGCAGGTCTACTTGACTAAATATGTTATTAATTTAAGATATACTTAACAGAGATGGAAGATAAAATTATGGAAAAACACCTGAAGATTGCAATCATATTAACTTCATTTTATTTTATTGTTGAAGTTATAGGTGGTCTTATTTCCGGTTCTCTTTCTTTGTTGGGTGATGCGGGACATATGTTCAGAGATATTTTTTCTCTGTTTGTTACACTGAGTGCACTTAAGATTGCAAAAAGGCTTCCTTCGAAAACAAAAACATTTGGATATCACAGGGTAGAGATTTTATCGGCATTAATTAATGGACTTCTTTTAATTGTAATTGGTTTCTGTATATTCCGGGAGACATTTAAGAGTTTT
>CAZRYJ010000237.1:0-2603 GCA_964604245.1 uncultured bacterium | reverse complement strand
CTGAATTTAGCGACAATATTAACGTAATAGCGGACGGCTTCATTTTTGTAAAAATCAAGATTCTCGCATTCATCGTCGAAAATACTCCCCCCGAGAGCTCCATAACTTCCAAAAGCATCACAGGAAAAAAGAATCTTATTGGAGACCTCATAAGTCATAATCGTTTCAGGCCAATGAACCATTGGTGTGGAAAAGAATTTTAGCGTCTTATCCCCCAGAGAAATTTCATCCCCGTCTTTAACAACTTCTACTTTATCTTTTATCCCGTAAAATTCTTCCAGCATTTTTTTTGTTCTCTGTGAGCCCAATATTACCGTCTGGGGAGAAATTTTCCTGAAGGTTCGAATTACTCCCGAATGATCGGGCTCCATATGATTCATCACCATATAATCTATTTCAGTCACATCCACAATCTTATTGATATTGTCGAAGAATTCATCTCCTTTAAGCGATTTAGTCAAGTCTATTATTGCTTTCTTCTTGTCATTTATCAGATAAGTGTTATATGATACGCCTTCCTCTGTTATGGGCCAGAGACCTTCAAATAAATCGGTTGTACGGTCGTCAACACCTATCCAGTAAATACCCGACCTGATTTCAACTGGTAACATTATGCCTCCTATAAATCATTAGATTCAATTATTTTTATTCCTTTTTCTTTCATAATAGCCAGAGATTTATCAATGTTCCCTTCTGGTGAATCAATTCCCTTTGTTCCGTCAATTATAACGGACGTCTCGAATCCAAGCTCCTTTGAATCCATCACAGAATAGAAAACACAGAAATCAAGCGCCAGCCCACAGAAGTAAGTTTTACTGACACTAAGATTTTTTAAATATCCTTCAAGACCGGTTAAAGTTTTTTTGTCGTTTTCCTTGAAAGCCGAATACGAATCGATTTCGGGATTTCTGCCTTTCCTTATAATTAAATCTACATTATTAATATCAAGATCAGAGTGAAACTGCGCGCCGAAAGTCCCCGAAACACAATGCTCCGGCCAGAGTACCTGTTTCATGCCGTTATAATCGATAACATCAAACTCCTTTTTCCCGGGATGATTGACGGCAAAAGACATATGATCGGTAGGATGCCAGTCTTGTGTGGCAATCACTCTTTTAAATTTTCCGGACAATTTATTTATCAGGGGAATAATTCCATCCCCTTCGGGAACAACCAGTGCTCCTCCCGGGCAAAAATCATTCTGCAGGTCAATTATAATTAAAGCGCTATTTTTTTTCATTAATCCTCTCCAAATAATTCCGTTATCCACTCCTTTAGTTTATCTCTGATCTCTCTAAATTTTAATAGTACTTCTTCTTTACTACCGGAAAAGGAAGACGGGTCTTGGAAATCTTTATGTATTTGTTCCTTTCCACCGGGAAAGAACGGACAGCTTTCTTTAGCCCCGCCGCATACAGTAATCACATAATCGAAATCTTCATTTATAAAATCTTTTACGTTTTTTGAGTAGTGACTCGATATATCGATTCCTATTTCCTCCATAACTTCTATTGCATTCGGGTTTACTTTAGAAGGTTTAGTACCCGCACTAAAAACTTCATACTTATCACCGTATAGATTCCGGAGCAGACCTTCAGCCATTTGTGACCGCGACGAATTGTGCGTGCATACAAACAATACTCTTTTATTCATTTTAATATCTTTTAGATTATCATCAATCCAGCACAATAAGTTTGCTCACTCTTGCATTTTCCTTTATATTTATTCCATTTTTGCCAACATAAAGGGTTACTCTTATTATTCCCTTTTTCTCAATTACTTTCGTGGAATGAAAAGCTCCATTTAACGTTATTCTTTCTGAAGGCTGCAATATAACCAATTTAGCAGCAGGAAGAAGATCCTGTAGTTCTTCATTGAATTCGATCAAATATTCCCCATGAGCAAGATCCCACCAGCCGTATTTATCCTCAGGCTTCCTCTTTTTAGGATTTATTTCCTGTTTTTCACTTTCTTTATATTCGCTTCCGCCAAAATCAACTTCCCCTTTAGTGGTAAGCCGAAAAATCTTTCCAATTGTAAGATAAACACCATAACCCTCAACTTGTTTCTTTTCATGAATAATGTTATTTATAAACCCTAAAATATCTCCGCCTGTTTCTTTTTTCATGTAAACCTCTCTTTCTAGTCTCTACTACCTCCTTAAAACTTATAGCCTATCTTTCTCAGCAAATCCTTCCTGTCGGAAATATCCTTTTCACCTTCTACTCCAAGAGGTTTTTCCCCATCAAGCACCCCAATTATTCCTCTTTGTTCACCATCTTCCACGACTATAACTTTAAGCGGATTCGCTGTTGCGGCATAGAGATAAAGAACCTCATCTACAGCTTTCAGTGATTTCATAATATTTATCGGAAAAGCATTTCCCAGAATCAAAACAAAGGAATGCCCCGCCCCAATCTTCTCGGCATTCTTTATCGCAAGGTTTTCCAAATCTTTATCCGTACCACTATGACGTATGAGTCTCTCACCGGAAGCTTCCGAGAAAGCAAGACCAAATTTGATCATCGGTAAAGAAGTAACAAGCGCTTCATGGATGTCTTCTACGGTTTTTATAAAATGAGTTTGTCCTATTATTACGTTTG
>CAZRYJ010000236.1:0-2630 GCA_964604245.1 uncultured bacterium | reverse complement strand
GCGTTGTGGAAGGAGCAAGGAAAATTGAAGGTTTATATTTTTTAATAATATCTATCAAAATATTTGTATAAGGTTCCGGTAAAAAATTAAATAAGGAATCATCACTTACCACAATAACTTTATCCGCTCCTACCGCAATGAGTTTTTCCGGCTTATCTTTGGGGTCTTTTCCCAAAAGAAGCGCATAAAGATTCACCTCAAGCTTATCCGCCAGTTCCCTTCCTTTTCCCACTAATTCGAATGCGGCACCTTCAAGCTCATCTCTTCGCTGCTCGGCAAACACTATCACATCTTTATAATTTTCTTTACCTTCAAATTTATGAGTCTCGGCTTTTAACTCGACAGCTCCAGTAGGACAGGGTTTAACACATTCGCCGCAAAGAGTACACTTGCCGAGGTCGATAACGGCAAGTCTCCCGACTTCTTTGCCGTTTTCCAGTGTATGAGATTCTTCTATCATCTCAATAGCACCGTACTGACAAATTTTAAAACAAATACCACAACCGGTGCATTTGTCTTTAATTACTCTTATACCCATCAAATAAGCCCCATTTCTTTTTGTTTCTTTATAATTTCCTCCGCCGCTTCTTCTAATTGATCGATGTTAAAAATTTTACCGTTTTTTGAGAGATCCGGCGTGTAAATTTCATCAACCATCGTAGGCGAACCATTCATCCCGATCTTATCTTTTTCGGCATTGATATCTTCCGGACCCCACTTTTCTATTATAGCTTTCTTAGCGTTCAGTCTTCCTCTTAAGGTCGGAAGGCGGGGTTCATTTATCTCCTTTACTACCGTAATCAAAAGAGGCAGTGGCGAAGAAATAACTTCATAACCGTCTTCAACCAATCTTTCCGCTTTAATTTTATCTTCAGAAATTTCATCTATTTTTCTTACAAAAGTCATCTGGGGTATTCCAAGCTGCGCGGCTACACCCGGACCAACCTGAGCGGTATCGCCATCTATAGCCTGTTTTCCGCAAATAATCAGATCGTACTCTCCTACTTTTTCACATGCTTTCGCAAGGGTATAGGAAGTTGCCCATGTATCAGCCCCGGCGAAATCCCGGGAAGTCAATAATATACCCTCATCTACTCCCATACCAATAACTTCCCTCAAAGCTTTTTCAGCCTGAGGAGGTCCCATAGAAATAGCGACAACCTCTCCTCCCATTTTTTCCTTTAATCGCAGACCCTCTTCCACAGCATAAAGATCAAAGGGATTAATCATAAGTTCCACACCCTCGCGAACAACAGTTCCGGATTTCTCATCCATCTTCGCGTGTTCGGGATCAGGAACCTGTTTTATGCAGACTATTACCTTCACTCGGACTCCCCGTATTTTTTAAAAGCAAGAGTCACATTGTGCCCGCCAAAACCGAATGAATTGGAAAGGGCAACATTTATATTCTTTTTTACAGCTTCATTCGGAGTATAATTAAGATCACACTCCTCATCAGGTGTTTCATAATTAATCGTAGGAGTAATAATTCCTTCCCGTAAACTAAAAAGGCAAGCAATAGCCTCCACAGCCGAAGTCGCACCTAAAAGATGCCCGGTCATGGATTTGCTTGAAGAAATGTTTATTTTGTAAGCCCTATCCCCGAAAACTTTTTTTATTACCTTAGTTTCTACCTTATCATTCAATATTGTCGATGTGCCGTGAGCGTTTATGTAATCGACTTTTTCTTTCTTTATATTTCCATCCTTCATGGCTCCTTGCATCGCCATTGCCTGAGGCTCTCCCGTTTCATTCGGTGCGGTAATATGAAAGGCGTCATTTGAAGCTCCATATCCGACCACTTCACCATATATAGTCGCACCTCTTTTCTTAGCGCTTTCTAAATTCTCAAGAATAAGAGTACCGGAACCCTCAGACATAACGAACCCATCTCTATCCTTTTCAAAAGGTCTGGAAGCTCTTTCGGGTTCATCGTTCCTTTTAGACAAACTCCTCGCCGCACAAAAACCAGCCAGAGCAAGAGGACCCAAAGGTGCTTCACTCCCTCCTGCAATCATTATATCCATTTCACCTGAACGAACCTTACGAAAAGCCTCTCCTATTGCATGCCCGGAAGATGAACATGCGGAAACAACTCCATAATTGACTCCCCTAAAGTCAAATTTCATCGCAATCATCCCGGCTGCCATATTTATTATTAAGGCGGGAATAAAGAAAGGACTTACCTTTCCAGGACCTCTTTCCAATAATTTTGTATGTTCGTTCTCCCAGGTGTTTTCTCCTCCAATACCTGAAGCATAAATCACACCTGCTTTATTCTTATCCAGACTCTCAAGATCCAGGCCGCTATCTTCGATCGCTTCAGCAGTAGAATACATAGCATACAGGGTAAAAAAATCAAATCTTCTGATTTCTTTAGCCTCTAATCTCTTTGAAGGCTCAAAATCCTTGACCTCTCCCGCAATCTGAGTTTTAAAATTGGAAGGATCAAACTTGGTTATTTTAGAAATCCCGTTCTTTCCATTTTTAAGGGCTTTCCAGAACTCCTGGGCTCCTATTCCTACGGGGGAAACTATTCCCACCCCCGTAATAACTACACGATGCATAATATTAATCTATATGCGCTTTCAAATAATCAACCGCTTTACCAACCGTTTCCAACTTCTCAG
>CAZRYJ010000235.1:0-2635 GCA_964604245.1 uncultured bacterium | reverse complement strand
GATCAAACACATCAAGGAAGGCATGTGCGTATTTTATTGGCAGATGGTTTTTTAATTCAAAGATTTGAACTGTATACTTATGAATGATTTTCAATACAAGGATATTAGCATATTGATCACAAATCATTCAGATATGGCACGGTTTGGCTTTAGTTATCATTCGCTCAAAACCAGGAGATTCAGGTTCAATAACGGTTACTGCAAAATCACGAGGGTTAAAGGAAGCTCGAATAGTTTTTAAAAGTAAATAGTTGAAATAGCTTCGGAGGAATTATGAAAAAATATATTTTTTACCTGGCTTTTAGTTGTTTTCTCTTATTAAATAATATTTATGCGCAGAATGCAGCTATAATAAACCTGGATAGTACTCACCAGGTGATCAGGGGATTCGGCGCCGCAAACATCCTTCCATGGCGAGATACTATGACTACTGAGGAAATAAATACAGCTTTTGGTACCGGGGATGGTCAAATTGGATTCTCAATACTTCGTCTTCGGGTTCCATATGATACAAATGAATTCAAACTCAACGTTTCTAATGCCCAGGCGGCGCATACACTTGGTGTGACACTTATCGCATCGCCCTGGTCCCCCCCTCCGGAAATGAAAAGCAACAACAATATTGTAGGCGGTGAACTTAAGGAAGATTATTATGACGATTATGCTGAACATTTAGATTCATTCGCTACGTATATGGCGGCAAACGATGCGCCAATATATGCCGTATCCGTTCAAAATGAACCGGATATTAGCGTTACATATGAATCATGCGATTGGACTGCTTCACAAATGGTTACTTTTATGGAAGATAACGCTTCGTCAATCGGAACCAGAGTTATGGCTCCGGAATCATTTCAGTTCAGACGCGTAATGTCCGACCCGATACTAAATGATGCCGAGGCTTGTGCAAATTTGGATATTGTTGCCGGGCATATATACGGAGGCGGACTTGCCCCTTATCCTCTTGCCGAGGAAAAAGGAAAAGAAATATGGATGACTGAATATTTGATAAATAGCGGCAGCCCACCAGCCGATCTTGATATTGACATAGGTTGGACTGGCGCTATGCAGACTGCCCAAAGTATCAACAATTGTATGAATGCAAATATGAGCGCGTATGTATGGTGGTACATAGTCAGGTATTATGGCCCTATTGCTGATGGGACTTATGCCAACAAAGGAGAAGTTACAAAAAAGGGTTACGTTATGTCGCATTTTGCAAGATTTATACGTCCGGGATATTTGAGAGTCCAGTGCGATGATAACCCCCAGTTTGGTGTTTATGTTTCTGCTTACAGAGACAGTACATTATCAAAGGTTGTTATTGTCGCAATAAACACTGCTTCGTTTGCAAGAAATCAGACATTTGTTTTTCAGAACGGTGATGTTGGCATAGTTACACCTTATGTTACTTCAGAAATGGAAGATTGTAGTGAGGGAAGCTCTATAGTCGTAACAGGCGACAGTCTTTTTAACGTCACCCTTGATGCAGAAAGCATAACGACTTTTGTGGGGGGTATTATTGTCATGGTCGATGAGGATCCGCTGTCATTCAAGCTGTATCAAAATTACCCGAATCCGTTTAACCAATCGACGCGAATCAGTTTTGAAATTCCTAAAAAATCGTTTGTTTCTCTCAAAGTTTACAATCTTCTCGGTCAAGAAGTAGCCGTACCTGCAGAAAAAGAGTTCTCTGCCGGCGTGCATTCCGTAACATTCGATGCTTCGCATTTAGCCGGTGGAATGTATTTATATAAAATTAAAGCAAAAGATATCGGCGTTGTCTTGACAAAGAAAATGATTTTAATTAGGTAAATAGAAATATACGTAGATTCTTTGCTTCGGTGTTAAATTGTTAAATTGTTGAATTGTTGAGTAGGGGAAACTCAAGAAATTTTCTTCGTGTCTTAGTGCCTTTGTGTGAATAGGTTAGTCATTGGTCGCTGGCCATTAGTCATTAGTCAAAAAAACAAAAATTACAATATTTGCAAGTTCTACATGTGAATATTTTGGGTGGGGGTTTTTACTAATTAACAAATTTACTACTCAACCAATTAACCAAAAACGAAGTTTTTATTAGTATTGCCTGTTTTTTTAAAATACAAAAGCAATTCCGAATATATTATAAAAATCGGAGCCTTTCTCAAGCTCCATGTATTTAATTCGATATGATATGCCACATTGACGAGTAAAAAAGAGATTTATCATGGCTGTTGCGGTAGAATAATAAACTTTGGTGTCAAATGTACCGTTATATTTAACTTCAAGGTCTAACATATGGAAAAGATTGGCGTTGAAATTTACCCCGGCCATACCTAAATAGTTATCATTGCCAATATCTTCTTTTGTCGTTATTGCGGGAGCCCCTCCAGGCGGATCCATGACCATAGTTAAGTCTCCTCTTACTCCTTCATATTCAGTTCCCATCCAGGGTAAAATGGATATTTTGAACTTGCTGTAATTGAATTGAAATCGATACCCGAACCGAACATACGGTATGAATAGGTTATTGAGGAGTTCAAGATTTTTCAGAGGAGTTATACTACTATCCGCATCCATGGCTATTTGAAGATATTCGAGACCAGTGCCGATTACGAATTTGCCACGTTCTCCGGAAAGGAAATAATAATCAAAA
>CAZRYJ010000234.1:0-2648 GCA_964604245.1 uncultured bacterium | reverse complement strand
AAATTTACTAACTACTTCTAGAGATGCAATTTTTTCATATTATCAGACCTTCTTTCTAAGATTCGAATATTCTTCGAATCGGTTAATTGGTAAATTAGTAGATTCGTTAATTAGTAAGGCAATAAAAAATTTTGTGTGTTTATAGTTAAAACAGATATTTATTGGGTGTGGTGGGGTTTCGTGTTTTTAGCGTGTTTCGTGGTTTAATATTTTTTCTCTGTGTTCTCTGCGTCTCTGCGGTGATAATAATTTTGGCGGGGTGGTGGGGTAATCTTGTGTTAATCTGTGAAATCTGTGGTTACTTTAGGGGTTGTGTGGTGGTTATTAGCTTGACAAATTAGTTTATTGTTTTAATATCAGTAAAAGCATGATTGTTAAATATTTGATGAGTATATTCTTAAGTTTCAACGTGAAGGAGGATAAATGAAGCTTGATGATATAGAAATATCGAGAGCGATTATTGAGAATTTCTATAAGAAATTACTTGATTCCCTGGAATTGGATGTGGCTCTTGTGGGAGCAGGTCCTTCTAATCTGATAACCGGAATACTTTTGGGCGAAAAGGGAATTAAGACAGTGATTTTTGAGTCCAAGCTTGCTCCGGGTGGAGGTATCTGGGGTGGGGGTATGATGTTCAATGAGGTGGTTATGCAGGATACGGCTTTACATCTTTTGGATAAAATCGGAGTGGAATATAAAGAGAAGAAAAAAGGATACTATACCGCAGATAGCGTAGAACTGGCTTCGACTTTAATATCAAAATGCGTGAAATCGAACGTTAAAATATTTAACCTTATAAAAGTAGTGGATGTGATGTTCAGGGAAGAGGACGGTGAGAAAAAAATTAACGGGCTTGTTTTGCAATGGTCTCCTGTCGAGCACATAGGTTTGCACGTTGATCCATTAACGATAAGAGCCAAATATATTGTTGACGGAACAGGACATCCCTCGGAAGTCTGTGCTATCGTTTCCCGGAAAATGGATGCGGTTCTTGATACGAGTACCGGTAAGGTTATTGGTGAAATGTCTATGTGGGCGGATAGGGGAGAAGAATTGACTGTAGATAATGCTTCGGAAGTTTTCCCGGGTTTGTTTGTAACCGGTATGGCTGCGAATGCTGTTAAGGGGGCTCCGCGTATGGGTCCTGTCTTCGGAGGAATGCTGCGCTCAGGAGAGAAAATCGCGGGAATTATTTCCGAAAAATTGGGGAAATGATAACTGAGAATTCAGAAGCCAGAAGCCAGAAGTTAGAATCCCATCCCAACACCCAAAAATTATTATCACACAGAGACGCAGAGAACACAGAGCCCTACCACACAACCCCAAAAATTATTTTGTTATTACAAATCCCAACCCCCAAATCCCAAATCCTAAAATATGGCCACAGATTATGAATTCTCCTTTCGGAGCTTACGTTATAACAAGCGGTAATCATATTAAAATTACCAGTGAAGCGTGCAAGGGCGGGGCGCGTATTATACAGTATAGAGATAAAAAGTCTGAAAGACATGAAATGTTAAAGATTGCCGATGAAATCAGAGCAATTACAAAAGAAGCCAATTCACTGTTCATTGTTAATGATTTTATTGATATCGCGTTGTTATCGGGAGCGGATGGAGTTCACCTCGGACAGGATGATGTTTCCCTGCAAAAAGCAAGAGAAATAACTCCTGATGGGTTTATAATTGGTGTTTCTACGCATTCCTTAGAGCAGGCTCTGGAGGCAGAAAAAAAAGGCGCCGATTATATTGGAATTGGTCCTGTGTTTGCCACTCCTACTAAGAAAGACTATGCTCCCATTGGACTTTCGACTGTTAAGGAAGTTTTTCGGAATGTGAATATTCCTCTGGTAGCGATCGGGGGTATAAATCTTGAAAATCTCGGCGAGTTAATTGAAATTGGTGTCGGAAATATTGCAATGGTAAGGGCGTTTCAAAAGAATGCAGGGGAAAAAGTCAAAGAAGTTAATTTTTTGCTCAAAGTATAGAAAAAATCCCTTGACATTGAGGAAATACTATATAGATTGAGTAAAAAAGGGAGTAAATAATGGCTAAGGATTTAATCGAGATTAGATGGCATGGCAGGGGTGGTCAAGGAGCCAAGACAGCAGCCTTACTTTTCGGAGAAGCCGCCATTGATACAGGAATGTATATTCAGGCATTTCCCGAATATGGTCCGGAACGAACAGGAGCGCCTGTGAGCGCTTTTAACCGTTTGAGTAAGAAACCTATAAGATTGCACAGCGGTGTTGCCAATCCGGCTATTGTACTGGTTCTTGACCCGTCTTTACTTACTACAGTTGATGTTCTTGACGGTTTGGGCGAAGATGGTATTCTTATAGTCAATACGTCCGATTCTCCTGGTGAGATCAGAAAAAAATTATCTGTCAATCCAAAGATAAAGGTTTATACTCTTGATGCTTCAAAAATAGCAATGGATACAATAGGATTGAACAAGCCGAACACTCCGATGCTCGGAGCGTTGTCTAAAGTTTCCGATATCCTGGATTACAATAAAATGCTAAAGAGTATCGAGCACAAACTGAAAATAAAATTTAGAGGTAAACCGGAAGAGATAGTTACGAAGAATATGGAAGCTATAAAAACTGCTCATGAAGAAACAAGGGGAGAAAGCTGATGGCGAAAAAG
>CAZRYJ010000233.1:0-2667 GCA_964604245.1 uncultured bacterium | reverse complement strand
GCAATTAATACTATATTTAACACTATTTACCTCCTTTGTTTTTTATTGTTATATCCTTATTAATCAAAAACATTCAAATTAACCAAAAATATTCATTAAATTAAATCTACAAGGGGTGGTAAGTTGAACCATTCAGCACCTGTCACGACTCTTTTGCGATTTTCATAAACAGTATCGTAGAAGTTCCCCATATGTTCTCTGAATTTTCTTTCTCTGAGTAAATGATGATCGTAAATCATGATCTCGAAATCAGCCTCTCTCAGGATTCTTGAAACGTTTTCTATACACCTATCCAAATTAACCTGATTGAACATATAGCCCAAAAGGTATGTTGAAGGACCATCAAGGATTATTACGTTAGGATTCTCATCTATGATCCATTGTGCGTAATCTTCGATGTTTGGCCCCATGATATCCGAAGAAAATAATACTTTCTTTTTCCCTCTTTTTACTATTACCGGTTCAACCCAACCGGTCTTCGCATATTCAATACCATGAAAAAGTGTTCCGGGGAAACAAATACTGGTTTTGCCAAAATTTATCTCTTCTTTTTTTATAAAATTTATACTGGTATTTCTGATCTTAAACTCTGTCAACCATTTTTTTGTCATCCAGGCTTCAACACTGTTATACATATTGGCTTTTCGCATTTTCAATAATTCTTCGCGTCTGTTTGTGTATTCACCAAAGTCCTTTTGCTGTACCAAACTAAGATTATGATAAGGGTCTTCGTAGTTTTTGTTCTCCGGTTCTTTCATAAAGTCATTGATCTTAAAAATATTTTCGAATATGGTCATTATATCCTGGTACAATATTCTTGCTCTTTTCCACTGGGAATAGTTAATCCATTCGTTGGGATTCTTTATGTAGAGCATCTTATCTATATAGCTTTCCGGGAATTCAACGGGTCTTTTATGGTGATCGTAATGAAAATGAGTTATTATCACTATATCGGCTTTTTTCGTATATTCTTTTACCCTTTTTTCGGCTGCTTCCAGAAAATTTATCTTATCTTCTTCGTCCAGAGGATAGGAATGCTGCATTATTGCATATCCGGGGTCTACAATTAGTTTAATTTCAGGTGTTTCTATAAATGTGCACATAGATTTTGCGCCCATAGAATCAAACCAAACCGGCATAACACTTATTTTGCCGGTTTCTATTGTGTTTGTAAGATCTTTGTTAATATATTCTTCTGCTTTCATTTTGATAGAATATACTTATTCAGAAAGCAATGCTTCCACAAAATCTTCCGGGGAAAAAGGAATTAAGTTTTCCTTTTCTTCTCCTATACCGATATATTCTACGGGTATACCTATTTCGTTAACTATGGAAATAACTATTCCGCCTTTTGCAGTACCATCAAGCTTGGTTAAAGCAATTCCCGTTATTCCTATTGCTTCATTGAATTGTCTTGCTTGCGCAAGCGCATTTTGTCCAGTTGTTCCATCTACAACTAAAATGGTTTCCTGAGGCAAATCTTTTCGTTTTTTTTCCAAAACTTTTTTCATTTTTTTCATTTCTTCCATTAAATCATTACGCGTGTGCAGTCTTCCGGCTGTATCGACTAAGACATAATCAACTTCTCGGGCTATTGCCGCGTCAACCGCATCAAAACACACGGAAGCAGGATCAGCTCCGTAGTCGGATTGTATTACGTCGGAATCAATCCTTTCTCCCCATTTACTTAATTGTTCTACAGCACCTGTTCTGAAAGTATCTCCGGAAGCCAAAAGAACTTTTTTACCTTCTTTATAATGAAGAGTCCATCCCCTTTTCCCTATTGTAGTGGTTTTCCCCACTCCGTTTACACCAACGTATAACTCAACAATAGGTTTTATATAAGACTTTTCCTTAACAGGCGCTTTGAGTATGTTGATTAGCTCATTCTTAAGCGTTGAAAGGTATTTGTCCGGAGTTACTTTCTCAAGGCTTTTAATTAAGTAAACAGCAGTATCGACACCGAAATCCGACTCTATTAATAGATTTTCAATATCTACTAAAGCTTCGGGATCTCTTTTCCCAAAAAGATTTCGTAGTTTTTTACTGAATTTATCCCTGGTTTTCTGTAGAGTCTTTCTTAGATTCACGTTCGGAGTTTTCCCTTTCGAGTCTTTTTACGTTTTCGGCTAAAGCAGCAACTGCTTCGGTTATAAAACCTACGGTAAAAAGCACCAGACCCGAAACAATCATAAGAGTAACCAGATATAAAAGAGGTCTATAACCATGCTGAAAAACAAAACGCTGAATAATACCGTAAATACCAACAAATGCACCTAAAATAATAAGAATAGCGCCTGAAGTACCAAAAAATAAAAATGGTTTTCTTAAAAGAGAGATTTGCATTTTTACTGCCAAAAGATCCATAGTTCCAACTACAACTCTCCCCTTCCCCGTATATTTAGATTCACCAAACCTGCGCTCTCTTAGCCTTACTTTAACCTCTGAAACCTTGAACCCTTTGCTTACAGCCAGGGCTACTATATAACGATGCCAGTCTTTTCTTAAATTTATTTCCGCTAAGACGTTACTGCGTAATGCCTTGATTGCATTTTGATCATGTATTGGCAAGTGAAAAAGACGTCTTGACAAGAAATTGTAGATTCCGGATACAAATTTTTTCTGATAATCACCCTGCTTCCAGCCGGTTACTATATCGTAACCTTT
>CAZRYJ010000232.1:0-2697 GCA_964604245.1 uncultured bacterium | reverse complement strand
GTTGGAGCTGAGGAATTGTTTAAATTGGCCAAATTTTTCAAGGTCGATGTCGATGATTTAATGAATTTGAAGAAGGATATAGAAGTAATTTTAGAAGAGAAGAAAGAGTTTAAAGAGAAAGCCAATGAAGCTCCTGTAATGCGTATAAGTGTACCTCAGAAAAATTTTGAAAAATTTAAAGAGGTTTTGCTGTATATTCTTAACAAAATCGGCTCAAAAGCTAATGTGGGAGAGACTGTCATCTATAAACTTCTTTACTTTATCGATTTCGATTATTACGAAAAATATGAAGAACAGTTTATTGGGGCTTCTTATATTAAAAACAAATATGGTCCAACCCCTGTAGAGTTTGCGAAACTTGTGAGTAAAATGATTAAAGAAAGGGAAATCGAAAAAGTGGATAGCGATTATTACAGCTATCCTCAAACAAAATATCTTCCTTTAAGGAAGCCCAATCTAATAAAACTGAGCGCCCCCGAAATCGGAGTAATAGATGACGTTCTTAACAGGCTTTCCGATATGAATGCAAATCAAATAAGCGAATATTCACATGGAGATATTCCATGGATGACTACAGAGGATGAAGAGCCTATAGATTACGAATTAGTATTTTACAGAAATCCACCGTACAATGTGAGAGAATACGATATTGAAGATTGAAGAACATTTAGAAGTTATCCGTTTGCCTGAATTTGATAAAGATATGAAGAAATTGAAGAAACACAGAACATTAGAGAAAGATTTAGATAGATTTTTATTGGCTCAAGTTTATATACATCATATTCAAAAGCAAAATGTTAAGGGATTATACAGAATTCCCGGTTTGGGAATAAAGGAACCGAAAATCTATAAAACCAAAAGGTTTAGCTGTCAGTCGCTTAAAGGAGGAGGCAGTTATTCGGGAATTAGGGTCATTTACGCGTATAAAGAAGTAGAAAACGAGAGGGATAAAATAACTCTGATAGAAATTTATTATAAAGGAGATAAAGAAAACGAAAACAGAAACAGAATCATCAAATATTTTGGATAATAAAACGCGCAGCATCCCCGTCATTGGTCGATTGAGTCGTCCCAAACACTTGACTAAACGAAAACATTTCGTAATTTTTACTCAAGAAATTTAATATAATTTTAAAGGTAATGGGGAGATAGAAATATGTATAAAAATTATAGAGTCTTTTATATTTTAATTTTGTTTTCCTTTCTTAATGCAGAGGCACTAACAAGAAGAGAAATAAACAGCATATATTCAAAAATAGATAGCCTGATTTATAAAGATAAGGATTATGATGAAGCATTAAGACTTTCCAAAGAGTTAATCTCTGTACCAGATATTGGCAGGTATTATGTTGATAATGTAGAAAACATAATAAACCTTATCGAAAATTACTCTGATTACGATAGAAAACCTTTAGAGTTATTCTTTAAATACCGGATAAATTCGAAGGAGCGTTCTAAGGAAAATGAGAACATATTCCGGGAAATATTAGAGAAGTACCCAGACTGTAAACTTGCGGGATTTACTCAATACTTGTTAGCTAAACATTATGAGAGTCTAATCGGTTCCGGCGGTAGTTATCTTGAAAATCCTGAAGTTGCAGGAGAAAAAGCGATAGAAAGTTACGGGGAAGTTGTTCGGAAATATCCCGCAGCTGAAATGCCAATTACAGATCTATGGTATCGGTCTAAAATAGGAACAAAAATTGCCCCTTTAGCACAGTTAAGGATAGGAGATCTCTACAATTCTGATTATCATTATTGTGTATATCCAATGCAAGAAGAAGCAATTAAAGCTTATAAATTAGTTATTAATAATTATCCTGAAGATGTAGACCGCTATGGTAATAAAGTGGCTGTTGATGCTTATGTGAGCATCTTGAATATGTATAGAGAAGATATATTCGGCAAGACCATTCTTGATACATTAAAAGCTAGAGAGATATGCAATATTTTAATAAATAAGTTCCCGAATCAAGGGTATCTAGTTGAAGGCTTGTATTTCGGCGAAATACATCCGGAAGCCTATATGGTTTTAGCGGATTGTGAAGTAGATAAAGAAAAAGCGCTCGAAATTTACGAGAAAATAGTTGCTGAATTTCCGAATAGTTGGAGAGGTCAAGTCAACTCAGGTGCAGTTAGCTTATATTCGATTAGTGCTTTAGGTAGGATAGGATATTTATTTAAGGACCCTCAAGCAAAAATTAATTGTTACAGGAAATTTTTGGATTCTAGTTTTGACAGAAAAGTCCGTGGGCGTGCGCAATTCGAAATTGCCTTTACATACGAAATGAAGGTTAAAGATTACAATCAAGCTTTAATTGAGTATCAAAAAGTGCTTGAAAATTTTTCCGATGTCAGTACAGGTGGCGAAGCATATACTTTAGGCGAAGACGCAAAAGACAGCATTAGAAGAATACAAGAAAAGTTGAATGAGGAGCAAAAGACAGACGTTAAATCACCTTAAGTTTTTTGTTTGTTTTTTTACTAATTAACCATTTAACTAATTTAATGTATGTAATTATTATACCTATTGACATATCGAATACGTACATTAAATTTCAAACATACCATGAATATCGTTTGTTTTATTTTTCGACTAGTGACTAATGACTGGCGACTCATGACTCGGTGCTACGCACCGTATGAATATCGTAATAAAATCAACTCATCCAGAAAAAAGAAATTTGTTGTTTTTGG
>CAZRYJ010000231.1:0-2768 GCA_964604245.1 uncultured bacterium | reverse complement strand
TTCATCGCAAGAGCTGTTTTTATTGGTATTGGATTTGTTTCGATAAACTCAACTTTGAAGAAAGGCAAAAGTTCGTAATGTAATTTTCGCATTTCTTCAAAGTTCCCGTTTAACCCTGCTCTTACCATTGCGCTCATCCTGTCAGGAATGATATTGCTTGCTACACTAATAACACCCTTTCCGCCTGCTGCCATTAAGGGAAGAGTTAAATTGTCGTCTCCTGAAAGTACAATAAAATTATCAGGAGTTCTATATATAACATCCATCATCTGAGGAAGGCTGCCTGATGCCTCTTTTACGCCTATGATATTAGGATGTTCGGCTAATCTTACTATTGTATCGGTTTCGATATTTTTGCCGGTTCTTCCGGGTATGTTGTAGATTATCATGGGAAGGTCAACTTCGTCGGCAATTGCTTTGAAGTGACGATAGAATCCTTCCTGGGTTGGTTTGTTGTAGTAAGGAGCTACCTGAAGACTTGCGTCCGCTCCCAAATCTTTAGCTCTGGAAGTCAGAAAAAGAGCTTCTCTTGTAGAATTTGAGCCGGTTCCTGCTATAACCGGTACCCTTTTGTTAACATGTTTGCAAACTATTTCTATTACCTGTATATGTTCGTCATGGTTAAGAGTAGGGGATTCCCCTGTCGTTCCCATCGGAACTATACCCGATACTCCGTTTTCAATATTTAAATCCACTAATTTTTTAAGATCTTCTTCGTTTATACTTTTATCTGCATTAAATGGTGTAACTAATGCGGTAAAAACACCCTGAAACATTTTAACCTCCTATGAATTCAATCATCATATCTTCGATACTATAAAAACCTTTCTTGTTGTTTATCCATTCGGCAGCTTTTAACGCTCCTACGGCTAAACCCTTTCGGCTTCTTGCTGTATGTTTTAATTCAATGGTGTCGACTTCGCTATCGAAGGCTACCACATGGGTTCCGGGGACATTGCCTCCCCTTATTGAAGCAAGATGTATTTCTTCTTCTGAAATTTTCCTGTCGAGTTTTTCCGTTATGAGTTTTTTCTTATTTTTAATATTTTCAAGAAGAATCTTGCCAATCATATTCATAGTCCCTGAAGGACTGTCTTTCTTTCTGTTGTGATGAATTTCATATCCCATTACATCATATAATGTAAAATTACTCATTAAACCGGCACTTTGTTTTATTATTCGGAAGAAAAGATTAACTCCAATCGAAAAATTGCCTGACCAGATAAGCCCTATTTCGCTTTTCGAAACTTTTTCTTTAACTTCTTCTAAATGTTCGTACCAGCCGGTAGTACCAATTACTGCATTTATGCCATATTTTATATAATTATCTATATTTTCAAGAATAATAGCCGGGACAGTAAAATCAATAACAACATCGGCGCAACAGAGAGCTTCTTCGTTTAACTCTTTGAATTTTGCCGATTTCTCGATAGGATCAATAGTTGAAACAATTTCATGGCCGTTTTCCAAAGCCAGTTGTTCTGTAATTTGCCCCATTTTACCATATCCGGTTATTGCGATTTTCATTACTTATTCTCCTCTTTCTTAAGTATATTAATTGTTATACATTAACAAGTCAAGATAGTTTACAATGAGAGATATTTTTCGATTTCGTAATCGGTTACCTGTATCCTGTAGTTTTCCCACTCTGCTTTTTTGTTCTGAATGTATTTATTAAAAAATTTCTCCCCGAAGAGATTCCTGACCATTTTACTTTGTTCTGTTTCCATTATTGCTGTATAAAGCGAATCAGGGAGTATTTCTATATTCAGTTTTTCTTTTCTTTCCTTAGACATTGTATAAATATCTTCTTCAATCGGTTCCCCTAACGGTAATTTATCTTTTATTCCTTTTAGTCCGGCACCAAGCATAGCCGAGAGAGACAAGTAAGGATTTGTTGCAGGGTCCGGAGTTCTATATTCTACCCGGCATGAGGTTGTGTTTTTAAATGATGGTACCCGGAGTAGAGCTGACCTGTTTTGTCTTCCCCATGAAACATAAACAGGTGCTTCATACCCCGGAACAAGTCTCTTGTATGAATTTACCCATTGATTTGTTATAGAAGTTATTTCTTTTGCGTATTTAAGAAGTCCTGCAGTATAATACTTGGCAAGAGCCGAAAGATGATAATTATCTTTTTTATCGTAGAAAATATTTTCTCCGCCGGAAAAGAAAGATTGATGAATGTGGAGACCGGACCCATTAAGTCCGAAAACGGGTTTCGGCATAAATGTTGCAAAGACGCCGTTTTCACGCGCAGTTTCTTTAACTACATATTTTGCAACTTGAATATGATCTGCCATTTTTAAAGCTTCACCATATCGCAGATCAATTTCATGCTGATTTTCCGAGACTTCATGATGAGCTACTTCAACTTCTACGCCAACTTCGTTTAAAATATTTACGATTTCTTCCGAAATTTCGTCATATTTGTCGTAGGGAATGACGTCGAAATACCCTTTGGTGTCTCGATTGGTGAGGTCTTTTTTTTCGGAAAAATAGAAAAATTCAAGTTCTGAACCCACGAAGAAAGCCCATCCGTTCTTTTTTATTTTATCAAGGGTTTTTTTCAAAACATATCTTGGAGAAGATTCAACAGGTTTTCCATCAGGATAATATATATCGCAAATGAAAATAATTGTTTTTTTATCATTTTCGTCCGGAAAAATATACGTGGAGGAAAGATCTGGTTTTGCGGTAAGATCCGACTCTTCTATTCTCACCAGACCTTCAATAGAAGAACCGTCAAAATTTATACCTTCTTCAAG
>CAZRYJ010000230.1:0-2770 GCA_964604245.1 uncultured bacterium | reverse complement strand
ATCGAGAGCTCCTTCACTTCCGCCGTTATTCCATGCAAAGATACTATCTGTTAAGGAAAGCCCCTTCCCCCCGCCATTTGCAAAGTCAACAAGTCCTGCCATTCCTTCAGTTACTATTTGTCTGCCATGAGAAGTGTGACCGTAAGCTATGTGAAGTGAATCCTTGGCTGCCAGTATCGCGGATTCGGGGATTTGTGTTATATTAACACAATTGTGATCGATTATAAGAGCAGACAATAAAGACGGAAGACTAAATAAGACTAACAATAATAAAATTCTTTTCATTTATCCTCCTTTTGATTTAGGTTGAGTGTAAAACAAGAAGAACCGCACCGAGGAGTGTAAGAATTATTCCCCAGGCGATTTTTACGTTAAAAACGTAGCATTTGCTTTTACCTGTGGATGTTTCTAATGTTTTTATTTCTATATAAGGGATGGGTGCGCGACGATACCAACCGGTGATTTTTACCTCTTCACCCGCATATCTTTTTGCCCTTAGCAGTCCGAAGAGAAAATTCCATACGCCGAGAGGTTGACGATAATCAAGGAATATTATTCCCGTGTTATCCTGCAAGACAAAATCTTCGCTCCAGATGAGTCCGGGTACACCTCTTCCGATAATTCTACCTTTTATCATACACGGTACCCCGCGTACACCGGACACTTTAATTTTCTTTAGAAGTGATGAGATTCTCATCTCCGGGAAAAATGAAAAATTGTACGAAAAAATGGTTCTAACAAGGTAAACTCCACCCAATAAAAAAACACCTAATTTAAGGAACATGGCATCCTGTTTTATAAAGAACAATACGGCACTTAATAAAACGGCAATAACAGGTAGTAATACGATTAAAAAATCAAGCAAAAATTCATCCCAGTAACTTTCCGGGCGTCTCTCGTTGAAAATAACGTAAGGAAGTTTACCTTTAGTTTCGGACTGTCTGCTTAAAGCGAGCAGTCTTTTAGCGATTAAAGGATGGGTTGAGTGTAGTTCATAGTACATTGCTCAGGGACTCCATAGATCCCATCTCATAACTCTTTTTAAGGTTTCTTTGTCGACCTCTCCTCCCATATATCTCGGATGATATGAGGAAACAGCTAAAGAGAGTGCCGATGTTGGGTCAAATATTCCCATTGCTTTTATCGATTCTAACTGTGGTTTTCTGTCATCATCTTTTTTACCCTTTCCCGCGAGACCGTAGCCGATTTTAACTAAAGCGGAAGCTAAATCGTTCGGATTGCAATGATCGCCCGCGAATCTATCGGCAAAAAATTCTCTTATACGGGAAAATCCAAGAACAATGTATTCGGAAATCAGATAAAGAATGTATGAACCGATTGCAATCGCATAACGGAATGGGGCAGATTTATCTTTTCCACTTGTTTTGATTCGAATTAAGGTACGGTAAATATAATATAAAATTAAAGGTACTACGTATGCTATAGTCATTATCAGCATGTCCCAGTGTACGGCATGACCAACCTCATGTGCTACTACAGCCTCGAGTTCTTCTTCTCCCAGCAGATCAATAAGCCCTGAAGTGATTACAATTCTCGCGTTGTTGGGAGTGTGTCCGTAAGTAAAAGCATTGGGCGAACCATCATAAATTATACCAAAACGAGGAATTCTGATATTGTTTTTAGGACAAAGATCTTTTAAAAAGGTTTGCAGATGGAGAGGTAATCTTTCAAGCGAAGTCCATCTCATATTATATAAAAATCTTAAAGTGAGATCCATTATAAAGGGAGAAAATATAAATTGTATAAATGCAATCCCGATTCCGAGGATTAAAGCTAATATTGGTTCAAGGTATTCGAGATTTACCAGGGTAATGAGAATAAGCGAAAGTAATCCGTAAAGTAAGAAAAGAGTCACTCCGGAAGTAAGAGCCAGGTTAGGCAGATGAAACGGTATTCCTTTAGGGGGAGTGAGTTCGGATGGAAAGGTGTTTTTATCTATTTCAATCCTTAGGAAGAAATATTTTTCCTTTAGTGATTCATCCAATACGTCTTTATTTATCCAGATACCGCCTGTCTTAAGGCAGTAGTAAATTATCGTTTTGTCTCCCCTGAGAGGAAGTGCGGTAAGGGGAGTCTGGGTGTGGGGGTTTAATTTTTTAGAGAGTCTGGAATTTTTCAACCCATCCTTAATCCTCCGGCGCAGGTATTCGGGAGATTTTGTGAAATAATATATTTCTCCCCTGTCCAGCCAGATACCTTCGCATCTCGGACAATAATCTACAAGCACTCCGTTTTTAGTCATTACCGGAGTTAATTCGCTTTCTTTACAATTCGGACATTTCAAAATTTTGCTCCGTTTATACAATTATGCGCATACTTGCCTAAATATTCAAGGGGAGAAGATTCTTCGGATCGGTTAATTGGTGAATCAGTTGATTGGTTAATTAGTGAACAACAACAAAGACATACATTATCTACATGTTCTATATGTAAAAAAGATTGGAGGTGGGTTTGGGCGAAAAAACTCTGTGTCTCAGTGTTCTCTGTGTGAGAATTAGGTCTTAAGGAAAAGCCCGACCGAAGACCGTCGACGGATAACGGAAGAAAACAGAAGAAAAAATTCGAGTGATTTGTTGTTGAACTTAGCTTTTGGTCCTTGGCCTTTAGCTGTTAGCTCAAAAAAAACAAAAAACTTTGTGCTCTTTGCCTACCCTGTAGGGAGGAGCCGACCGTACCAGGGTGTCCTTTGTGGTAAAATTAGGATTTAGAATCGTATTACTCAATTAAAAAATCGTAAAGTGAAGGTAAG
>CAZRYJ010000229.1:0-2794 GCA_964604245.1 uncultured bacterium | reverse complement strand
CGGTTCAGGAGATCGATGAAATCGATCGCGAGGGTGGACCAGCCGAAATTTCTCATTGCCCTGCCCGGGTGTCCGTCAAATGGGTCGTAGTATTCGCAGAACCCGAATTTTAATATGAGTTCGATTGTCTTACGCGCAATTTTTTTAGCCAAGGCAGTATACCCGTGCTTTTCTAATCCGTTTGCTATGAACCAGTTTGTGTTAATCCAGCTTGTTCCTCGCCATATGAGACGAGTATCAGTTAGGGGTCCAAATGAAGATTCATCCATCGATACACTTGATATAGGGTAAGGACTCCAGAATTCTCTTTCGTTTTGCAGATGTCCGATTAAATAATTTAACTGAAAATTTGGAATGGAAAGAGTTAAAGGGAATAGGGAAGAGATTGTTTTTACTTCCATTGGAATCTCTGCAGTTCCATTGTGATATAAACTGAAGTATATTTGTTGGTCGTCGAACCATAATTTGTCTATGATACATTCTTTTACGTTGTTAGCCCATTTCCTTATTTCTTTCTGTTTGTTTTCATTGAATTCTCCGTACAGCTCTGCTAATGCATGTAAGCCCAGACAATAAATAGTATTGAATGATACGTCTTCTACATCGAAAAGAGATGATTCGAAAATTTTGTCGAGGTCCCAGTTCCAATTTTTGTATTTGGTAAGTATTTCGGTTATATGTTTTTTAGTTGCCAGAGGGTCGTGTTTTGTATTGCCGAATGGAATATCGTAATGCGAGCAAAGGTCCATGCCCGATTCCATAGGAGTTATTATCGAGATGAGACCGTCTTTATCCGGGTCTCTTTTTCCCTTGAGATACAGATAATATTTTTCTACTTTTTCAATATTTCTCTTCACGAACTCTAAATCATTCGTGTTCTTATAAATTTCGAGAAGTGAAAGACCGATTACAGGAGGCTGGATTTCGGCAGTGAAGAGATTCGTTTTTGATGAGTTTACTTCCTTTTGCCACCATTTCTGGAATCTATCTTTCAGTCTCCATTTCCAGAAAACAATATGCGGTATAAAGCCATCTTCCTGTTGAACCGAGATTAGGGTTTCAAATTCTTTTTTTGCCGTCCCGGAGTCAAGTTTTGACATTACAATTATGTGAAAGCAAGAATCCCAGAACCATTGGTGAAAATGAACCGAATCAGGGGACAGGTAAAAATAATCTCTTTTGAAATTTTTGCTGTGTCCCTTTTTTATGTTTCCTTTTAAAAGAGAAAAAGCCTGATCTTTCAGATTTTTCATTTTTTTAATTATATTGTTTTTTTTATTTTTGACAAGACGTGTTTTGCCGCAGAATTTTGAGGCAAGTTGAATGGTTAAATTGTTGAATAGTTGAATAGGGAAAAATTCTCCCTTGTTTTTCTGAATTTTTTTTATAATCTTATTTAATAAAAACAAGGAGATTTAAATATGAAAATTAGATTTTTATCTTTAGTGATTGTATCCGTATTAATTCTTATTTCCTGCGGCGGCGATTCCAATTGTTTTGATTTAAAATGGGAAGGAAACTGGATGAGTGAAAAGAATTACGACCAGCGTGGAACGTTTACTTTCGATTTACGGGTCAGGTATGAAGAACTCAGCGGAGCAATAACCATTCCGGGAATGGGGATAGAGTACCTTGAAGTAGTGGGGGAGGCGAGCAAGGATTATTCGTCCTCAGGAGTTGGCGGTACCGGTACGGTAGTTTTAACACATATTGACTTTTCGGATTTGGATAACGAAATAACTTTTGTAGCTACTGTGTATACTCACGACATAGATAGCGAAACCGAGATTAAAGGAAGCTATTCGAATGCCGCAACGGGAGATTCAGGACGCTGGTATTGCAGGTATACCGATCGGATTGATTTTTCCTCTATTGCTTCTGTTCCTTTAGATTCTTCCATAGGAAACGTCATAGACATGTGTTTTGATGGAGAGAATTTATGGGTTTTAGAAGTCGATACCGAATATGCTATGATTTATAAGGTAGATGAGGGTAATGGGAATGTTGTAGAATCTTTTAATATTCACGGGACTTTTCTCAGTCCTTTCGGCCTTGCCTGGGATGGTTCGTATCTCTGGTGTGGATATGATGATAGTCTTTATCAACTTAATACTCTTTGTGCAGTAATTTCATCAGTCCCATATGACGAGCACGAGTCATATTTGACCTATGCTTCCGGTTATATCTGGAGTGTTATTCGTAGTTATATGCTGTTTGATACTAAGTTATGTAGAATAGATCCATCTAACGGAAATGTAGAAGAAATAAACGATTTATATTCACGCGATTTAGGCGGGCTTGCATATGCCGGTACAAATTTATGGGCATCTTTTTCGTATGATCAGTACGATTGGACAGTTATTTATAAAATAGATATGAGCGGAAACTTTATTGAAACATACAACTCACCCTGTTACAGACCCGGAGTACTTGCCGGCAGCGGTTCATTTCTATACTGCGTCGATTCCTGGAACCGGAGGATTTTTAAGTTAGGAATATAAACAAAGAATAGCTTATATCTGAGCTATTCTTTGGGGGTACCAGATACCAGGTTCCGGGTCCTGGTAAGAAAACTACAATAACTACATGTTCTATATGTGAGAAAAAAGCTGACGGCTGACAGCTTATAGGTCTAAGGTATTGGGTTTTTTAGGTTTCAGGTTTCAGTAAAAAGGATTTGTGCTATTTGTGCGATTTGTTGTTCCTTTTTTCAGTTGGTTCGTGGGTTCGTTAGTTCGGTTTTTTTAGACAACCTAACGTCCTAACCTCCTAACTGTCTAACTATTTTTGCTCT
>CAZRYJ010000228.1:0-2820 GCA_964604245.1 uncultured bacterium | reverse complement strand
TCTGTAAGTAATTCGTAATCAAACTCTTTTTCCAGCTGAGCTAATTTTTCCATAGCCTAAAATAATAGTAACTCAACTTTAGTCAAGTCTGGAAAATAAAATCGTTAGTCCGTTGGTACGTAAGAAAGTATTGCGGAAACTCTATCGCAACCAAACATAAAGAACTTGACATTTCAATGCGCTGAAATATATTAAGTCATAAGGTAAGGCGGCGTAGCTCAGCTGGTCAGAGCAGTGGAATCATAATCCACGTGTCCGGGGTTCGAGTCCCTGCGCCGCTATAAAGTTATCAGGAGGTATAAAATGTTAGTTTTCTTATTTGTGCTTTGTCTTGTTGTAGGAATAGTAATGTTAGGTTCTCCGGAGATTAAAAGAAATCCTCAAGGGAAACTAATTCCTTTCGGTGTCATGTTTTTGTCCTTCATTTTTCTCATTGCTTCCATGGTTCGTTTAATCCCACCCGGAAATGTCGGAGTGGTAATTGTTTTTGGTAAAGTCCAGGAAACAACATTGAAAAATGGTCTTCATTTAGTTAATCCTTTCGCGTCTATCGAGAAAATGAGCATCAGGACAGAAGATTATACGATGAGCGGAATATCCAGGGAAGGGCAGCTAAGAGGGGATGATGCCATACAGGCTCTTACTTCGGAAGGTCTTATGGTTCGGCTCGACGTAACAGTATGGTATAAATTAATGCCGGAAGGTGCGGCTGAAGTATATAGTACACTGGGGACTCAATATGTAGACAAAATTGTACGACCAGCGGCAAGAACATCTATACGTAATGTTATTTCTAATTATAAAGTGGAAGATATTTACACTCAAAATAGAGAATCCGTTTCAATAGAAATTAGTGAAAATCTTAGAAGCGCTGTAAAAGATAGAAAAGTAGAAATAGAGAGAGTCTTATTAAGAGATGTAAAATTACCTGATAAAGTACAAAATGAAATCAATGCTAAAATGGCGGCAAAACAAGAAGCCGAAAAAATGGAGTTTGTCCTGGATAAAGAAAGAAGAGAAGCAGAAAGGAAAGCTGTAGAGGCCCAAGGTGTTTCAGATTACAACAAAATTATTGCAAGGTCTCTTTCAGGTAATTATCTACAATGGTATTACATTAAGACACTTCAGCAACTCGTTAATTCACCCAACAATACCGTAATTGTAACTCCATTCGATCAAAAATTGACACCTCTTCTAAATATTCCTTCGGGAGGACAAAAATAAAGTTTAAACTAGAGAAAATACTGGCAAGGGTCGAAACGGTAATACCTGAAGAAGAGCTAAAAGTAAAGCTAAAGAAAAAAAGACCCTTGAGAGTAAAACTTGGGATAGACCCAACCGCGCCGGATATTCATCTTGGTTTTGCGGTCGTTCTTAGAAAACTTAGAGATTTTCAGGAACTTGGTCATACGGCAGTTCTTGTCGTCGGAGATTTCACCGCCAGAATAGGGGATCCCTCAGGCCGCTCCAAGACAAGACCTCCTTTAACTGAAGAAGATGTTAAACAAAACATGAAAAGTTATGAAAAACAAATATTTAAAATCCTGGATAAGAAAAATACAGAAATAAGACACAATTCCAAATGGCTTGCAAAATTGACTCCTTCCGAAATTGTAAAACTTACTTCCAGAATTACTATGGCAAAAATGATGGAAAGAGATGATTTTGCAAAGAGATTCAAGGATGAACAACCGATAGCTCTTCATGAATTTCTTTACCCCGTCTTTCAGGCATATGATTCTGTAGCTGTCGAAGCGGATATAGAGCTTGGAGGTACAGATCAGCATTGGAATCATCTTCTAGGCAGGGATATGCAGCGAAGTTTCGACCAGGAACCTCAGGTGGTTATGCTTATGCCTATACTGGAAGGATTAGATGGCGTTAGAAAGATGAGCAAATCTTACGGAAATTATGTTGGAGTAACAGAATCTCCGAAGGAACAGTTTGGGAAATTGATGTCAATTCCGGACGATCTGATACTTCGATACTTTAAATTATGCCTGGACTATGACGAAGATTCCCTTGCAACCATAAAAAAGAGGCTTGAAGCAGGCGAGAACCCGAGAGATATAAAAATGGATCTCGCCGAAAAAGTTGTTTCTCTATATCATGTCAAAAAAACAGCGGAAAAAGCAAAAAAAGAATTTATAAAAATCTTTTCAAAAAATAAAGAACCCGAAGACATTGAAGAGTTGAAAATTACCATGGGAGAAGAAATCTGGATAGTTGAACTACTTGAGAGAGCCGGGTTTGTAAAATCCCGGGGAGAAGCGCGACGACTAATAACAAGCGGAGCTCTTAAAATAGACGGCAAAAAGGTTACCGACTTCACACTAAATATGTCTTTTGACAAAGATACGGTTTTAAGAGTAGGAAAACTCCGGTTTATAAAAATTAAACCTAAGTAATTTAAGGATAATGGATTAATGGCTCAAAAAAATATTGCAATTATAGTCCCAGCCTTTAACGAAAAAGAAAGTTTAGCCCCTCTAATGCGGGAAATAAACTCCGTTGTCGAAAAGGACAAAAGGAATTATGAGGTAATTCTCGTTGATGATGGCAGCTTTGATGGAACCTTTGAAGAAGGCGAAAGATTAAAAGAGAAATATAAATATTTAAAAGTTTATAGTCACCGCGCCAACCTCGGTAAAACAGAAGCAATACTAACAGGTTTTAGACATTCAACAGCACAAATATTGGTAATTATGGATGCGGATCTTCAGTTCGACGCGAACGACATCCCGAAGTTGCTTGAGGAAATGGAGAAAGGTTACGATATAGTAACCGGCTGGAAGCAGGGTGATTATCAGAAAAAATTTG
>CAZRYJ010000227.1:0-2842 GCA_964604245.1 uncultured bacterium | reverse complement strand
CGATTTCCGTACCGTAGAACGCGGTTCTAAGTTCATAACCGACAGAATAAGCCGAAAATCCATATGAATACATTTCCGAACCCCTCGGGTCGAGCCACAATTCTCTGCCGCCTTTCTTTCTTGAAACCTCAATAGAAGAAATCCCTTTAACATTAACGAGTTTTTCCTTGAAAAGTTCAGCAAGCGAATCCGCCGCTTCAAGATCATCTCCTATAATTTCGACCTCGATAGGAGCGCCTCCGAAAACACCTTCATCATCCCCACCAAACATGCCACCCATAACGGAAAATCTAACTCTCTTTATCCCCGGAATTTCACCTGCTTTTTCATTAAGCCTATCCGCGATACGGAACTTTGATTCATCCGTTTTTCCCATTGTCAGGTACATAGTAATCGCGTGAGAACCCTCAGAACCCCCAAATATATCTCCCGTACCACCGGCTTGAACCGTAATACTCTGAGTCTCGGGAACCTCTTTCCAGATAAGTCCTTCGATCTTTTTCGCCATTTCGTTTGTTTTTTCCACTCTTGTTCCTATAGGAAGTTCAATATCTGCCTGTAACTGATCACTTCCGGGATTTGGAAAGAAATCCATAGAAACAAAACTAAAAAGAACCATCCCAATAAAAAATACAAGAACAAATATTCCTAATGTCCTTCCTCTTCTCCTAAGAGCCCAGTTCAACATTCCGGAATAACCGGATTCCAGCCTGCCGAAAAATCTATCCGAAAAGTCTTCTTCCTTTTTCATCTTAAGAAATTTCGACGAAAGCATAGGCGCGAGTGTAATAGCCGTGATGAAGGAGACTGAAAGCATTAGAGGCATAGTAATGGCGAGTTCTTTGAACATAACCGCTACAAGACCCCGCGTAAGCATCAAAGGTAAGAATATAACAATTGTCGTTATAGTCGAAGCGAGAATAGCCTGGGAGACTTCCTGCGCTCCGAAAATAGCCGCTTCCTTACGAGTTTCTCCCGCCTCCCTGTGCCTGAAAACATTCTCAAGAACAACGACAGCATTATCAACGACCATACCAACCGCGATAGCTATCGCGGAAAGAGATATAATATTCAAACTGCTATCCGATAAATACAGATAAATAAAGGATACAATCAAAGAAACAGGAATAGCCACGGCAATGATTATACTTGCTCTAATATTTCCAAGAAGCAGAAAAGAAATAACAAGAACAAGAATAATCGCTATTGCTATAGTATTAACAAGATTACTTATAGAGTCCTCTACGATTTCGGACATATCAAAAATGACTTCAAAGTTAAGCCCCGGATACTTTTTACCAAGGACTTTGACTCTTTCCTTTACCAATCTTGCGACCTCTACAGTATTCGCGTCGGTCTTCTTAAATATACCAAACATAGCCGCTTCTTCTCCGTTTCTTCTGAAATATCCGTTTTTTTCTCCCACACCCCAGCTAACGTTGGCGATATCCCGCAATTCTACCTTTTTGCCATTATTATTTCCGACAACTACTTTTTCTATTTCTTCAAGATTTTCAAACTTAGCGGGGAGCCTTAAATTATATTCTATTCCGCCCTGTTCCAACTGACCAAGAGGAAAATTTAAATTATTGGCTTCCAACACCTGGGTAATCTGCATGAGAGAAACTCCAAGCTGCTCAAGTTTCACCTGAGAAATATCGATGTTTATTTGTCGCTCGTCACCTCCACCCCAGTAGTCCGCGGAACCTACACCCGGAATTCTGGAAAGTTCTTCCAAAACTCTATCTTCAAGTACACTTTTAATGTCAATACCAGGATTCACAGTCGACGCCGTAAAACCAAGAATTGGTGCCATCGAACCGGATATTTTAAACAATATCGGGTTCCCCGCATCGTCCGGCAAAAAAGCAAAACCCAGTGCGTCCCTTACATCATTGGCGGCTTCATCAAGATTCGCTCCATAAGTAAATTGAAGAGAAATAATGGATACGTTTTCTCTGGAATCCGATTTGATTGTCTCAAGATTCGATACGTTACCGAGCGCATCTTCCAATTCTTTTGAGATTTCTTCTTCAACATCTAATGCCGATGCTCCTTCGTACACTGTCATTACCATCAATGTGGGAAGCGTAATATCGGGATACATAGAAACAGGAAGATTCGACCATCCGAAAATCCCCAAAAGAACCAGTACAATAAAACCAACAGCAGTTAAAACAGGACGATTTACTGCTCCTTGTATCATTTCATCTCCTTTATATCTATTTTCGCGCTATCTTTTACAATATATTGCCCCACTATAATAACCGTATCGCCGACAGATATTCCATCTTTTATAACTATATTATTACCGTTGGTAAAGCCGGTCTCAACTGATGAAAGTAGCGCCTTACCTTTCTCAGCTTTAAATACATACTTATCAACTAATCCTATTACAGCATCGATCGGGAGAGAAATCGCATTATTTTCCCGCGCGACTTCAACCCATACTTTTGCAAACATTCCGGGGAGAATTTCTTTTTTTGGATTTTTAATAACTCCAACAAGATCTTGAGTTCTGGTGCTTGAATTGTAAAAAACCGAAGCTTTCTCTATTTTACCTTCAAACGTTTTAGAAAGAGAAGGTATTTCAACTTTTATCGGTAACCCTTCTTTAATATAAAACTTCTCCGGGACATCAAACTCCACTTTAATTCTATCTACCCTCGCGACTTCCGCCAGGGGAGGGTCGGGAAACATTGGATCCTGCTGACGAATAAGCTGACCTTTATTTACAGAACGAAGAGATACAACACCCGATATCGTACTCTTAACTGCAATAGGTTTCCTCACAACTCCCGGAATATCCTGTTCCACGTAAGCTATAATCTGGTCTTTTTTT
>CAZRYJ010000226.1:0-2850 GCA_964604245.1 uncultured bacterium | reverse complement strand
AACAACTTGGAATAAACGGAGAAATTATTCCCCCGGATGTTGAGGAAATTATTCTCAAAACGCCAGAGGAAACAGTGGTTTGTAACGCGGTTAGAAAAGTCAGATGGGTTTGGAATAACGAAAGAAAAAAAGAAGAATCCATTGTTATAGGTTTTGATACGCTTGTTTTTCTTGAAGATGAGATTCTTGGTAAACCAAAAGATAGAGAAGACTCAATAAAAATGTTAAGAAGTTTATCCGGTAAGTGGCATAAAGTGTTTACAGGAATTGCTGTTTTGAAAGATGAAATACTCTTGCAAGATTATGATGTAAGTGGTGTAAAATTCCATCAGTTAAACGATTCTCAAATTTTATATTATGTAGATTCTGGGCAGAACCTCGACAAGGCAGGCTCCTATGGTATCCAGGATATGAATATGTCTTTTATAGATAAAATTGAAGGTAGTTTTTCTAATGTGGTTGGATTTCCTTTGGATGTTAGCAGAAATCTTTTAGAAGAAGCCGGCTTTACAATATGAGGAGAGGCGAAAAGTGATTTGGGCTGATACTATTACGTGGTGCGGCGATCATGCGAAATTGATTGACCAGAGAAAGTTACCTCACGAGGAAGTTTACGTCAATGTTAAATCCTCTAAAGAGATGTACGACGCGATCAAGAATATGACAATTAGAGGGGCGCCTGCCATTGGGGTGGCTGCAGGCTATGGTATCGCACTTGCTGCTTTAAACAGTACGGATATGAAATCTTTAGAGAGGGAGATTGCTCTTATAGAATCAGCGAGACCAACAGCTTATAATCTTTTTTACGCGGTAGAAAGAATGAGAAAACTTCAAAAGCGCGAGAATTTGGAAGCATCTGTTTTTGTTGAGGAAGCTATCAAGATTCATGAAGAAGATAAGAAACTTACGGAGCTTCTCGGAGAAAACGGTGCCAAATTAATAAAAGATAATTCTTTATATATGACTATCTGTAATGCCGGGGCTCTTGCAACCGGAGGAATCGGTACGGCGTTGGCTGTTTTTTATAAGGCAAAAGAAGAAGGCAAAGATATAACTGTTTTTGTTCCTGAAACCAGGCCTTTTCTTCAGGGTGCAAGGCTTACCGCGTGGGAGCTTAAGAAAAACGGGATAAGAGCTATTCTTATTGTTGATGGGGCAATTTCTCATATAATGAAAACCGAAGAAATAAAAGGAGTCTTTACGGGTGCGGATAGGATTGCGAGAAACGGAGACGCTGCTAATAAAATAGGTACTTATTCACTTTCTTTATCCGCAAGAGAAAAAGGAGTTCCTTTTTACGTTGTGGCGCCCGGTACGACTTTTGATTTGAGTCTTGCGAGCGGGAAAGATATTCCTATAGAAGAAAGAAATGAAGAGGAAGTAACAAAATTCATGGGATTACGAACGGCGCCGGATGATATAGAAGTTAAGAATCCCGCTTTTGACGTTACTCCGCATGAACTTATAAGTGGAATTGTTACAGAAAAAGGAGTTATTTATCCTCCGTTTGAAGAAAATATAGGGGTAATTGGATGTTAGTCCTCTTTTTACTTTTCGTCGAAGAAGACGTATTTACTCCGGAGTTACCCAGTCCTGAAGTGAAACCTGAAGTTGAATGGTTTAGTAAAATAGAAAGAAATTGGATAAATATGGCTTTAAATCGCGAGGTGGATTATAATTATGCGGCTTTCAAATTTCATGATTTAAAAGTTGAAAGCGTAAGTGAGCGGGATTTCGCAGACCATTATCGGCTAAAAACTTCTCTTAAATCCCTATCTTATACTCTTAATAGTAATTATACCAAATGGGATGATTTTCGTTTTTCGAAAACTACAGGATCGAAGTGGCTTTTAGAGGAAGGAAGATTTCTTCTTACTTGGTTTGAGGTTTTTAGTTTCCAGGACTCACTTGCTGCTGACATTGAAGTGCGTTTTTATCAATTAGTTAGTCCGTTTTTTATTGGAGGGTGGGCTAATTATAAAGAAAGTATTGATTATGGATTGATTGTTCAAATCTCCGGCTTAAGGGGAGAGCTGGGAAAAGAAAGAAAGTGTGTTGGTTTTGTCAATGATTACGGAGAAATTAAAATGGGGAGGTTTCGAGATCGTTTTCCGAGTGTTTTTTACCCTATGGAGAGTTTTATTCCCAGGGTAAGAGTTTTTCACGGAGCAAGAATAAATATGTTTAGTTTTAAAATTGACGGAGGTAGAAAATATTTCTATACAGAAGGGGAAGACATTCTTAGATGGAGGAAAGGAGAGGTTTATTTTGTAAATATCGAATTTGATAGGGAAAGTTTTGGGTTCGAATATTTCCATCAGAATAAAGGCACCATAAGAGAATTTGGGAAAATTCATGCGAGCGGCAATTTAGGGTTTATAGGCTCTGAAGTTTCACTGACCGGTTATAGTTCTCCGAGGAAATATCTTACAGGAGGGTTATCTTTATGGCTCCGAACTAGAATTTCGCCTTTTGTTTCATTCAGGAATTTATCCTGGTCTCCGGACAACGATTTACTGGGACCCGTATATTATCTGGGAATAAGATATGCTGACTAACTCTGAGAGGAGAGTACTCCTTTTTATCATGGTTGTTCTTCTTCTCGGAAGTTTAGCGGGTTTTTTACGCCCTGTGCCTGTGGAAACAGTGAAGAGTTTTATCTCTTTCCCTATAAATATAAATTCTGCAAACTTGAAAGAGTTAATTCGTCTTCCTGGTATTGGAGAAGTAATGGCGAATAGAATAGTGGAATACAGGACCAAAAATAAAGGTTTTAAAACAAAATATGAAATTATGAAAGTTAAAGGCATAGGAAAGGTTAAATTTGAGAAAATAAAGGATAAGATTTGT
>CAZRYJ010000225.1:0-2862 GCA_964604245.1 uncultured bacterium | reverse complement strand
GGCAGAAGATGAAATCAATGAGAAACATAGTGGCACATGAATACTTCGGATTAGACAAAAAGATAATCTGGACTACCATTCAAAAATCTATACCCGAACTTAAAGGTAAAATTAGCAATATTCTGAAAGAAATGGAATCGTAAATCGTTGATGTCCAACGAACCCACGATCCAACTATAATAAATATTGCCACTGATTACACGGATATACACTGATTTTTTGTTTTAACTAAAACCTAAAACCCAAAACCTAATACCTAAAAAACAGGTCTTCTTTTATATTAGGGACTATATCTCCACATTGTAGCCCCTTTTTCCTCTATTACGAGCTGATAGTTAGTTCCGTCCGGTGTAACGCGATGGGACCGGTTAACGTTTTCTGCGTGTGAAGATACGGGCATATAAACTCTCTGCTTTTCATTCCCATTACTGTCGAGAACCACCACTATTTCATGTGAATTTTCAATACTGTAAGGCGGGCCTTCGTCAATGGACTCCTCCAATAGCTCTACCCCGAGGTAAATGTTTCCGTTTTTATCCGTGTCCACCATGGTTATATACAGAATCGGGATATCGAAGTATATAGTATAAGTTTTCTTGCTTGATATAGTATAAGTATCGATGCTTGATTTGATCAATGTGGTTCGAGTAACAGTTGCTGTTATATCACCGATTACCTTTGTCCCGATAAGATATTTGTCTTCTCTGGAGAATTTTCCCGGCGCTATCTGCCTGTCTTTATATTGTTCCCCGGATGCATCGCATATCCTCACCATGGAATTTTCATTTGTAACCCATAAACCATCCTCGCGGCTATATATTTCCGTTACACTTCCGGTTTCCGTAATCCCGTTGCCAATCAATTCTACCTTCTTCAATATATTGCCTTTGTCATCTATGAGAACTACGGTTTTGTATACAAACCGGTCAAGAAGAAATAAATTTCCCGATTCTCCGATGGCTATATCCGAAAACGTTACGGCCGGAATAGGTATTGTTTTGGTATGCTTGCCGGTTTTGTCATAAACCTGAACACGTTTATTGAGCTGGTCGAGAACGAAGATATTACCTGAACTATCGATAACAA
Source organism: uncultured bacterium (assembly GCA_964604245.1). GTDB lineage: Bacteria > Hydrothermota > UBA3072 > UBA3072 > UBA3072 > JAFGHJ01. The sequence goes on along the minus strand of CAZRYJ010000225.1, from coordinate 1,776 downwards.
AACTCATTGGAGCTTCGGGGCTGGCTTCTTCCGGAATAATTCGTCCTAACTCGTCCGACCCTGAGCCCCACGCCGTTTTAAATACAACTTCACGTTTTTGTTTTTCTATTAATTCACTTATTTTAGGCGACGGTTTACTCTTCTGCAAATTATCCTCATATTGTTTTATCATCGTTATATTGGCATTTTCAATCTCGGTTAATTTTGATGTTACATCTTCATATTTAGGCTCATACCATTTTTGTCTATCAAAATATTTTCGCATTTCCTCTGACTTAAATTTATAACCATGCCTGGCAAATATCTCATTACGCATGATTTTTAATTCCCATATAGATTTTCCGGTCAGATATTCTGAAGTTAAATAGCGATTTGATGCTTCAGGATATTTACAGACGGAAGATGCTTGTGCATTTATTTGGCTTAAACAAAAAACAACTATAAAAAAAATGAAAAAAATCTTTATTTTAATTTTCATACACACCTCCGGAATAAGAAAATTTTTATATATGGTAAATTTGAGGTCAAACCCGACACTCGCCAATTCGTCATAACCTCATCTCCTCTTAATTAAAATAATAAGGATTATTAAAAATTAGTCAAGAATGTATCTCCGCAACAGCGGATAAAACAGTCATGCGTCATGAGTCAAAACAAAATCCAACACACAACCTCAAAACTAAGAGGAACAACAAATCACACGAATAGCACGAATAAAAAAATGTTGTTTGTTGTTTTAACTAAATCCAAACCCCTAAATCCAAAATCCCAAAATGCGCCTTTACAAAGGCGTATTTTCTTATTAATATTACAATATGAACAAATATTATATTATCCCGCTAATTCTTTTCCTTCTAATAATTTCTTGCAAGGATGATTCTACCGGTCCGGATTACGGCGATTGGCCTTATATCGATAATACCGGTCTCACCAATCCAAACAACCTTACCATAATAACCGGCGATACAACAATTACCGTATCCGGTGCAACCGTTCAAAATTTAGACGTCTGGGGAACATTGACTATCGAAGCTAACAACGTAACGGTTAAAAATTGCAGGGTCTGGATTGGTGCTTTTTGGGGTATTGTCGTCGAGTCAGGTTATACGGGAATTTTAATCGAAGATTGTGAAATAGGTAAAGATTCTGTAAACAGTTCTAAAGGTATCTTTATACGCACCGCGGACAGTACTGAAGCAACGATACGAAGATGTTATATCCATCATGTAGGAGACGGAATTTTCGGGGGCGGCGGAAGCGATCCCTCTCCAAAAGCTAAACTTACAGTTCAGGATTGTTATATTTCGGATATAAGAGAAACAGACGGAGACGATAACGTCGATTCCATCGATGACCATAAAGGTGACGGAATGGAATTCTTGGGGCAAATAAGAGAAGCGCTGATAATACACAATCATATCAATGTTCCAACCGACCAAACGTCATGCCTTTTATTTGAATGTAATTGGGGAAACTTACAGAATGTTACAATCGAGAACAATCTCTTAAACGGAGCGGGGTATACCGTTTATACAAGAATAAGAGAGGGACGTACTTTTGAAGATTTGACTATCATCGATAATCATTTCGGCAGAGATTATAACTTTGGCATCTGGTCAAACGATGTCGATACGTCGGAAATGACAACCTACGGAAACGTCTGGCATGATACCGAAGAACCGGTTGAAGGTATTTTAGGAACTACCGAATAACAAAATATTATCTCACGTTTATAATGAGAAAAAGTCTTGTTTATTCAGGGGGTGGTGATATCCT
>CAZRYJ010000224.1:0-2868 GCA_964604245.1 uncultured bacterium | reverse complement strand
CCTTTTCTCCAATTGTTTTTCGAAATCGCGATATTTGTTAAGTGGAATTTGCTGTCTTCGCTACAGCCAATCAGATATCCTACAATTTCACCTGAAAGTTCCGCGACCAATTTTATGCAGGTATCGGATAGGAGATGGGGATAGAAAAACTCATACGGCCATGGATTCGGGAAAACATCTTTTTCGATTTCTATAATTTTTTGCAAATCTTCCTCTTTCATTTCTCTTATTTCGATCTCAGCTTCGGTTCTCTTTCTTATTGCGGCTGAACTCGATAGGTATAAAGGAGTGAGCGGATTTGTAACACATTTAGCTTTATTTTTATACAGGTTGAATAAGTTACATGCCAGAGAATTTGAAACCTGAGAGGAAATGCAGAATCCTTGTTTCTTAAAGAAATCCCTGTTTACTTCTGCTCCTTTACCAAATATGACAGGCTTTGTTTTTCCACGATTGTTTTCGAGATAACTTATCAAATCTTCTACTTTAAAAATCCTGTCTTTAAAAATTTCTTCCAAGGCATTTTTTGTTTTCCTGTAATAGGCGGCGTATACAACTTTACTTCTTGCGGGAATTATAGGAATTAGTTCTCCAGGGGGTGCTCCCTCTACCATAGCGAGAAAAGTTGAGTATGCAAGAATTGGGATATTTCTAGGGAGTGCCAATCCCTGTGCAGTTATCAGCCCGACCCGCAAGGAAGTGAAAGAACCGGGACCGTAAGTGATTAATATCTTTTCGATTTGGCTACTCTTTATATCCAGTTCTTCTAATTTTGCAGGAATATCTTCTACCCATTCCAGGGGATAAAAAGAATTCTCACTCGTGGCAAGCCCGCCTTCTTTGCTGCTGCAGTCAATTCCTATAATCATTTATAGTAATTTCTCTATTGTTCTCAGAAAGTATTTTAAATTTAACTTCTATTCTTTTCTCGGGAAGAAACATTTCTGCCCTTTCTGCCCATTCTATCGCCGTAATTCCTTCATCCATCAAAGTTTCTTCAAAAGGTAGAAATTCCTCACCTTTTTTTATCCGATAAAGATCGATATGATGCAAATTCAATCTTCCGGAATATGAGCGCATCAGGACAAAAGTGGGGCTTTTTATAATGTCATCTATTCCAAGTCCTTTTGCCAGACCTTTAACGAAAAACGTCTTTCCGGCTCCGAGTTCGCCAAATAGTGCTATACATAATGGACTGGATATACCTTTGGCTAAATTTTCGGCCACCCGGATTGTCTCACGAGGAGATTTCGTTATAGGCAATCAAGCCTCCCTTTAGAGTTAGTCCGGGATAATATTTACTTATAAAATATTCGGAAAAAATTTCTCCGTCTCCACCCGTAAATATTAAATTTTTATTTTTATAATCTAATATTTTCAAAATTTCTTTTATTCCTCCGACAAGACTTCCAAATGCCCCAAATTTAATACATTCTTCGGTATTTTTCCCCAGTTTATCCTGAAACTCAGGTTCGATACGGGGGAGAAGATTGCCCGTGTTTGAGACAGAGGAAAAATATGGAATTAACCCGGGCATTATTGCGCCACCGTCGAATTTTACCAGGAAGTTTGAGTCGGTTGGTTCACTGAATAGATCAATTGTTATAGTACTTCCGCAATCTACAACAACAGCCGGAAGACCTGTTAGTTCCTTTGCCCCAAGTCCGTTAGCCAATCGGTCTTCGCCGGGCTTTGATTTATAATCTAATTGAATAAGTTTCGAAGGAAATGAAACCATATTATGGTCGAGAAGTTCTTCTATCAATTTTTTCTTTGAGGGGACAACCGAGATACAGAGAAGTTTTTTTGTTTCAGAGAAGAAATTCTTTACTTCCGAGGTCCTGTCCGTCCTTTTTTCCTTTATTAAGGTCTTGTTTTCAAATATTCCGCAGTGATATGTTGTGTTTCCTATATCTATTATTCCAATCATTGTTCCTCTTTAATGAACCGCTTGCCTGCGACTTCTCTTGAAAGTCCTTTTAGCTCAAGTAGTGCCATTGCGGTCATAATAATCTGAGGTTTTAGTCCGGTTTCGCCTGCCAGGTTATCGGTATTTTTTGGTTTTGCTTCCAATGCTTTATAAATTATTTTTTCGTTTTCGCTTAAGTCGGGAATCTTTTTTATATCTTTTTCTTTCCTTTCCTTAAATTCAAGATCGGTATTTTCTAATATATCTTTATAGCTTGTCAAAGGGATTGCCCCGTTTTTTATAAGTTTATTTGTTCCTTCCGCGACCTTTCTATTTATATCTCCGGGCAGGGCATATACATCTCTTCCGTACTGGAGTGCCCACCTTACTGTAGAAAAAACTCCGCTTTTAAAAGGAGCTTCAACCGCAACAACAGCTTTAGATAAACCGCTTATGATTCTGTTCCTCGCCGGGAAATGATAGGGAAGGGCATGGGAAAGAGGAGGCAGTTCTGTTAATAGACAGCCGTTTTCTACAATTTTTTTTGCAAGATTTCTGTTGGAAGCAGGGTAAATTAAATCTATGCCTGTTCCCATTACAGCAAGGGTTCTTCCTCCTCCCTCAAGAGCACCAATGTGAGCCTGCGTATCTATTCCATTTGCCATGCCGCTTATTATGGTAATTCCCATTTCGGAAAGTTTCTTCCCCAGTACTCTTGCAACCGTTCTTCCGTACTGTGTTGCTCTTCTTGTTCCGACTATTGAGACGGCATTGGAATCTTCCTCTAACAATTTGCCTCTGCAATACAAAATAGGAGGAGAGTCTTCTAAGTCGATTAAGTTAAGAGGATAGTCTTTATCCAGGATTGTAAGCATTCTAACGTTTTCTTCCTTTAATATGCGAAGTTGTTTTTCCAGATGAGAATTTTTGTTAGGCTTTAAAACTTCTTCTTTTCTTAC
>CAZRYJ010000223.1:0-2873 GCA_964604245.1 uncultured bacterium | reverse complement strand
TACAAACCAACAGGAGATCAACCCCAGGCTATCGAAAACCTTATAAAAGGTATCGAAGAAGGAAAAAAGCATCAAACTCTTTTAGGGGTTACAGGCTCAGGAAAAACGTTTACAATGGCAAATGTTATAGAAAAGTTAAAAATGCCAACGCTCATTTTTTCTCACAATAAAACCCTGTCAGCACAATTATACGGTGAATTTAAACAATTCTTTCCGGAAAATGCAGTAGAATACTTTGTTTCTTATTATGATTACTATCAACCGGAAGCTTACGTTCCCGAAAGTGATACTTATATAGGAAAAGACGCCTCGGTAAATGAAGAAATAGAACGGCTAAGGATGAAAGCCACAACTTCCCTACTCGAAAGGAAAGATGTAATAATTGTTGCTTCTGTTTCTTGTATATACGGTCTTGGCTCACCAACGGACTTCTCCAAACAATCAATTAAAGTTTTCAACAATATGGAAATATCAAGAGATAAACTGATAAAGGAACTGGTTTCGATTCAATATAAGCGTAACGATATCGAGTTTGAACAGGGTAATTTTCGCGTAAAGGGAGATATAATCTATTTATATCCATCTTATGAATTCAAAGGATACCGTATAGAGTTTCTAGGAGATGAAATCGAACTAATATCTTCTATAGATCCTATAAGTTCCAAGAGAATAGAAGAAATAAACGAACTTCATATTTACCCCGCCCATCATTTTGTTGTCCCCAAAGACAGGGTTTTAAATTCAATAGATAAAATAGAAAAGGAAATGGAAGAAAGAGTTCAGTACTTTCTGGATAACAAAAAATATATTGAAGCACAAAGAATAGAGAGTAGGACAAAATATGACATTGAATTCCTGCGGGAAATCGGTTTTTGTTCGGGAATCGAAAATTATTCCAGATATTTATCAGAAAGAGAAGAAGGTGAACCGCCTTATACTCTTATAGATTATTTTCCGGATGAATTCTTGACCATCATCGACGAATCCCACAGAAGTATACCCCAGATAAGAGGAATGTACCACGGAGACAGGTCAAGAAAGGAAACACTTGTAGAATATGGCTTCCGTCTTCCCTCGGCCCTTGATAACAGACCTCTGGATTTCGGGGAATTTCAGGAAAAAACCGATAAAGTTATTTATATCTCAGCCACACCGAATGAGTGGGAAATAAACGAATCAAAGGGAAGAGTAGTAGAACAATTAATTAGACCAACCGGAGTGATTGACCCACCAGTAGAAATAAAAACAACAGAGAATCAAATTGATGACCTTATTGAAGAAATAAGAAAAGAAGTCGAGAAAGGTCATCGAACACTGGTAACAACGCTAACAAAAAAAATGTCGGAAGAACTTACCGAATACTTAATCGATGTAGGTTTGAAAGTTAAATATATGCACTCCGAAATAGATGCCCCCGAGCGAATGGAGCTCCTAAGAGGATTACGGCTGGGAGATTTCGACGTACTTGTAGGAATAAATCTTCTTAGAGAAGGTCTTGACTTGCCTGAAGTTACGTTAGTTGCAATTCTCGATGCAGATAAAGCAGGTTTCCTCCGGTCCGAGACTTCTCTTATACAAACCGCGGGAAGAGCTGCTCGCAATATCAACAGTCGGGTTATTCTTTACGCCGAAGGAAAAACAATTGCTATAGAAAATGCCTTAAAAGAAATCAATCGCAGAAGAAATATACAGCTTGAATATAACAAAAAACATAACATTATACCTAAAAGCATAAAAAAAACCCGCGAACAGATAATGATGACAACAGTAGTTGCCGGAGATAGAAAGAAAGAAAAAAACGAAATAATGATCGAACTGGCAATCCCGAATGAATTTTCCTCGGAAATAGAAAGAATTGACATGATTGAAAAGCTAAAGGAAGAGATGAAACAAAGTGCCGAACGATTGGAATTTGAAAAAGCCGCAAAAATAAGGGACGAAATCAGGAGGATAATACGTGAACAAATTAAAGAAAGAAAAGGTTCTACCTTTAATAAGACAAGCGTTAAAGGAAGATATAGGCAAGGCTGACTTAACCACACAAAATATAGCCCCCAAAAAACATACCTCATCCGCCATAATAAAGACAAAAGAAAAAGCAGTACTTTGCGGTTTAGATATAACCAAATGGATATTCGAAGAACTGGGTCAGGTAAAAACGGAAATTCTAGTAGATGAGGGCGTATGGTTAAAACCTCAAGAAATAATTCATATTAAGGGAAATACACGCGCAATAATGATGGGAGAACGAGTAGCTTTGAACTTTATCCAGAGACTAAGCGGAATTTCTACCTATACGAGAAAATTTGTCGATGAAATAAAAAATAGTAACACTTTAATTCTAGACACAAGAAAAAACACCCCTACTTTAAGATATCTGGAGAAATATGCCGTACAAATGGGCAGCGGAATTAACCACAGAATGGGACTATACGATAAAATTCTAATAAAAGAAAATCATATAAAAATTGCAGGGGGAATCAAAAATGCGCTCTCTCTGGCAAACGGTGAAATTGAGGTAAAAAATCTAAAGGAAGTTAAAGAAGCTATAAAATATGGAGCAAACCATTTGCTGTTGGATAACATGTCTATAGAAAATTTAAAAAAAGCAGTTGCTCTGACGAAGGGCAAAGATATAACACTTGAATACTCGGGAAACGTCACTCTTGATAATGTAAGAGAAATTGCAAAAACAGGAGTCGACCACATTTCAGTCGGGGCTTTAACCCATTCGTATAAATCGATAGATATATCTCTTTTGATAAAATGATATTGATATTCATACTTTCTCTTCTGGGTGACGATAACACTCTCTATTTAATGGATAAAAGTTTTGCATATGTTCCCATAGAAAAAGAATTTCAGTTTCTGCA
>CAZRYJ010000222.1:0-2883 GCA_964604245.1 uncultured bacterium | reverse complement strand
TTAGTTTTTGGTTACGAAGATCCCCTGCGACCTCTTAAAATAATTTCTGATTTTAGAGGAGAAAATGAAGAGCTGGTTATTACCGGAGGTTTTATTGAGGGTAAATACTTTGATTATGAAACTTTTGGGAAGTTGGCATCTATCCCTTCCAAGGAAGAGCTTTACGGAAAAATAATGACTTCCCTTAATTCTCCGTTAAATAAACTAGTTTTTATTTTATCAGGGATAACAAAAAAGTTAGTAGTTGCTTTGTCTGAGATAGCAAAACAAAAGGAGGAATGATGGCGGAAGGAACAAAATTATCAAAGAATGCTGGAAAAGTTATTGATTTAATTGGAGAGATGACGATTCTTGAATTAAACAGTCTTGTAGAGGCTATGGAAGAGAAGTTTGGTGTTACTGCTATGGCTCCCGTAGTTCAAGCGGCAGGAGTAGCAGCAGGAGGAGCCGGAGTAGCGGAAGAAAAAGCTGAATTCGATATTGTTTTAAAATCCTTTGGAGATAGTAAACTTGCCGTTATTAAAGAGGTTCGGTCATTGCTTTCCTTGGGTCTTAAAGAGGCTAAGGAACTTGTAGAATCAGTTCCGGCAGTTTTGAAAGAAGGGGCTTCTAAAGAAGAGGCAGAATCGATTAAATCTACAATTGAAAAAGCGGGCGGCGAAGTAGAAGTAAAGTAATCGGCATTTGAAAGTTTTATCTATAATAGATAAGCATATAGACCAAAGGTTTCTTATAGTGTATAGCAAGAAAGCTGTGCTTCTTTATTATATTAGAAATATAATTTTACAAAAGGAGGTAATCGGTTGACTCCTAAAAGGAAATTTTTTGCTGATGGGGTTAGAATAGCCAGTTTGGAAGAGTTGGATTTTACTCCCCCAAATTTTTTATCCGTACAGAGGGATTCTTTTGAGAAATTTATTCTGCAGGAGTATAACGGTGATCCGGAGAACCGTCCTGATCTAGGATTGGAGTCTGTTTTTAGAGAGGTTTTCCCAATAGAGGATATTCATGGTAGATATAAAATCGAATATTTACACTACTATCTTGATGATCCGAAATACACTCCTGCGCAGGTAAAGGAGAAGGAACTTACTTATTCGGCACCTCTTTATGGAAGATTCAGGCTAACTGAATATGAAGACCCTGAGGAAGTTGAATTTCTAAAAGAACTCGAAGGTTTTGAACCTGTTCGAGAGGTCAAGCAGTCTATTGAACAGGATGTTTTTCTTTCCAGTTTTCCTCTGATGACTGAGAGAGGGGATTTTATTGTTAATGGTGTGGAAAGGGTTATTATTTCTCAATTGCATAGGGCTCCCGGAGTCTACTTTGAAGAGGAACAGGTAGATGAAGTTCGTAGTAAATATAGTGCCCAGATAATTCCCGATAGAGGATCCTGGCTAAAATTCAACATAAAACTAACTGAGGCGATTAAAGTCAATTTAAATGGTAGACGTAACTTCCCGATAACAATTCTCGTTAAAGCGCTGGGGTATCTTGAAGATATTAAAGAGCTTGAGAAGGAAAAAAAAGAACTAATCGAACATTTGAGAGAGAAAGGGTATGATAAAAAACATATAAACCGTATAAAAGAAATTAATGAGTTGCTTGAAACGGTTGAGGGGAAATGGAATAGTGCAGAAGAAATACTTTCGCTTTTCTTTGAAACCGAGGAGATTAAGTTTGGTAAGAAAACTTTAGGCAGAATTCTTGCTAAAGATATTGTCTCCGAGGATACGGGAGAAGTTATACTTCAGGCAGGGTATAAGATAGAAGAGGATAACATTAAGAAGATCAAAGAAGTCGGGCTTAAAGAAATTACAGTGTCTTTAGGTGTTGAAAAGAAAACAATTGATTATGTGTTAAATGCTTTTAAGAAGGATAAGACAAAAAATGGCAGAGAAGCAATGCTTGAGATTTATCGTTATCTTAGAGGTACGGATGCTCCTAATTTGAGAATTGCCAAGGATTATTTTAATTCTTCCTTTTTTGACCCTGCCAGGTTTAACCTTTCCAAAGTCGGAAGGCATGTTTTGAATAGGAAATTAAATCAAGATGTTGACGAGAATATACTTTGTCTTGTTGCCGAAGATTTTATAAATGTAGTTAAGGGATTAATGGATCTGGCAGATGGAAAGAAAGAAGAAGATGATATAGATCATCTTGGAAATAGGAGGATCAGGACTGTTGGAGAACAATTAGAGAATCAATTTCGTGTAGCTCTCCGCAGGATGGCCAAAACCATTACCGAAAGAATGGTTGTTTCGGAGGATATCGAAATAACTCCTCAAGAGCTTATAAACTCCAGACAAATCAAAGGGGTTTTGAATTCGTTTTTCGCCACCGGACAGCTTTCTCAGTTTTTGGATCAGACAAACCCTTTAGCTGAGCTTACAAATAAAAGGCGACTGTCGGCTCTTGGCCCGGGTGGTCTTACCAGAGATACTGCAGGTTTCGCAGTAAGGGATGTACATTATTCGCATTATGGCCGCATCTGTCCGATTGAAACTCCTGAGGGTCCGAATATAGGACTTATAACATCGCTTGCTTCCATTTCACGGATTGATGAGGATGGATTTATTGAAACTCCTTACAGGAAAGTCAAAAAAGGTGTTATAACTAACAAAGTTGAATATCTTAATGTGAATGAAGAAGATAAGTACACTATAGCTCCTGCTAATTTAGAAGTAGACAAGAAAGGTAAAATTGTTGATGAGTATGTTATGGCAAGGCGTAGAGATACTTACCCTTTCCTGAAAAGAGAGGAAGTTGATTATGTGGATCTTGTGCCTCAGCAGCTCGTTTCTGTCTCTACCTCTCTTATTCCTTTCTTAGAGCATGATGATGCCAACAGGGCTTTAATGGGTTCAAATATGCAGCGGCAAG
>CAZRYJ010000221.1:0-2892 GCA_964604245.1 uncultured bacterium | reverse complement strand
GAAATGTGAACCCTTTTTCTATGTTTTTTCTATTTGGGCAACACGCCCTTGAGATGCGACCCCAGAAATTCCAGAAATAAAATTCAAAAACCAAGACCTAACCCCTATATATTTATTTCAAAGAAAGTCTGATCCCGTTTATGCAGGAGAAACAACCTTGACAAATAAGTCATAATTCGTTACGCTAAAAGTATAGAAAAATCTTTCAGCTTACTAAGCGTTTAAAAAGTGTTTTGTTTAAATAGATAGAAATAAGGAGTAATAAATGGAAATGAAAAAATTTTTGGTATTGTTTTCTATTTTTTTTCTTAGTATTACCATAAATGCTCAGATTTTAAAGGAAGTCAAAGTGGGAAAAGCAGAAGCCCGGATATATGATCACGGCTGTCAAAGCCATGATGTTTACTCGCATAGTATGGTTGCCTACTATAGGGGTAGTTACTGTACTGTGGATGATGAGTATTATAATACGTGGCCCGGAGGACTTCTTAAGAATGCCGGAATGTTTTTCGGGGCGAGGAACTGGACGGATACAACCGGATATACCTGGGATGCTCGTATTACCGGACACTGCGTTTTTTTGCGTGAAGATTATATTTATCAATTTGCCGTACCTGATGAACACGATTTTTTGATTCGCAGGTATATGAGGTATCCTCCTCCGCAGATAATTGTTGATGGCATACATACAGAAGATCCATTTCCTCTTGCCGGAGATGAAGTAGCTCCCGATAAAATATGGGGAACTGCCGATGTGATGGTTGAGTCCAATGTCCGGCTGTCGATGGGTCTGGATGTCAAACAGAGAGTGTTAGCCTGGAGTCAGCCCGGGCATGATGATTATATTATATGGGATTGGACATTTGTAAATACCGGTAATGTAGATATGGACCCGGACATTGAACTTCCGGGGCAGACATTAGAGGATGTTTATATTACCCGAATTCCCGAGGCTTTGCCAAACGGTTCTGGGGACAATAAAGTGATGCCTACCTGGGCAGGGACGTCAGAAAATCACGATACGAGACTTTCCTATCCTCAGGATGATGATTCTCTTCGAATCGATTATGTCACTCCGCTTAGAGCGGGGACGTCGTTGTATGATACTTATGGTTTTGATGTAAGTAAAAATGTGTGGAATATTCTGACCGGAGCCCGTTTTGCAGGTACTGCGGTTTTATTTGCTCCTAAAACATGCGATGTTCCACAGAGTTATCCTATAGCAAATATTGCCGCGAGCAATGACCCGACTCAGCCATCTATGCATTCGAGTCTCTTAACGGAGCCCGGCTGGGTTATGCTGAACGATGGGATAATGGGTGATTTCCACGGAGCGGACAGCTCGGAATATATTGAAGGTTATGAAGTCATGGTTAAGGGAGGATTTGGTATCGACCCGACAGATTATTTTTTTCAAGAAGTCTATTATATGGATAGTCTTTATGATGTTTATGATACTACCGCCATCGGTGCACCTACTTATTATGAACAGCCCCTGGATAGATGGGGAGAGCTGGACCCATCCAGAGGATATGTCTATGCGGGTGATATTTCTTATCTCAGGTTTGATCAGGAGTGTCATTTTTCAATAGGACCTTACCGGATGGAATACGGAGATACACTGAGATATGTATATGCCTACGTAGGCGGAGCCGTAAGCAGAAAAAGTTCATACCTCCTCGGGGAAGCGTGGGATAATGGAAATGCAGCTTCTTATGGCTGGTTGGCAAGTTTGGATTCGGCAACGATGGTAGAAGAATTGAGAAAAAGAGACCCTATATTCAATGTTTATTATGATATCGGAGGGTTTAATGCTACCCCTTCTCTTAATGATATAGCTAAGGACCTATTGGTGGCAACGGGTAGGGATTCCCTTTTCGAAAACGGGATGAACGCTCAGCGAAACTTCAATTTAAATTATAATATTCCTACTTCTCCAGCGCCTCCTTCGGTTTTTGAAATAAATTCAGGAATAGATACGATCCATCTTAGCTGGGAATATGAACCAGCCTTTGAGCCTGTCGATCTTTCAGGCTTTGTAATCTACAGAGCTTCTGGCTCGAGCGTGTACAATAAGGAAGGAGAGACGATTAGAGGTGATTGGAAATATATCGATTCTGTAAGTTCGGCTGAGAGACATTATGAAGATATTGAAGTCGTATCTGGTGTTCCTTATTATTATGCGATTACCGCTTATAATAGTCAGGGGATAGAAAGCGGTATTTATCTGACGATGTTAGGAGGCCCTGCTGCGTATGCCGGTATCAAAGATAAAGAATGTTTTTTCGGAGGGATGGAAATATCTCCTTTGGTTTTTTCTAAGTCTCTGGTAGTAAAATACACTTTATCCGAGCGAGTGCCTGTTAATCTTTCGATGTTCGATATATCCGGACGCTGTGTGAAGGTTTTTCTTTTTGAGAAAAGTCAGAATCCCGGAGAATATACAATGGAATTAGAACTATCGTTGCCTTCCGGTATATACTTTTTGAAGATTAAAGCTGGAGAAGCTATAGATTGCAAAAAGTGTATTTTGCTTGAATGACCGGATAAAGGGGAAATATCAGGGAACTTTGCCACAAAGACACTAGGGCACGAAGGTTTTTCCAACTCAACTATTAAATTATTTAACGATTTGACTTGGATTCAGAGAATCTATGTAAAGAAATATCCCTTGACTATCGATTATATTTTTTTATTGTTATAATGTAAATATGGATAACGATTACAAATTTGCGATTAAGACCGGTTTTAAAATAGTATTTATGATTACTCTTTTATTATTGTTGTTTATTCTCGCTGCCGGATCATTCCGATATTGGGAAGCCTGGTTTTATTGTGTTCTGCTATTTCTTATGATGTTTTCTAGTTTTATATATTTTTTTAAAAAAGATA
>CAZRYJ010000220.1:0-2901 GCA_964604245.1 uncultured bacterium | reverse complement strand
TTAAAAAACCATCTGCCAATAAAATACGCACATGCCTTCCTTGATGTGTTTGATCTCCGCTTAAATGCCTGATTACTTTCCAATTATTGTTTTCAAATCTTCCTTCCTCGGCTTTTAATATCCCGACATTTAAAACCGGATTCTTTATATTTTTAAATGTAATTACAACTCCGTAACCCGCCAGATAAAATTCGTTTTCACCGGTTTGAATAATAATGGCGCCCGCCGGCTCCCAGGTATCATTCGAGCTTCCCGATTCATAGCCCAGGGTATAACTATGTCGTACTGTTAATTCATAATTTCCCAGGTTTAAAATAGTTTCCTGGTTTTCTTTATCAAGTAATACGCCCTCAATTTTATTCTGGCCATGATGAACCGCGATTATTGGTGTCAGTTGAGTTATTAAATTATACATTTTGCCCAGGGGTTCATTTTCCGGGTCACCTGCAGATTCGATAGAAAATGGTGCGAAACCAATACTTTCATAGTGTCCAATGGTATAAGCAGCTTTAGCGGCAACGGTATTGTCAAAGCGATGTTCGGGAATAAATAAAGGGTTGCCTTGACGTGTATACAGATCACACCAGTGTTTAATATTAGGAAAATAGAAATCCGGGGACATGAAATCTATGGATGGTCCGCCCGACTTCCACACATCCATTAAATGTGGAAGGGGTCCGGCACTTGGATATCCCTTACCCGGTTCCCTTCCAGGGCGATTTAGTGCGGCATTAACAAACATTGGTAAAGGATAGATGGCTTTACCAGTCTCTACAATAGTATTGGTAAATTTAGAGTAATACCATGCCATGAAAATTTCATCGGTATGCGGGCTTTTCCCAAAAATTTCCTCCCATGTTCCCGATTCTTTATATCCATTTTTAGCCCATCTTTCATTAAACTCAGGCACTAAATTTTCCTTGTTCTTTTTTAAATACTTAATGAATTCTATAGGAACATTTTCTTGAAATTTTTTATTTGCAAGCGGGTGATAATCCCGAGCGGTTGGCAGCATCCCAATTTCATTTTCAGGTTGCATCATTATTATGGTGTTTTCTTTACCATCTATTTCTTTTATATGTTTCATTAATGCTTTAAATGCCTCTAAATCTGCCTGTAAATTATTTTCACTAAAAGGAGTTAATATCTCATGACTTTTACCATTATCGTCTTTTATTCTTGGAAATCTTTCCTGGTCTTTTTTAACCCAGGACGGAGCATAGCAAGACATACTATTTTTCCAGGAGCCAAACCATAAAAAAACTAGTTTTAAATTATGTCTACGCGCTTCTTTAATCAATTGGTCAACTAATTCAAAGTCAAATACACCTTCTTCAGGTTCAATCAGCTCCCAGTAAATGGGCGCCAAAACTGTATTTAAATTCATTGCTTTTAGTTTTGGCCAAATAGGTTTCATATATTCTAAACTGGTGAAAGAAGAATTTCCTAATTCTCCGCCTAATATTAAATATGGTTTATTGTCAACTATCAATTGGGTTGTATTTCCCCTTTTTTGAAGGTGAGGAATTTTATTATGGCTAAAACCAATTTGTGAAGTAAATAAAATTATACAGATGATGAATTTATTTATTAAGTTCATAGATTATCTCCTAATATATTTATTAGTTTTACTGTATTCATATTTACCTCCTTTGTTTTTTCCTTTTCAAATACGATTATAACAAAAACGATTATATCAGTCAAGTTTTTCCACAACATCCAAAATTATAACGAAAAAACAAATAATTACAAGTTTAAGTATTTTCATTTAACCACTTCTTATATTCAAGCATACCAAAAAAACATCTAAAATCAAGGAAGTCTTCTGAACAGAAAAACCGGGTTCGAATTTTGTTTTAAAAAGATTTAAACAAAGGATTCGAGAGAGTCGCCCTACATCCATTTTGATTTTGTTTTTATTTTTAGGTAAGGGCTGCAGTTTATTCCACATCTTGTACTCGACATAAGGAATTATATTATAATTACCATCAGATAACATTATGGTTGATCGATATCTATTGTTGGTTCTTCCTTATCGCCAGAGTAAGTCAAAGTATAACTTTCATTTTTTAAAAGCTCAGGATAATCCCCTTCCTCAGTTATTATACTAAAATCTCCACTATCACTCGGATTATTAACATTTTTCCAGGAATACACCAATATCATTGCTGTACAGGAGTATACTTTCATATATTCAGAACTTTCCCCGGGTAATAAATATGCACCAGGCTCTGTAAAACCCTGGCCAGTAAGACCTACTCCTGTGATTTTATAATTTGTAAAATTATTCACAATCCTTAAATCGGGGTTGGTTTCATCATCCTCCGGTGGTTCACAATTGAGCAACAAAAATACAATAGCCAAACAAATAATCAAATTAAATTTCTTCATTTCCGCTCCTTTTTTATTTACAACTTTAAAACTAAAAAATAATGAATATTAAAAAAATTATGGTTGAAATACGTACATGGTAGGTTGATTCTTGTCACCGGCAATGGTTATAGTATAAGATTGATTCTCTTGAAAACCCTCAAAGTCTCCTTCTGTAAACATCGTACCGGTTTCACCATTATCACTTGGATTGCTAACATTTTCCCATATATATGACAACATTACGTTTGGACTGGCAGACACCTTCATATATTCGGTTTCTTCTCCGGGCAACAAATATTCACCGAGCCCTGTGAAAAGCTGGTTGTTAAACTTTATTTCTGAGATTTTATACCCTTCCAAACCATTCATAACTCTTAAATCGGGATTATCTGGGTTATTTCCCGGATCAACACAACTAAACATAAAGAAAACAATAACCAGGCAAATAAATAATTTAATCTTTCTCATTGTTACCCCCCTTATTGTACAATTATATTCCTTGTTTATATTGAATTCTAAACATAGAAT
>CAZRYJ010000219.1:0-2916 GCA_964604245.1 uncultured bacterium | reverse complement strand
AGGAGGTAAAAAAAAGAAAAACTTAACCCCACCCCTTGACACTTTTCAAAGAAGAACTGACCCCTTTAACATAGACACTTTTCAAAGAAGATTTGACCCCAGAAACATAAAGCACTTTATGTAGTTCTATAAACAGTGATTGTTTTTAGTTTTATATTTTCAGGGGGAGTAAAGGGGTATGAATTATCGTTTTTACGCGTCAAAACTCTTGCCCCCTCTTTAGAGTAATCCTTAATTTGTAAGAATATTTTTAAGATTTGATTATTCTCTGATTTAGATGCTTTTATATTTATAGTTAGAGGTTTTGTGGTTTGAGGGTTAAGATCTCGTAATAATAGGTATATACTATCTTTTTTACAATTATCTAAGCAATCAAATCGCATGATATCGAAGTTGGCGGTAAAATTACTTAAATCTATTTTTTGGAATTTGCCACCAAATTTAGGTTGGAGTTCAATGTCCTTAAAATCTATATCAATACCAACCATCAAGAGTTTTATCCATATGTTATAGATTGCTTCATCCGACCTATTATAGATTGTGAATGGTATTCTTTCACTCCATTCCTTTGTGGTATGAGTAATTCGTTTTGGGGAAACTGCAATAGGTTCTCTAAATTTTAAGTATAAATAACCACCTAGAGGTATTAATATTGCAGCTATTCCTAATAAAATTAGAAGCATTTAAACCTTTTACTCCATCTTATTATTATATTGAATATAAAATTATAGAGAATGGCGTTTGACATTGTGATATCAAAATTCCTTCAATTTCTTTTTTGGTTTTCAATTGTTTTGCTAACGGTTCAAAAATCAAGACCATGGTTCTCTATTCCTCAACATGCATTATTTAAGAGATATCTGTTTTTATTTTATATTTTCGAAAAGCTTCTTTTAACATGGTTGTGAAGTTTACCTGCTTTATTAGCTGTTTATCTTCAATATCTAGTTCTGAAAATTTTACTATTTCAATTGCTTTTGTAAAGTATTTTAAGGTATCGTCTTTATCATTTAATAAGTCAATAATAGGTTGACAGTATTCGGTGGTTCTTTTTTCACTGTTCATAAAAACGGGATCTAATTTATTTTCATTGATAAGCATTCTAAATAGCGTTAAAAGAAAAAATTTGACCTTTCTAAATTTTGTATCAATACTTTTGGATCTAAATAACGAGTCAAGTCGATAAAAGGCTAGACCGGCCATGTAGTAAATAATATATTTGTGATTTGGATTGAAAATTGTAGGTTTCTCAATTTCTATGTTTTGTTTGACTATACTTCCAAAATAGGTGGTTACCCTGTCGGGATTTTCATAGAAAATCGAAGAAAAAGCTTTAATTTGATTTTGGATATTAATTATCTTAGACTTTGTGACAGAGCTATCGCTTCGATATTGACCTGAACGCCTTTCGTAGAAAAGTTTGCCATCTCCTTTAATTGCATTGTAATAAAGTTCAAGATTTTTTTGAAATTCTGTCATAGCTTGAAGTTGTTCTCGTTTTATTGCTATCTGACTATTAGTTGCAATAATGATACTGTTTTTAACATCTTCATCTTCAGTATACACGAGTTTTAGAGGCAGATTGAGATTATCGAACGTATTTTCTTTTATATGGTTGAATAATACATTACTGGTTTGGCAGCCGTTAACAATTTGATAATCTTTAATCGTGAATTTATTTCCAGAGGTTTTTAAAAAACTTGTAACTATTGTCACTCCGTTATTCAGTACCGTAAGTAGCTCGGGATTGTCTCCATTTAATGTCTCTGAAATATTTTTATTGACCGGGTTACCGATTCCTTGAAAATCACGAACATTGTCATAAAAGACATTTCTCAAATTATTATTTTCATCTATTAAAATTTTTTTAAACTCTGAGATTGGTATTATACCAAAATATGATTCTGTAATGTTTGGTAGGTCTGGAAGAACCACTTTGTTGGTGAAGACGAAACTTGTTGAAATAGTGTTTTTAGTCTCACGATATAGTTTTGATATCTCTCTTGCACCTAATGCTTCGAATTCAACACTTGAAAAAAAATTTGTATTTTTTAAATCCTCAGTTGTAGAAGATATTATTGCCAAATTATTTTCATCTGCCAACCAAGATCCATTTGTAACATAGTATAGTTTGCACTTTGGATTATCTCTAAATTTAGGAGCTTTACTAAATAGAAAGTTAGAAATATCAGCAAAATTTTGAATCGCATCATTTCTTCTAAGTTTTGGTTTTTCCGCAAAGAAATCCTTGACTCCAAAGGCAAAGTTATTCATTTCAGAGGAATCAAAGTCACTTGATGTTTTCGCTTGAATGAAAACAAATATGGCTTCAAGGAAATTATTATTCTCAAGGAAGAATTCAATATCTTCTTTATGTTCGACAAGTTGACCATTAACAATAATAGCTAGTCCATCAATCCCAGTATCATCCCCTTCACCGGTTAAAGTATCTTATATATCAAATAATTTATTGAACTCTTTTGAGACAATACAATAATTTGCAAATCTCTCAAAATCTTTGTCT
Organism: uncultured bacterium; assembly: GCA_964604245.1. Classification (GTDB taxonomy): domain Bacteria; phylum Hydrothermota; class UBA3072; order UBA3072; family UBA3072; genus JAFGHJ01. The sequence goes on along the minus strand of CAZRYJ010000219.1, from coordinate 392 downwards.
GGACTTTCAAGTGGAATCTCCTGCGCATACAGTAGATCTTCGACAAGACTAGTAACGATTCTGTCCATAATTTGTCCCTCTTAAATTAGTTATTACATATAACATGGTTTATATGTGCTAATATTAGTCACAAAAATACCAATGTCAAGTTATATAAAGTGATTTTTATTATAGTTGTGCAATTGGGGTCACCTGTATCAACAGGGTCAGACTTTAATAATTAAGAATTTTTAATTTTGAATTAGTAATATTAGGTACCGGGTCAAACTCGCTCTCAGCTGACAGCTCACGGCTGCCAAGAATTAAGAATTTTGAATTATGAGTTTTGAGTTAAAAAAACTCTGTAGTCTCTGCGGCAATTTTAGGATTTAGTAAATATAGTCACTGGTCAT
>CAZRYJ010000218.1:0-2921 GCA_964604245.1 uncultured bacterium | reverse complement strand
ACCCGGAGATTGATTATCATCAGGATGGTCTTTTTCCTTTTCTAAAGAAGCGGAATATCCTCCAACGGTAGTCCCGCAAACATTACCCGAAAAAGTTGCTTCCAAATTAACCGAAATTCCTCCTTCATTACAGGCTGTGACCGTAAAATCCGTATTTTGACTTCCCCCTGCGGGAATGGTAAATGACCCTTCTCCGCCAGAAAAATTAAGTCCGCTACCACTTATTGTTTTTGATAATTTACATGAAACTTCTTTTAATAATTTACTTCCATCAATAATAATATTACCTGTTTTTGATTGACAATTTCCTGGGTTCTTTAATTCAAAAAGATCAGTCGCGGGAGCGAGAGAAAGATCGAGAGGGGGGTTTTCTACTGTGAAGTTGAAAATATAGTCTCCTCTCGGTTCGCCATCTTCGTTACCGTCAAGGTGAACCCCGGATGTATCTTCTAATGTATCTGAAACGGTTATCGTATATTCTTTACAATAATTGAGCATCTCCGTAAGTTCTAAATTAATTGTATTTTCATCCGCCCATGAAACATTATATCCAAACGAAGGATAAACACTTATTGCTACGTCTGTAACCCCCTGATCCATGGGTTTGGAGAAGGAGAAAGAAATTGTATTAACGTCAATAGGAATATCATCAGCATAAGAATTAAAAAAACAAGCACTTCCTGCTCTAAAGGCTGATAAATTTAATGAATTAGACAAAACAAACTGTTGTAATGAACCACCACCCTCCTTCTCAACACATTTCTCCTTCACAACAGGAGCATCATTCTCAACTTCAACCTCAATCGATTTTTCGCCTGTTTTGTCTCCCGCATCGATTGCTTTTACCTTAAGTGTATGTTTTCCGTTCTCTACATCATTTGTATTCCACTTAAAAACAAAAAAGTCCTCCCCTACTGAATTCACCTTTTTGGGGAAAGCAGTAGTTGAAGAACAATTAGTTTTTGGATCGTAACTTATTGTTCCATTATCTTTAAGTAGTTCATCATCTATATAAAGTTGACATTTATTAAGATCTTTATCCGTCGTAGTTGTTACATATACCTTAACGTCTATCGTCCCTTTAACCTTCTCTCCATCTTTGGGTTTTATGAATTCTTCGACAGTTGGATCCGCGGAATTTTCATAGGGAAGATATTTTAAAGGATGGGATTCGTCTTCAAATCGAAAATCAAGATGGTAATCTTTACATCCCGCATTACCAGTAAGACCTATCTTATCTCCAGCTTTGACCTTCTTTTTATTCTTTTCCCCCATTAGAACATCGACCGATGAACAATGAAGATACATGGATGTTTTTAAATCATGCTCTACTTTAATAGTATTATACTTACTCCCTTCCAAACCCCAAGCTTCTCCATCTTCAGCGGCATAAATATTCTTTTTTTCTCCCCTAATATCAATAGCTTCATGCCAATCCCATCCCGAGCCATAATCCCTCGGACCGAAATCGGAGGTTATAAATTTACTCTCAGTAGGCCATGTCCAAGCCATAATGGAAAAAGCCAAAAAAGCAATAAAAACAATATTTAAAAAGAGGCTATTTCTACTCATTTAACGTTCTCTTTAGAAACCCTATAAATATAGAGATTGCCATTATTTTTGAACATTATCATCTTCTTATCATTCGAAAAACATAAATCATTGCCTTCCAATTTAACAATAAATTTCCCCGAACTACTATTAATTACATACACTTTTTCTCCAGCTTGGACTGAATTTTCAGTGAGTACTTTAGCATTGACAATAAGATATTTATCTCCGAATGCAAAATAATTCCTGTCTCTACCCGTACCTAACAAATCCCCTTCAAATTTCCAAACTAATTCTCCCTTTTTGTTGTCCAAAAGACCAACTTCTCCGAGACCAAAAAGAACATACTTACCAAAAGGAGAAACTCTAGGTATAGCATCTAAAAAACCTTCCCTCTCTCTTTTCCAACGTAAATTTCCCTTATTTGTTATAGAGTATACATAACCCGATTCTTCATTCTCATTTTGCATACCGGGAAAAGAAAATATAATATCACCTTCATTTGAACATTTAAGATATATTTCTTCTACCCAAAACGTTGAAAATTTTGCATTTTTATCCTCAATGATTTCCTTCTTCCAGTAATTATTACCTGTTTTTGTATTAAACAAATATATTTCTCCATTATAACAAACCACCAACGAATCATCGCTGATAAAGGAAGCCCCAACATAAAATTGATTGTAATTTTGTCCTGTTTCTTCATGCCATTTATCTATATCAGGAGGAGTAAATTTCTCCCATAACTTTTCTCCTGTCTCCGTTTCATATACCTTTAAAGAGGGGTAGTCAGCATCATAACTTGGAACAACAACAACATATTTTCCCCTAGGTGAGATTACCGGATCCCAAACTACATAATAACACGGTATCTTTGACAATATGGTTCCATCTAAGTTTCTTGTTATAACATTACCCGAAGCACTTCTGTCTCTGTATATAATTTTATCCTCAAACAATTCTGTCCATGAAGCGTTTAGAACTTCAGGATCAATATCTACAGTACTCCTTGTTTTCTTGAAAGATAAAACTTTGGTCTTTGTATCTTCCGCAATATTTAACATCCTTACATCTGAAACTCTGGTTTGACCTGTTGTTTTAGGAGTGTAAAGCAATATCTTTCCATCTTTAGAAATCAAATAATCAGATACCGACTCTATCTTTTGAACCAACTCAATTTTTAGCCCACCAACCTCAGTAGCTTCCGCTACCTCCCTAACATTCTCGACTTCCTTCCTTGTCGCCATTCCGAGTAAGAAACAAAAAGATAAAACCAATAAAAAAGATATTTTACGATTAAACATTTAAACCTCCCTTTTTAGGCTCTCAGCCGAAAGCTACTTTTATTATACAAATATACATATTTCTGT
>CAZRYJ010000217.1:0-2953 GCA_964604245.1 uncultured bacterium | reverse complement strand
TTTTATCATTGGTACAAATCTTACCGGTATTATACTTTTTTTTGATATTCCCGAGGAATCTTTTGTTATAAGAATTAATTCCTGATAATAAGAACCTACCGGGATTACCATTCTTCCTCCGATAGAGAGTTGCTCCAAAAGTAAGGGGGGTATTTCTTCCGGAGCGCAGGTTACGATGATTCCGTCAAAAGGAGCATGTTCTTTCCATCCTTTGTAGCCATCTCCGGCTTTAACAATCACATTCTCATATCCAAGTACTTTGAGTCTTTCTTTTGCCGAATGGGCAAGTTCGGGAATTATTTCGATTGTAAAAATCGAATCCGCAAGAAGTGAGAGTATCGCTGCCTGATATCCCGAACCGGTTCCTACTTCGAGGACCCTATGGGTCTTCTTTACTTCAAGAAGTTCCGTCATGATTGCCACGATATATGGCTGAGAAATAGTCTGCCTGTGACCTATTGGTAGAGGGTTATCATTGTATGCGAATTGCATTAGATTTGCGGGGATGAAAAAGTGTCTTTTGACAGTTACCATAGCGTCTATAACAAGAGAATCGCTTATTCCTCTTGCTACTATTTGTTCTTCTACCATTCTTTTTCGCAAAAACGTATAATCTTTACTTACATTTTTTGTAGCAGAAATAAAGAAAACAAAAAGTAATATCATAACTGTTTAGGCAAAGAAGACACGCAGTCTTGAATTTAGGATTTTGGTGGTGGGGTTTAGTAAAAACAACAAATTAAAATCCTTTTTTTTATCTGCGTTCATCTGCGTCTCTGCGGTTTTACTGCCCATATTCCGAAAGTTTTTGTATTCTTTTTAGCATATTGGGATGGGTGCTTAGCGTCTCGAGCAGTCTATCGGAAAAGGTTAGTTCTATCTTTTTTGAAGATAACTGTTGGAGTTCGTCCGGGTCTATTGTTCCGCTTCTGTCCAGATCTATCGCTGCGAGTTCTCTTAGTTCTTTACTTGCCCTTGAAGGGTCATTAACGAAAAAGGCTTTTAATCCTTCGACGTCTTTTATCGCCTGTTTGCTTGTTTTAGCCGAACCATAAACAAGTTTATAAAGAGCTGAAGCGAGTGCGGAAGGTTGATTTCCCAGGTCAACAGAACCCCTGTCCGCGAAGTATTCCCGTATTCTTGAGGCATAGAGAACGAGGAGATTTGTTATGAAATAAAACACCAAAGCCGAAAGACCGATAAGTGCCGTGTAGGCTGCTCCTTCTCCTCTTCTTCGTCCCACGCTACCAAAGAAAAGGAAATGCCACGCGATTCTATACATGAGCATGGGTATTACGGAAAGTAAAGTTATAGTCAACACATCTCTGTTTACTATGTGTGTTATTTCATGTCCGAGTACTGCTTTAAGTTCATTTCTATCTAATAAATTTAATATACCCTGAGTTACGCACACTCTTCCGTCTCTTCGGCTTCTTCCGAAGGCAAACGCATTTGGGAGATTCACTTGCGAGATACCCACTTTCGGTTTTGGTATTCCGGCGCTTCTTGCTAATTCTTCTATCATTTGATGTAACTGGGGATATTCTGTTTCGCCTATATATTTAACTCTCATTGACCATTCTACGATTTTAGGACCAATAAGATATTGAATCAGCATAAAAAAGAATGCCAGTGCAAGATAAAAGTAGAAATTAGTCATTCCCATGGCTGTGCCTATCATGGTAACGATCGCGTAAACGATACCGAATAGGGCGGCGACAAGTAAAAACATTTTTAATTTTAAACCAAACATATTTCTCCTTTTATAATTTTTAAAACATTTAAACCACAGAGCCCACAGAACACCTCCTCAAATTATTTAACCACAGAGTACACAGAGTTACCCCACACACCATTTTTTTTATTTTGTTTATTTAAACCCGAACCCAACAAACCCAACGAACTCTACAAACTCAATAAATCCTATTATCAGTAGTGAATATAATTATTTGTAGATAGAAATCAAGACGGATCTATAGACTCCTTATTCTCGGATCTTTGCGGGTAATTATCTATTTTTAATTACCGTGAAAACTTTTGATCCACCCCGGTCTTTCAGGTGTTTTCCCGCCGGCAAGTATTTCTCTCCATTTCTCATCGGTAAGGCGGTCGTTCATAGGGTGTTTAAATTCATAATAGGAGAGAATCGGTCCTACGGCAAGCACTATATCTCCTGCGGGTCTTTTGTAAGCGACAACAAGGCAGTCTAAATAGCCGGATGCTTCTTCAAGACATTTTTTTGTATTTATATCGGTATGAACATCCGCGACTATAGTGGTTTTCAAGCCCGCATCGGTTATATCTCCTATGGCGCTCTTTAATTTTTCGGCAAAACTTCCCAGAAAAAGATTATCTTCTTTGCCCAGAGTCTTGTTTTCAACTTGTTTCTTGCATATCTGGTAGAGTTTTTCCAACAGACTGATTAAATATGATAACCTCTTTTCTGATGATGGTGTAAGAGCGTTTAAATCTTTTAATCCCGCATAAGCCATTTTTGAAGTGGTTAATATGTTTTTGTAGAATTCCGGTAATGGTTCGAGTAGTCCTTTTGGGGGTGGGGGAGGTGTGGGAGACGGATTGTAAGAAGTGATTCCTACGTGAACGGGTGTATAGCTTTGTTTCGCGTAGAGGATAGTATTGTGACGTAGCGCCGCCCAGGAAGCAAGGCCGGTGTTTAATTGTCTGTCGAGCCAGGCATCTGTTTGCTGATATGTCTGGTAACCCTTTCCTCTTTCTTGGGTCAAAGTTTTAAGCGCGTATAACCAGGACCAGTAAAGATTGCGATTCCAATCCTTTTCTGTAAGATTAGAAAACTCCGTTCTAAGATTTTTTAGCTGGTCATAGTATTTTGGGTATTCATCGTCAGTATAGTCTTTGATGTGTTTCTCCGCTCTGGTGCTGCCGAAAACACTGAAAACATCCAGACCTCGCGGAAATCCTCTTATAGAATAAT
>CAZRYJ010000216.1:0-2975 GCA_964604245.1 uncultured bacterium | reverse complement strand
GCCATAAAAAGCAAGACCCGGGTGGCCTACTTTCATTTGGCATCCAACCGTTAGGGTTTAGCAAAAACAAAACAATAAAATCTCTGTGTTCTCTGTGCGTTTACTTCTTCTCTGTGTTCTCTGTGGTAACTTTTTTGGTGGGTGAGGAGGTTATGCGAAGAGATACCCCAGGAGGCATATTCCCACGAGCAGTAGAATTGTTGGTATTATTCCAAAGGCAGGTAATAAAAGGAAGGAAAAAAGTAGTGCTCCTATGCCTCCACCTATAAGATCAAGTGCGTAAACACAAGGAGCTGTGTCATCCTTCCCTTCTTTATCTTTAAGTATAGTTCCCGCGTTTGTGTATGTCCACCCGATTGCCGTTCCGCAACTGAAGCTTATGAAAGGTATAAAAAGGAACACGAAAAAAATGGGACTTTCCATCTCGACTATCAGGTATAAAAAGAATGACAATATTGCCAGTATTATAAAAGGTATTTTTAATTTTTCCTGTAGTTTTATTTTTTCCGATAGAAAAGTTCCTATTCCCACTCCGAACATAAATAGTCCGGTTACCAGGCCAACGAGGTGATATACATTTCCATATATAATTTGAAGACTCAATATACAGGAGTAGGAAATAGCAATGGCAATAGCACCAATGAGAGAGACCTGAAATCCTGTTTTTCTGAATATAATCGGGAGAGGGAGAAATAAGAGTATAAGGAAAAACGGAGCTTTAAAAATGAATTTCATAAATCCGGCTGCCCTGCTGTATTTCTCCAGATAATGGAGTAGGGAAAGTAGAAAAGCTCTGGGTTTTTTATCTGTATTGAATCCTATAAAATTATTGCTTAACCGTTTTTCGAATTCTTTAATTCTAAAAACAGGTAGTGAAGAGCTTATAATGTATTCGTCCAGATATTGAAGATTCAGGTTTTTTAATTCTTCTTTTATTCTTTTTTCTTCGTAAACAATAGGAGTGTTTGAAAAAAGATATCTTGAATTATAACCCGGTATAACAAAATAATGAGAGAATTTAGACCTATAGGTCCAAAAGATAAGCGAGTTGTAATCGAGTGTAGTTTTGTTTAAGTAGTTTTCCCCGGAGGAAATAGAAAAGGTAACTATGCCTTCATTGTTTGTTTTTTCTGAAAGAAGTTTGCAGAATTCAAGAGTGTAAAAGCGATTACTTGATATTGAAAGTGGGTCTCCTATTCCCAGAAATATTGCATCAAATTTTTTGTTGGTCTTTTTTAGAAAAAGTCTGGGGTCGGAAGCTATAAAATTTATGTTTTTTAGCGTTTTGTTATCGATGTGTTTTTCTAATATTTTCTGGAATCTGGCATCAGGATGAACTACTGTAAAGTTTTTATATTTCGAAAGTTCCTTTATTTCGTCCGGTCCTGCCAGTCCCAGGTAAAGGATTTGCTTTTCTTTTCCGGAAGAAAGCAGCAGAGGTAAGTGGATGTATTCTGAGGTTGTTATGTCGGGGTAAGTGTATGACAGGATTCCGTTTGAGAAAAGGGAATTCAGGTTATCTTTTCTTATTTCCATGTATCTTCCGTATTTGGTTTCTGTAATATACTCAACCTTAAAACCTGAGTATAGTTTTTCATATGTTTTTTTCATTGAATTCGTAAAGTCGGAAAACAGAAAAATAACAAGAAAAATTAAAATTAAAGGTATAAATTTTTTACCTTTTAGAATTGCTACCGGTAAAAGAAAAAGAATGCTTACTAAAAAAAGATTTTTTGAGGGAGAAAGAAAGGAGACGAATATATATGAAAAGAAAATTCCACCTATAAGATCTCCAACGGAATCAAAAATATATGGTCTTGTTATGCCTTTTAGGACGTTTTCTGATAGATTTGAAAACTTTTTCTGTCCGAGCGCGAAGATAATTCCGAAATTTAAGTAGATCGGGAAGAGAAGAAAAGCGGTTTCCGCAAGTAGGAGAGAAAAGGTAAAGACCTCTCCTACTTTATAACCTAAAAGTCCGGGTAAGAAGCGAAGTAAATATATTGAAACGGGAAAATATAAGGCAAGAATTAAAAAAGGTAAGTATAGTTTCTCTTCACTGAATTTTCTACCCCAGAATGAACCTATTCCGGCACCAAAAAGCCAGAAAGATATAACCAAACCGTACGTTAGCTCATTGCCGTGAAATATCATATAGATTTCACGAATTAGTATGTTTTGTGTAAGTATGGATAGGACTCCAGAAAGAAAAAGGAAAAATAAAAACAATTTAGCGTATTACTTTAGAGACGATTTCTTCGATTTGATTGTTTTGGATGGGTTTGTCTTCTTTTGATATAAGAGCTATCAGGATATCTGTTTCTGTCATTTCTATTCTTGAGAGAGTTATTTTGAACTTGCTGCAGAACTTAAGTAGGTTTCCCGAGAGGATTTTTTCTTTGGGTGCGAGAAATATAATTATAGTGCCGTTTTCTACCGCTAAATCTTTATGTAAGGTTTTACCCTTTTTGTGTTTGTTTAGTAATTTGTGTATTGTTTTTAGAATTCTTGTGATATCGGAGCTGGGAGTGCTTATTCGCCAGAAATCTTCCAAAGAATAGTATAGTTTCGTTATTTGTGTTTCGGGTATATTGGGGAAATTTTTTATGACCGTTCTGATTTTCTCGGAATCCATTTCTCTCATTCCTTCATCAAAATCACGGATTTTACCCAGTTCTCCTATAAGAACTTTTTTGGTTTTTTGATATAATTCCGAAAGGGCTTCGAATTCATCAAGTGCGGCTTTTATATCAAATATTAGTAGACTGGCTTTTCCCCGTTCTCTCGGTTGATGTGTCGAGAGAAGTGTTAGCCCCGCTATTCTATTGAAGCCGGTAACTATTCTCCGGTTTTTCCTTTCCGCATCTTCGTTTTTAGTCACTATTAGAATTTTAAATTCAAGGAAGAACTCTGTCGAGTTGATGAGGGAAAAATAAACTTGAGGTTCTCCACTTTTTTCGAATTCCTTAATTAGA
>CAZRYJ010000215.1:0-2986 GCA_964604245.1 uncultured bacterium | reverse complement strand
GCCTTTGCGGTAATATTAGATTTTAAGTCTTCGGTTTTAGGTTTCAGTAAAAACAAAATAAAAAATCTTGTGTAAATCTGTGCAATCTTGTGGTTAAAAATTGGGGTTGTGATGGGATTAGATATAAGAAATCTTGCCTCTTCGTTTCTCAGTTGATTTACCCTCTTTTTCTTCCTTTGCTTTTTCTCCTCCGGTTAACACAGAATCCCATAGATCAGCGCCCTCTTCGGAAAGTGCTTCTCCAAAATGGAATGAAATTTCTTCTTCCACGTCCTGTCCGGACATTTTTTTGCTTAGCAGTTCGATTTTCTTTTTCACATCAGCGAAATCCTGATCTATTTTAACTATCTCTTTATATTGCTCAAGCGCATCCGGATACGTACCCTGTCGAACATACAAATTTCCAAGATGATAGAAAAACGCTGTTTTTTCGTCCTCTCGGAAATTCTTATTGCTTATAACCATCTTATAAATATCTTCCGCTCGTTTCTTTTCATCCATCAACTCATGACAGAGCCCTAACATTTCAAGCGATTTCAACCTCCAGGACTCCGCTTTCATTGCTTTCTTAAATTCGTCTATTGCTTCTTCAATAAGGTCCATTTCCCTGTACGTAATTCCAAGATTAAAATGCGCAGCATAATCCGTAATTTCTAATTCCTCTCTTGCTTTCTTTTTGAATTCTGCCAACAGAGTATCAAGTGACGGAGCTTTCATGGTGGGTTCTTCCTTTAAGCTTACCATCTCGCTAACTTCCGCCTCGAACAACTCTTCAAAATCGAGACTAGCCGCCGCCTTAGTTTCTTTTACTTTAGCAGTCTTTTTCTTCTTCCCTCGAATTTCATCAAGAACAGCAGAATTCGGGTCAATCTTTTCAATTTTGTCCAGAATCTTTTTAGACTCAGCATGCGCTTTCTTTCTCTCCAAACACTCATAAAGAGAAAAATACGATTCGACCGCTTTTTCCTTGCTATTTAATTTTAAAGCGTTCTGAATCATCTTCTGACGGGAGATTATACTCAAAGAGTCTAACTCTGTTATTTTACGATATATCGTATAAGATTCATCATAATTTTTTTTGTTAAAATTAGCTTCCGCAGCCTTATTATAATATTCCAATGATTCATCGGTCGAACCTACAGAGTCATAAAGCTCTGCAAGATTAATCCAATCTTCCCAACCCGAAACAGCTAATTCTATATCTTCTTTTTTTGTATCCTCTATTCTTTCAACAATATCCGTCTCCTGCAGTTCCGTCTCTTCTTTCTCTTCTTCCATATCGAATAATTCTTCAGTGCTTTCGAAAAGAGATTCCCCTGTGGGCGCCTCTTCTACCTCGGCTTGCTCAATTGCTTCCTCAACCGCTTCAACCAGACCAATCCCTTCCTGTTCGAATTCTATAATCATCTCCTTCGGAACTTTCTCTTCCTTAACTTTCTCTACTTGGGGGATTTTTTCTGCTTTCTCTTGCGTCTTCTTAGGCATACCACCCACCTTGGAAGCTAAAGTTTTGATCCGGGATTCTATCTCTTCAACCTCCTCAACCCTTCCTTGTTCTTTAAATATACCTTTTATTTCTTCTAACTCGGAAAGTGCCGCATCATGCTTACTCTGATTTTCGTAAATTTCTGCTAATTTGAGACGAATCCCTAATTTTTTAGGCGTGATATTAACAATTTTTTTAAGGTTTTCAAGGACACCCTCAATATCACCCTCTCTCTTGTATAATTCAGCCAACTCTTCGTACGATGATACGGCGTCTCCTACCAAGCCCTGCTTTTCGTATAAAAAAGCAAGTTCATGCTTAACAAGTAACTCATCTTCTCCAAATCTAAGTAACATCTGAGCTATAGCCGTAGCATTCTGATAATACTCCGCCTCTCTATACTTCTCCAGAGATTTCCAGTAGAATTCTACTGCTTTTTTCTTATTACCTGACTTACTATAAAGACTGCCTAGTTCCTTCGCATTATTTGGATCATCCGGATCTAAATCGTAAACCCTTTCAAAACACTCAATTGCTTTTCTGATATCTCCCTGGATTTTTGCTTTATTCGCTTCATTCTTTAAAGCGGCTACTTTATTATCCTTTAACATTTCCCTTTTTACTTATACTTATTAAGCATAAGTTCTTCCCCTACTCTCTTGATTATTGACTCTTCTATAATCTTCTTTTTTAGCAGGGCTCCTTCTAAAAGAGCATTATCGCAAACAACATTAATTAATCGCGGAATTCCTGAAGTAAAATCATATATTAGTTTATGCGCTTCGTCGCTAAATATTCTCCCGGTAGCACCCGCTTGTTCCGATCTATAATTTATGTATTCTCCGGTCGAACTAAGCGTAAGAGGCGGAAGACTAACAATGGTCGAGACCCTCTGTCTGAAAGAAACATTATCTTTTATCCTTTCATACATGTCTCCCATCCCGCTCAGAATAATTGTTACCAAACGGTACCCTTCAAGCTCTAAATTTAAAAACCCTCTTATTTCTTCAATTACTTCCGGATTTGTAATATTGTTGGCTTCATCAATAAGAATTACCGTCTTCTTATTAGCTTTATGTCTACGTTCGAGCGCACCTATGAGCTCCAATTTCATCTCTGTTCGTCCTTTAGAGTCAAGTTTCAGTCCAAGCAATTCTCCTAACTTTTTATTAAACCAGATAGCGGAGAAATCCGGCTGAGTAAGTGTCATAAGACTACCGGAATATTCCTCCTCTTCATCAAGATCCGCAAAAATCTTTCTAATAATAGTTGTCTTACCGCATCCAATGTTTCCGGTTAACAATCCCAGTGCTCTACTTTTTTTTACAACATGTAATAATTTGACAAGAGCCCGGGTGTGTTCAGGGCCACTATAAAAGAAATCGGGATCGGGGATATCACGGAAAGGTTCTTTATCCAATCCGTAAAAAGCTTCATAGTTCATCTATATCCTCCTACAGAAAAACAATTTTTTTCTTCTCAAAACCTTCATCTTTTCGG
>CAZRYJ010000214.1:0-3003 GCA_964604245.1 uncultured bacterium | reverse complement strand
TTGTTGTTGAATTCAAATCCTTTATTTTTGAATTTTCTTTATCGATTTCTTTTTTATATTCTTCCCGGCTTTTTTTAAGAGAAAGCATGCGTAGGTTCTGTTCTTCTTTTTTTACGGTCAGAGAGAGATCTTTTTCTTTTAATGTTTCGATTGCAGAGGTTACATGCGAATATTCCTTTTCGATTTCCTCTATTTTTTCTTTGGAAGTTAGTATTTCTGAGTTCAACTTTTCTTCTGTTTTTTCTATATTATCCATTTCTTTCTGCAATTCGTCTATAATAGCAGAAAGATCTTTCGGCAGGTCTTTTGTGAAGTTATCTATATGTTTGAGTTCACCGGTATTACCCGCTTTCTTTTCTCTTAAGTTCGATGTATTTTCCTGAATGTCCTGTATTTCGTTTCCTCTTTGCCGGTATTCCTCTCTTTTCTCTTTTAGTTCATCTTCGCCTATTTTTATTTCGCTTTCCCATTTGCTTACTGTTCTTTGGGTCTCATTGATTTTTTTACTCTGTTCGCTAATTTTGTTTTCTCTTTCTTTTAATGTGTTTTCTATTTCAAATAAACGGTGTTTGGCTACAATAATTGATTTTATTTTTAATTCTTCTTTGAATGTATGATATCTTTTTGCTCTGTTTGCTTCGTTCTTAAGGGAACGGGCAATACTTCTCTTTTCGTTCAGGATGATTTCCACTTTTTCAAGAGAGTTGGATACGGAGTTTAGTTTGTTTTGCGCTTCTTTTCTATCGCCTCTGTATCTTTTTATTCCTGATATAGATTCGAAAATTTCTCTTCTAAGTTCCGAATCAGAGATAAGAAAATCTTCGACCAATCCCTGGTTTAAGATAGCTGATTTTAAACCGGTATTCGCGAACAGGTTCTGGATGTCGCGAAGACGGCAGGGAGTATTGTTGATAAGGAATTCTCCCTCTCCCGAGCGAAAAAATCGTCTTTTTATTTCTACTTCATCGTAATCTGTCGGTATGCCGCCGTTATTTTCGAATATCAGGACAACCTCTGCCATCCCTACGGGCGGACGTGTTTCTGTGCCCGTAAAGATAAGGTCTTCCATTCCTTCCGCTCGCAGAGATTTGGCACTCATTTCTCCGAGTGTCCATTTTATAGCATCTATTATGTTGCTCTTTCCGCAGCCGTTAGGACCGACGAACGAGGTAATACCTTCTTTTAAATCAAATGAGGTTTTCTTTGGGAAGGATTTGAATCCTGATAATCTAATTTCCTTTAAGCGCATATCGGTTTTAATTTATAAGGATGGGTAAAATAGTCAAGGAGTCTTGATATGAAGTTTTATGATTTTTTTTATGGAGCTTTTAATGGGCAAACAATTACGGTGTTTTATGAATATCAAGGGTTAACCGTAATGTTGCCATTTTAAGAGACCGTGGCCGCTCGGCTTCCGATACGTCCTTCCAAATGGCTAACACTTGTCTTGTGTATTATGTTTGTTTTATATGCATGGTAGGAAAATCATAAAACTTCCTATTTTTGTGTGGAGGTTGAAAAAAGAAAGCAATTGGCCGGCAGTGGTCGGCTGTCAGCTGCCAGCAATTTTTTATTACTAATTAACTAATCAACCAATATACTAGTTCACTGATCCAGCGGATCCCAGGGATTCAAAATTCAAGACCAGGTCCCTCTATATTCTATGATCCCAGATATACACGCTAAGATAACTCATTTTATGCAATCTTTATTTTTTAGGCGTTCTTTCATATCTTTTAAAGCTTTCTCTTTAGCTTCTATGGCTTTTTTGAAAGCTTTAATTTCTGCCGCTGCAGCGGCAGAAGGAGTGTCTTTATTTTTGCCTGCCTTTTGGTCTTCGAGATGAGACTTTTCATGATAGTTGTAAAATATGTCAAACATAATATCACCTAAATATGGATTGCCATAAGCATCCCGAAGGAATCTCTTTGCCAGATCTATATTTTTAGGCATTTCATTTCCGTTTTTATCCATCAATGTAAGTTCATATCTGTTTCCGTTTCCGTCGGGAGGTGTAATAAACACGATTTCGCCAGACGGTTTTGTTATAAATGTAAAAGGTTTAGTATTAACCGGTCCCAGACCTTTCTTTCCGGCAGCAATATTGAACAAGATATCTATAAGATTTCGCCAGTCAGCTCCATTTTCTGATATTCCAATAGCTTCAGGATGTTTTTCGACAACTTGAAGGAACAATTCCTGCCTTTTTATTTCTCGCTCCAGTTTCTTAATGGCATCCTCAAGATCGGAACAAAGAACTGGTCTATCCGAATTGCCATTCAGCTGTTTTCCGTTACTTGCAGGAGCCGAATTAGGTGAATCGGATCCGTCTTTATTATCCTTTCCGTCTTTACTTTTTTTATTCCTTTTTTTCTTATTCGAATCAGTACCGCTTTTTGTGGTGGATGTAGATTCGATACTAATGGAACTAGTGTTTTCAGCTGCCCCGGAAAGTTCCGAGTAAAGTTCATTTAGAACATAATTTTCTCTCATTGTCCCGGTTTCTGTTTCACACAGGAGTGATTGCCATGCTTCTTGAATCAATAAACAATGCTCGAGAGCCCAGGGGTTTTCTTCTGTTAGTTCATGCCCATTAATGGCTTTTTGGATTGCTTGATAATACATTGCCAGATCGACAAGTTCGGATATGGGAGCTTTCCCTTTGAATTGCTTATCAAGGTTTTCTATTTGTTTTTTGTTTTCATTCGCCCATTCCAATCGTTCTTCGAGTTCCGGTGCTTGTGCTGTGCTTATTTCAGTGCTCAATTTGCCGGATGGGTTTCCCTGTAGTGTCCAACCGGTGTTGGGGAAATCCAGATCAGAAAAATCCATATAGCTGAAGAAGCCATCTATCATTTTACGGAATCCGATTTTTTTAAAGGCATATACATTTAGTTTATTTTCATTCGGTTTGTAATTTTTAATGATTGAATCTTTATATTCGGTTTCTATTGTATTGCCCCATTTGTCTTCTATTCTGATTATACGATTATATTTATCTTT
>CAZRYJ010000213.1:0-3008 GCA_964604245.1 uncultured bacterium | reverse complement strand
TTGTTTAAAAAACAAAAAAGGAGTGGGGATGAGTTTTAATCTGCGTATATCTGAGTCAATCTGCGTGCTATTGAAATCTTCAATCTTTAGCGGGAGAGATTTATGTATAAAAAAGTAACAAAAATATTTTTGATTTTTGTTTTAGTTTATTCTATTTATCTTCTCGCGGATAACTTGACTTCTGAAGCAAGCTCAAAGGAAAGGACGATGTGGCAGCAGTTATTGTTTGAGGATTTTGAATCGGGTTCTATGCCTCCGGATTGGACTGTTGTCGATGGAAATGGGGATGGTTCTTGGGAGGTTGGTATTACGGAAGCCTTTGAGGATGGAACCGCGCCGCCTGATTCAGGTACAGCGTACGCTTTTTACGAAGATTGGATTCATGGTTATGTATCTTTACCTGGAGAAGACCTGATAACTCCTAAATTTTTTACCACTTCATTCGATTCAATTAAGCTAATATACTCGTTAGGTTATTGGGACCCAGGGTACCTTAACGATAGCTTCAGGCTATACTATAAGATATTTGAACTGGGAGAGTGGAAGGGGTGGACAAAATTAATCGAGTATGAACATTATTTGGCAAATTGGGATACTGTGTCCTTCTGGATAGGCATTGCCGATAGCATTCAATTTATGTGGAGGTATTTAGATCACTCCCAAAATGGTATTGCGGTAGGAATCGATAATGTATCAGTAAAGGGGCATCTGGATTACGGTGGGGTTCACGATATCGGGGTCGTATCTTTGAACTCTCCGCCTTCTCTTGTGAAATTGGATACCGCTTATGCGGTTTCCTCGACATTTAGAAATATTGGTGATTCTGCAATGACATTCTCTGCTCATACTGAGATTGTTAGCGCCTCGGGAAGTCCGGTTTATTTTAGTGCCGACAGTAATAATATCACATTATTGCCGGATAGTTCAATTGGAATTAATTTTGGAAACTGGACAATGACAGTCGCGGATAGCTGTAACTATCTCAGTTCTTCGACAACTTCGGATTCAACTGCTATAGACGACACACTGGGAACTCTTATTTTAGCGCAAATAGATTTTAAAACCGATTCAATACTGATGCCTCCGCCTTACTGCGATACAAATGTTCCGTATGAGGTAATCGCGAGATTTAAAAATGAAGGTATAAGTGGTTATACGGTTAATCTTCATTCTGAAATTACACTGGAGGGAAGTCCTGTTTTCTCGAAAGATTCATCAGATGTTTTTATTTCTGCAGGAGATTCTCTCGATGTAAACTTTGGTTCGGTTGTATTTAATGAATATGCGGATTATGAGTGCCGGATAAACACTTCATTCCCTTATGATATTGATTTTTTAAACGATAGATTTGTGACCTCAGGTAGAGTCAGCCCATGGAGAATTGTAACGGAGATGCCTTTAAGAGTTAATAGGCAAGCGGTTGTATTCGATGGGGCTTATGTGTATGTAATTGGTGGTGAAGGACCTAACTGGACATCGGATTCTTTATTCATTTATAATCCAGTGAATGGGAACTGGTCTCGCGGTGCTAGTTTACCTTATCGGCTTTACGCTATAGATGCATGTATACTCGGAGATACTATATACGTTCCCGGTGGGTATAGCGCTTCTATCTGGGACCCTAAAGATTCACTTTATAAATATTCGATATCGGGAAACAACTGGACAGTTTCAGCCGGTACAGGAGATTCCGTAGCTTATTACGCGTGTGCCGCTGTAAATGGAAAATTATATAAAATAGGTGGATATAATCATGACAGGGATGTTTTGTTAAGAGCTACCTGGGAGTATGAACCGGGTAGCGGGTGGATAAGAAAAGCAGATATGCCGCCATGGCATGGGAGCCATGCGGTACGGTGGGTGAAAAATGATACAATTTATTTGGCGGGAGGGTACTGGATTCCTAACTATGCAACCTCTTCGACTATGTTTTATGATCCTGTTAATGATACATGGACTTTAGATACTACATTATTTACTCATCTACCTTATGACGTTGCCGTTGCCAGCAGTGCTGTTTACCAGGGGGTTTTTTACTTGATGGGTGGAAGTAGTTACAGTGATAGTGTTTTATATTATGATTATAGTAATAATTGCTGGAATTCATATTACCCATTATTAAAAGGTGAAATGTATTCTGATGGGATTAGCGTAGAGGGTTTAGGCGATAGCTGTGATGGGCTTTATCTTTTTGGCGGTTCATCAGTAGCAGTTCAAGCTCTTATAAATCCGCAGCCGGATACAGATACAACTCCTGATACAAATGGTTCATGGATTTCAGAACCTTTAGTAGATGTAGCCGGTTATCTTGTTATTCCTTCGAATATCGCGGTTAATTCTATAAATTTTACATATAAAGGAAATATTTCAGGCACTGTAATCGTTCGGGATGTTACCGGAAGAGTGTTAAAGGAATATGAAAACGTGAAACCGGAAACGCATCTTAGCTTTGGTGATAAAGAAATTTCATCGGGTATATATTTTATAGGTATTAAGGGAAATGAGGAAAGCCGGAAGGTGGTGTTGGTAAAATGATAAAGAGGGTAATAGTTTAGAGGGTATAGAGTATAGTGAAAGTTTAAACAAAGCAAAAGCCTTTTTAATTGCTTCCCAGGATAGTAGCGGCTCGTGGAATGATAACGCGTATGAAACCGCTCTTGCTATTCTTGCTCTCTCTTCAATTAAACCAAATCTTATTATTTCCTCAATTTTGACAGAACCACAAACACCTACCTTTGGAGAAGATTTTAATGTTAAAACCGTTATTAAAAATATAGGTACCGAGAAAGCAGGATTATTTGATACAAAATTCATGCTGGATACTCTTGTTCTCTGGGAAGGTGTAATAGATAGTCTCCTGCCCGGTGATTCATCGATAGTCGATTTTTCGTACAATCTTCCTTCGGGGAGATTGATTTTGCCCTTGACACGGGAAAAGCATTTACTATCTTTAGTTAACATTTTAGAGGGGGTTGAAATATGATTAAAATATTACGTAAGAAGTTATT
>CAZRYJ010000212.1:0-3019 GCA_964604245.1 uncultured bacterium | reverse complement strand
AGCCGCAATATTTGTAGCTAAAGGGCAGGGACTTATTGAAGTAAGTATCCCTAACCACAAAGCTGAAAGAAAAGCAATCACTGTTCTTTCTCTTGATTTATTTCGTCGAGGAACCCTTTAGTCTCTTCTTTAATATATTTATAAAACTCGTCTTTATTTCTCAGTAATTCCCAAACTTTTTTCAAATTCTTAAATTTTATTTCTTCCCCATCTTTTACCAAAGACAAAACCACAGATTTTGTATAGAGCTGATAATCGCCTAAGAAATGTTCGTTTTCTTTTTCTTCCACATTTACAGGCTTAAAAACAAGTTCTCCCGAAGTCAGCTCGTCCTCAAAATTTTCCTCTATCGCTCCTTGCGTATATTTCTCTATCGTATAACATGATTGGCATCGGTAATTCGTATAAAAGTAATACGCGATTACTTTCGCTTCTCCGACTCCGGTTTTTTCTTCAGCAGACTCTTTCTCAGCGTGAGCTTCCCTCGCGATATTCGGTTGCACTGTTTTTTGTTCTCCACTATTTCCACAGCCGACAATTAATCCTGTTGCCGTTACCATTATTAGTATCCCAACGATTAAAAATTTATAGAGTTTGTTCATTTTTTATACTCCCGAAAGCAAAATTTTCTTTATTTCTTCTTTTCCGGCTACTTTACCTGCGGACTTCACCTCGCCGTCAACCGCAAGAGCTGGTGTCATCATAACACCATAATTCATTATTTCGTTAATATTTGTAACTTTAAGGATTTCCGCATCTATGTTCAGTTCTTTCACCGCTTCCTCGACATTTTGCGTTAGTTTTTTACATTTCGGACAACCTGTTCCTAAAATTCCAATTTTCATTTTTTATCTTCTCCTTTTTTAAATAAAATTACCAAAGACCATTCCGCTTAAAGTTGCCATGAAAACAACAAGCAAAATATAAACGAGTGTCTTTTTCGTACCTATTATGCCTCTTATGACAAGCATATTTGGTAGACTCAGAGCCGGTCCCGAAAGCAGAAGCGCTAAGGCAGGACCTTTACCCATTCCCGAACCAATCAAACCCTGAAGTATCGGAACCTCCGTCAGTGTAGCAAAGTACATTAAGGCTCCGGAAATCGACGCGAAAAGATTGGCTCGCAGACTGTTTCCTCCCACTAAACTCGCTACCCATTTCTCGGGAATAAGAGCCTGATGCCCCGGTCTTCCAAGCAGAAAACCCGCGACAAGTACGCCCGCGAAAAGAAGGGGCAGAATCTGCTTCGCGAAACCCCAGCTCGAAGCTGTCCATTCCTTAAGTTCTCGCCTATTAAACCAACGGCTAAGCATTAATGCTAAAACGACTATTAAAAATCCGGAGATAAACCATTTTATTTCATAAATCCTCTGCCAAATTTTTATCGATTCGTCTTTTCCCCAGTTTACAAAAACAAGAATTCCTACCATGACGGCCAAATATAAAGCGGTTTCCCATAAAGGTCTTTCCTCTTTTCCCTCTTCCGCGACGATAAAATCTTCATTATCGTTTTTCTCTTTTTCTTCTTTAATAAAAATAAAATGCATAGAGAGTCCTATAACAATGGAAAAAACAATTGCTCCGATAGCTCTGGCAAAACCTAACTGTACCCCTAGAACCCGCGCGGTCAGAATAATCGCGAGAACGTTAATCGCTGGACCCGAATAGAGAAAAGCCGTTGCTGGTCCGATTCCGGCACCTCTTTTGTAAATACCTGCAAAAAGAGGCAAAACAGTACAGGAGCAAACAGCAAGAATAGCTCCCGAAACCGAAGCGACCGAATAGGATAGAATTTTATTGGCTTTGGCACCGAAATATTTTATGACCGACTGCTGGCTAACAAAATTGGCAATTGCTCCGGCAATAAAAAAAGCGGGCACAAGACAGAGAAGAACGTGCTCTCTCGCGTATTCTTGAAGCATCAAAAAAGCCTCGAGCAACGCGGCCTGAATTTTGATATTCCCAAAAGGAATGAAATATATTGTGAGAAAAACTGCTAAAATCAATAAAAATTTGTATTTTTCTTTCATTTTTATACTTTCCTTATCCGACTCTGCACTTCTCCCTTATGCTCTCTCCTTTACATTTAACTATTTTTCTTCTATCAGAAGCAGTCAGTCTCACCTCTTTTTTCAGACTCTGAATTATCTCGTTTTCAACAGTTTTTGGGTTTACAGAATAAATAATCCACTGTCCTTCTCTTTTACTTTCAACCAACCCTGCCTCCTTTAAGATTCTTAAACTATTAGAAATTCTCGGTTGTTTCATGTTTAGAATATTCGTCAATTCACAAACACACAGCTCATTCCGTGTAAGCAAAAGAAAAATCCTCAACCTCGTCTCGTCCGAAAGAGCATCAAAAATTTTTAAAAATTTTTCCATCTTCCTCTCCTTCTTAAAATAATATATTAAAATATCATAATATATTAATATAGAGTGCGATTTTGTCAAGTGTTTTTTTTGAATTTCTTTTTGATAAAACCGCTTTGGATTTATTTAATTTAATCAAAAAATTTCTTTTTTTCTAAAAAGATTGAATTCTTTTTAAAATGATTTTTCTAAGTACAAAAATTGTTTTAACTGTAAAGAACCAAAACATTTATTGAATAAGAAGGAAAGAAGGCAGGCATACCCCATTGAAAAGTAAACTTTCTAACGGGGCAGGCAAAGGGCGTTGCGGAAGACCCGAAGGGGCTTAAATATGACCGACTGTGACTGCCGGGGTGGTGTAAGACGGCTTGCGCTTGTTGTTGCAAGCAAGTCTAAGGCTTTCGTCCGAGCGATAGCGAGGGGCAAGACCATGCGGCAGCCCGACGCGAGGCGGCGGGCAAGCCGTATGGGTGGGGGGATGGAGTTGTTTTTTTCTTTAGGAGGTCTTGAATATTGAATTTTTGAAGGTCAGGCGGAGAGTTCGAAGATTGTACGGAGCGAGCAGCCATTCTTTACGATTTTTCGAACACCAACTACCACATAATTAATGCTAGCACTAAAATTCCTGTATTGACTGAATCGGCATTTG
>CAZRYJ010000211.1:0-3051 GCA_964604245.1 uncultured bacterium | reverse complement strand
TACCTGTGGGTCTTACCGGGTTGATACTCGCGGGACTTATTTCCGCTTTTATGAGTACGTACGACGGAACGCTTAACTGCGGTGCTTCTTATATTGTTAATGATATTTACAAAAGATATATAAATAAAGGTGCTTCAGAAAAAAAATACGTGATGATAAGTTACTTGAGTACGTTTTTACTTATAATTCTGGGTTTCGTTTTCGGAATGCTTGGAAAATCGATTCATCAAATTACGATGTGGATTGTTTCAGGGCTATGGGGTGGATATGTGGCGCCCAATATTCTTAAGTGGTACTGGTGGAGGTTTAACGGTTATGGATTTTTCTGGGGTATGATTTCCGGTATGGCGGCTGCTATAATATTACCGCTTGCTATCGGTAACCCGGATGTTTTATTCGGCATTCAAACAAATCTTGCTCTTTTTCCGATAGTATTGTTGATAAGTACTGCTGCCTCTATTTTAGGCACGTTGCTAACAGAGCCTGAGAAGGATGAAGTTTTGATGGACTTCTATAAAAAAGTAAGACCCTGGGGATTGTGGAGACCTATTTATGAAAAGGTCAAGAAAGTAGATCCCAAGTTTGAGAGAAATAAAGATTTTTCGCGTGATATGGTAAACGTAATTGTGGGTACCGTCTGGCAGATGACTTTTGTTCTGATTCCCATATATCTTATAATAAAACAGTTCACAGGAATGTATATAAGCATCGGTATCCTCTTGGTGACTTCGGTCTTCCTGAAATTTAACTGGTACGATAAACTTGAAGAGGCATAATGTGGCAAAGCCACTAAAATGTAAAAATTAAATATCAAAATGGAAAATGACAAATCAAAGTTTAAAAATGAAAAATATTGGGGGAGGTTGGGTAATCTTGTGTTAATCTGTGAAATCTTGTGGTTAATATTTATTAAGAAAGGAGGTTTTTTATGAGTAAGGAAATTCGTGAGCTATCAATCAAGGAAAAAGCTGGTTATGCTTTTGGTGATCTGGCTTCTGTCTTATTTTGGCAGATGATTACAGCTTATTTGTTATTCTTTTATACCGATGTATTCGGTATAACCGCCGCGGCTGCCGGTACCATGATATTGGTTTCAAGGTTATGGGATGGCATTAACGACCCGATGATGGGTATTATAGCTGACCGTACGGAAACCCGCTGGGGTAAATTCAGACCTTATTTGATATGGATGTCCATTCCTCTTGCAATAATAGCAGTTCTGGCTTTTACAACCCCGGATTTTGGACCTTCTGGTAAATTAATTTATGCGTACATAACTTTTATATTGTTTATGATGGCATACACAGCTATCAACATTCCTTATTCTGCATTAATGGGTGTTATTACTTCCGACCCGATAGAAAGAACCAGTGTTGCGTCTTTCAAATATGCTTTTGCCTTTGCTGCCGGAACGATTGTATCTTTCTTTGCCCTTCCTATGGCAAAAAAATTGGGCGGAGGAAATTTGGCGTCCGGTTTTCAAAGGACCATGATGATTTTTGGAGCCTCTGCCGTTGTGTTCTTTTTTATAGCTTTTATTTCTACTAAAGAGAGAGTGAATCCTCCAACTAAACAGAAAACACCTATCTCTCAAGATCTAAAAGATTTATTCGCGAATAAACCCTGGGTGATTTTATTGATTACCACAATGTTAATGATATTGTGTTTCGCGACCAGGATTAGTATTACGCCTCATTACTTTAAATATTATGTGGGAACACAGGATATTAATCTTTTTGGCAAAATTCGCACTTTTGATTTTGTGACGTTGACTTCATGGTTTAATGGTATTAATCAGGCTTTATCGATTCTTGCGATGCTAAGCACAAAATTGATCGCGAGAGTCTTGGGTAAGAAAAAGGCTTTTATGACACTTTTCTTGATTACTATTATTACAATGGCTTTGTATTTATTCTTGAAGCCGCAGCACGTAATGATGATGTTTGTTCTCCAGATGATAGGTTCTCTTAGCGGTGCGCCTTTAACACCTTTAATCTGGGGGATGTATGCCGATACTGCCGACCATTCGGAATGGAAAACAGGAAGAAGAGCTACCGGACTGGTGTTCTCAGCTTCGACAATGTCGCAAAAATTTGGCTGGGCTATTGGCTCTGCCTTTGCCGCCATGTTGCTTTCGCTCGTTGGGTTCCAGGCGAATGTTGTACCTACACAGGGAGTTATGAATGGATTAAGGGCGTTAATCGGTATCGTTCCTGCGATTGCAGGCGGATTGGCTATTGTTGCTCTTACATTCTATAAATTAGATGAAAAGACTATGCAAAAAGTAGAAGCCGACCTTACAAAGAGAAGAAAAGAAAGCGGAGAAGCAACTGCTACGACAGCCTAAAAAAATATAAAGGAGTAAAGAATGGGAAAAACAATTATTGGTGAACCGCTGCCAAACATGCCGTGGCAGGATAGACCTGCGGGTTGTACTGATATTGTATGGAGATATGATAAGAACCCTGTGATTGGAACGGATGTTTTAAATGGCTTGAGGGTTTTTAACAGTGCTGTAATTCCATATAAAGGAGAATTCGCAGGTGTTTTTCGGGCTGATCACAGGAACGGATATCCCAATTTGCATCTGGGCAGGAGTGAAGATGCAATTCATTGGGATATCGAAGAAAAAATAATTGCGTTTCAAAACGAGGACGGTTCTCCGGCAAAACCAATTTTATACGGTTATGATCCGAGGCTGGTTGAGATAGAAGGGACATATTACATTACCTGGTGTAATTTCTTTAATGGTCCAACGATAGGAATTGCCAAAACCAAGGATTTTAAAACTTTTATCCAGTTTGAAAATGCTTATGTGCTTTTTAACCGTAACGGAGTTTTATTTCCGAGAAAGATAAACGGTAATTTTGTTTTGCTTAACCGACCGAGCGACAATGGTCATACTCCTTTTGGAGATATCTATCTGAGCCAGAGTCCTGATATGACATATTGGGGCAAACATAGATTGGTTATGAGCACCACCCATTACTGGTGGAAAAACGTAAAGCTTGGCGCGGGACCCATTCCTATTGAAACAACCGAAGGTTGGCT
>CAZRYJ010000210.1:0-3063 GCA_964604245.1 uncultured bacterium | reverse complement strand
CCCCACACACACCACAAAATTAATCTCACACGGAGACACAGAGAACACAGAGAAAAAAACATTTTTTTTAACCACAAAAAACACGAAAATATTTTTTGTTTTTTTTGACCAGTGACTAATAACCAGTGACTAATAACTCGGTGCTACGCACCGCCCCTTGACATTCTACCCTGTTCTTTGTTATAATTAAGTATTATGAATATAATAAAAAGAATTTCTATAATGTTTTCACTTATTAGTGTTTGCCTGTTCGGAAAAACGGACGGAACTACCGGAATTCCTCTCGGTGGTATTGGTACAGGAGCTTTAAAGTATGCTGCCAGCAGCGGAACATTTGCCGCGAATTTTCGCACCCCCACAAGGGATGGAAATTATCAGACCTTATCCGAAACACAATTTCAATTATTTATTCAGAGAGAAGATTCCGTACTAACGGATGATTTGTTAAAAGCCTGGCAGAACGGCGGAAGGGTGGATGACGATGCGATTTTCCCCTTACACCGGGTAAATTTTGGGGAGTGGAACGATGTCTCTGTGAACATGACTGCCTATATGCCCTATTACCCCGACTCCGTTCCGATGATGCTGTATCCCTGTGCGATGTTCGAGTTTACGATCGAGAATTTAGAAAGCAGCGCGGTCGAGTGCGCCCTGGCTTTTCAAATCAGTACACCTGTTGCACCAACAGCCATCGCGGATACGGGATTTACGGCAAATGGTTCATCACTTGAACTCTGCCTTATCGGCGACTTTCCTGATGGGACGGGTGATTTGAGTTACGGAAATGATGATGGGTTTTTTACCGGCGGGCTATGCGACAATCTACTTTCCGGTGTGACAAACCGCCTTGCGCTAAGAGTTTCTTTAGCTTCCTATGAATCACAGAACTTGCGTTTTGTTCTATCCTGGTATCAGCCTGACGAGTTAGACCACTATCAATATACCAATATATGGGACAACGCTAAAGATGTAGCTGTTTCAGCCCTCGGTAATTTTGAAACTTTTAAGGATAAATCGGAAGAATTGGTAACCCGTATGCGGAATTCAAATCTTCCGGAGTGGCTCGTCGACCAGACTCTTAACTCGACAGTAAATCTGGTCAACAATAGTGTATATTTTCAGGACGGCCGTTATTGCCACACAGAGGGACAGTGGTATCCGGAGGGAACTATGGACCAGATGTGGCATACAAGGCAAATATATACAATGATTAATCCCCAGCTTGCCTGGCAGGAATTAGAATGGTGGGCTCGAACTCAGCATGTCACAAGTTATAAGGGTCAAATTCATCACGATTTCGGAACATTTTTTTATTATGTAGAGTGGGATGATACGGAACATTCCGATTACCGGGATATACAGAGGTGGGTTGATTTGAATTGCGGATTTATTATTTCCGTTTATGAAGCATTTATCGCAACTGCCGATATGGGCAAACTTTCCTTTTTCTGGGATGACGTAAAAAATGCTGGGCAGCGCATTCTTAATCAGGTCGGTCTGTACGGCAGCTCGACTTATCCCTATACATTCGAAAGTTCGCAGAGCTCCTATGATGCGATGGGGGGAGACTTACAGTCACAACCGTATAATACGGGTTTATCTATTGTGGCATATCGGATTATGAGTTATTTGGCAGGAATCATGGGGGAAACAGATTTGGATAGCCTTTATCAGAATGCTCTTGATACTGCAGTGACGAATTTCGAAGCCAGATGGCTGGATAACACTTATACTGTGGCGAATTATTGTGAAGGCGTTTTCGGTGGTCCGTGGATTGCCAACTTCTTAAAAATGGGGCCCTTCTGGGAGAAACAAAAATTAAATTATCTTTATATTACGATTTTAAATTATTATGACCCTCTGAATCAAGGTATGGGACTGCCGGGCGGTTCCTATGAAGAATGGCAGCCGTATCTGGTCGGACATCTTGGAGGGTATTCCTTGCAGACATGCCGGTCTGATATATGGCTGGCACTGCAGAAAGATATGTATGACAGGAATTATCTCAACCGAAATCGTGTGTTTAACCAGGAACTCGGTATTCCTTCGAAAGTTTCCTCGCCGACATGGATAGCTACAAGCGCGAGCGGATATTATCAGTATATCAGTATACCTGTTCTATGGCGAAATTACTATAATATGATAGGATATCATCACAATAAATATTCAGAAGAATTATGGCTCGAACCGAGACTCTTCGACTCGTTAAATCACGAATTGCAGGACGCCCTCGTCATCACACCCGAAGGGTATGCTACTGTGAACTATACTACTTATGGTGACTCTTATCAAAATCAGCTAATTGTTTTCGCGCCGGATCAATCGATGGATGTTTCGGCTATTTATGTGTGGGATTTATATAGTGATTCACTGGATGCGATAGATATGGTTGAGGTGGATGGAATCGAAACGGATTATTCGCGCACGGGAGATGGAGACCTGGCTCATCTGAAACTGGATTGGGCGGGAACAATAACTCCCGGCGGTATTACTATCCGGATCGAGGGCGAGGTAGCGGGGTTGGATGAACCCGAATTCTCTGAAATTCCCAGAGACTATTTTCTCGAACAGAATTTTCCGAATCCGTTTAACCCGGTCACACATATTCGGTACGGATTAAAAAAAGCGGCTCAGGTTCGTATAAATATATATAATGTATCGGGACAAAGAGTTGCCGTTCTTATCGATAAGAGGCAGGAAGCCGGATATTATTCCGTCGACTTTAATGCAGATAATCTTGCAGGCGGGATTTATTTCTACACAATCGAAGCGAATGATTTTGCGCAGATAAGGAAGATGGTTTTGATTAAATAGAAACCACGAGATTACACAGATTATCACAAGATTACCCCACAACACCAAAAATTAATATCACACAGAGACACGGAGGCACGGAGCCACACCCCACCACCCTTTTTATTTTGTTTGTCTAAAACCCAACCCACAACACCTAAGAGGAACAACAAATTGCACAAATAGCACGAATGACTTTTTTGTTTTTTACTAAATCCTAACGGTTGGATGCCAAATGAAAGTAGGCCACCGTAATATTATATTTATTCA
>CAZRYJ010000209.1:0-3098 GCA_964604245.1 uncultured bacterium | reverse complement strand
CTCGCAGCATACTAATTCCTGTTTTAAGTCCACAAATAGAATTTTTTATTTCGTGAGATATTAAAGATATACCCTCTTTATCTTTTAATTCACCTTTCATTCTTCTTGAATTTTAATCCCTTATTCACACATGTCAAGCCTCCCTACCACCCCATCCCAAAAAAATATTCTCACACGGAGACACACAGACCACGGAGAAAAAGGAAAAATTATGTCGTTTCCCCCCAACACCACCCAAAATATTCACATGTAGAACATGTAGAAACTCTACTTTTTGTTTTTTGACTGGTGACCAGCGACCAACGACCAGAGACCAGTGACAATTATATAGGTTGTATCAAACCTCTTGACTTATGTGGCTCATTTCATATATTTTCAAAGTAAGCCGGAGTGGCGGAACTGGCAGACGCGGCGGACTCAAAATCCGTTGTCCCTTAAAGGACTTGTGGGTTCAAATCCCTCCTCCGGCACTTTATTCGCCTTGCAGGCGAATAAAGTTAAATAGTTGAGTCGTTAAATGGTTGAGTAGTCAAACCCCATAAACCCCAAACGAAACCACAAAGATACAGAGAAAAAATTAATTTTTGTTGTTTTAACTAAATCCTATATCCTAAATCCCAAATCCTAATATTACCAATTCACTGTACGTCTTTTTTTAGTTTTTTCCTAGAACCCGGTACCTGGTATCAGGTACGAACCCTTGACAACTTAGTATACCCTTCTTAGTTTACACTATGATTATAATTAAAGATGTAATATGTTATCGATGTGAAGAAGGTTTTGACTCTTGAACCGGTTTCAATCACCCTGTTAACTTCATAAGTTTTTTATATAATTTTTCATGTTCCCTTACGCAACGCTCCAGGGAAAACTTCTTTTTTACAGCTTCCCTTGCTCTCACTCCCATTTCTTTTCTTGTTTTAGAATCTCCCAGTAGATTCAAAACCGCGTCTGTAATCTCATCCGGCTTACCCGGAGTTACAAACAATCCTGTTTTCTCCTCGGATATCACCTCGGGAATTCCTCCCACCCTGCTTGCAATAACAGGCAATTTCATAGACATTGCTTCTATTATAGAGAGAGGCGTACCCTCGGTTATTGAAGGCATGATAAAAATGTCCATAAGAGAAAGCAGCTGTGGAATATCCTCCCTGATTCCTAAGAAATATATATCCCGCTCGAGCCCCAGGGAAGAAACCAATCTCTTAAGACGTTTGTAATACCCTAGTTGTGTTGATAATATCTTTCCTATAATAAGTAATTTTAGCCTCTTGTGTTTTTTCTTGAGTGTTCCCATGGACACAATCAAATTCTCATAACCCTTGACCCAGCTTATATTACCCACCGCGCCTAAAACTATATCATCTTCACTTATATTTAATTCTTTCCTTAAATTAACCTTTTCCTCTTTCCCTATAGAAGTAGAGTCAAAGTTCCCAATATCCACCGGTTCGTAAATAAGCGCCTCTTTAAAACTTGAGTCCGTCAGATAATAATTCCTGGTGATTTCCGATATGTGTACAAGACTGTCTGCAACGAACTTGGTAAAAGGTCTCAGGATATTTATTAAAAATTTCGGGTAAAGTGTTTCATGGAAATGCCACACGACTAAACGCCCCGTAAATAAAGCGGCTAAAGCCCCCTGAAAATTCAATACTCCGTGAAGGTGAACAATATCAATCTCCTTTAGCTTAATAATTCTAACAAGGGAATAAATAGATGGGATAAAATCGATAAGATAACTTATATTCAAAAAGAAAGTCTTAAAATCTCTGATAAAATGCGGGGTGCCTAATTCACAACGATAGACTGTTACTCCTGCTTTTCTAACATAACCCGGAAATTCTCCGTTTCCCTTTGGGACTGCTTGCGAGTATTCTATTCCTCTTTCTTTCAATTTCCTCGCGACTCTGAAGATGCGCATGTGCGCTCCGCCAATCCGATCATCCAATAAAACGTTCAAAACCTTGATTTCTTTCTTCATTTTAAAAGCAGCACCAATCCTGCCGCGATAAACATTACAGTATAAGAAAAACCGGACATGAGGTCTCCCCTCATAGCAAGAAAGGAAAAACCAAGAAGGAAGGGATAATACGCGGATATTACCTCGGAAGAGGTGGCGGTAGATACTTTCCAGTGGTATTCGTCAAGGGACGAAAATAGCACTCCAATCAAGTAAGCGAATACAATTAATCCAATTACGCCAAAATTTATATAACCCTCAAAAGGAAGCGGACAGGAAAGATTAATCTGGGGATAAGCGAAATAACTGGCAACTACCCCTCCCGAGCCTACAGGCTTCCCTCTCCAGAGAGCCCTTGGTATCCAGAAGAAGAGCGGACCCAATAGCTGCCGTCCCCAGGTAACGCCCTCTTTTCCTACGTATTGAAGTGTATGGACACCCATCTCATAGGCATCAAAATGGGGTGAAGTATAAGCTGTTTTCAGTCCCGATAATCTGAAATCCGAAAGAGATATCGTCTCTACTGTTTTATAACGCAACTCATTACTCAAGGGAAAAAGAAAGAGTATTCCGACTAGAAGTGCTGCTGCCAGGTAGCCTCTCCCGATGTTTAACCTTCTAAATAGCATTACAATAAAACCCAGAACAACAGTGCCTGCCCAATATCTTGAGGAAGCCAGTGGATTATTAACGAGCAGGTTAATTAGAGTCAAAGCAGTTAAAAGAAACCACCACTCTCGTTTATCTGCCCATCTATTCTTTAAAAGAAGAAGCCCAACAAGGGAAAGAAGCGGTATTGCTCTTAGAAATTTATCTGCAATAATCAGCATAGGATTGAAAAGGATAGAGTTAAGAACTTCTTTATACGCTCCAGGGATAAGAAGATTTTTCACTCCAAACACAAACAAAAAGCCAATGAAAATAATAAAGGAGAGATAGATAGAGAGATAGACCCCTCTTTCTCCTATCTCGAATCGCTTCAGAGAAGAAAATAACTTATCGGCGCGGAATTTCTTAATGGAGTAACCGAACTGGTAAAAAACCAACCATGTGATGATAAATAGATTAGTGCAGCAAATCGAAAACCCCTCTTCTTCTGAAAGCCACAAAGGGAATTTTCCCCCGGTATATTGCA
>CAZRYJ010000208.1:0-3102 GCA_964604245.1 uncultured bacterium | reverse complement strand
AAGAAGGAAAGCTTCAGACAACAAAGAGCCCCAATGTCACGTCCAAATTTGGAATGGATTAATTGGGTGAGCGGATAGTTTTGCTTTTTAATTTTTGATATTTAATTTCCCGGGAAAACGAAATTAAACGCAACGTGAGAGTAATCCGGCGAGATTTGTGAAGTCTTGTGTTTCAAGTGGTTTAATAGGAAAGGAGGAATAATGGCTGTTAAGGTAAATAAAGAAAAATGTACAGGATGCGGAGATTGCGTGGATGTTTGTCCGGTTGAGGCAATAAGTATTAAAAACGAAAAAGCTGTTATAAGCGATGAATGTATCGATTGTGGCGCATGCGTTAATGTATGTCCAGAGGGAGCAATTTCACTTGATTGAGGAGGGCAAATGTCTTTAAAGGAAGGTAGAAATTCCTTTGCAGGGAGAGGTTCTGGTGGCAGAGGAGGAGGAAACCGTCCCGGTTCGGGACCAGGTGGTAAATGTGTATGCCCAAATTGTGGTGCAAAAACCCCACATCGGTTTGGGGTTCCATGTCACACGCAAACCTGCCCCAAGTGTGGAACCAGAATGATTAAAGAGTAAGAAAAAATAGTAAAGGTATGGCAAAAGTTAAGAAAAATCTTGCAAGAGGATAAGAAAATAGAATGAAAACCTATTTGGATTGCATCCCGTGTTTTTTCCGGCAGGCTCTTGAGGCTGCAAGAATGGTGGGAGTTGATGAGAAAATACAGAAGAAAATTCTTGATGAAATTTCGAAAGTCATCCCTGATATAAAATTAACATCGACTCCGCCGGAAATGGGAAAAACGATACATGATTTCGTAAAGAAAATAACGGGAAAAGAAGATCCTTACAAAAAGTTAAAAGAAAATTCCAACACACAAGCTTTAAAGATTTATCCTGAACTAAAAGCCAAAGTAGAGTCAGCTGAAGATAGGTTGCTTATGGCTGTAGAGCTTGCAATTGCAGGCAATATAATTGACTACGGAACCAAGAATTCTTTGGATGTGGACAGCGAACTTGCAAAGATACTTAAAAAGGAGCAAAGGGCTATAAAATATGAAAAAGAATCTATCTTTAATTTCCGGGATTTCAAAGAATCTGTAAAAAATGCGAAAACTATTCTTTATCTTGCGGACAATGTCGGCGAAACGGTTTTCGACTCGTTATTATTAGAGGAAATCAAAAATATTGACCCTGAAAAGGAAATAATTTACGCGGTCAAAGAGAAACCTATAATAAACGATGCTCTAAAAGAAGACGCGATCAAAGCGGGGATAGATAATTTTGCCGAAATTATGTCGAGCGGGTCAGAGGTTCCGGGTACTATTATTTCCCTGTGTTCAAAACCTTTTATTGACATTTTTAAAAAGGCTGATTTGGTAATCAGCAAAGGGCAGGGAAATTATGAGACCCTATCGGATGAAAAAAGACCTATCTTTTTTCTGTTTATGGCTAAATGTCCTGTGATTGCCAGGCATGTAGATTGTGGAATAGGAGATATAATTCTGGTTTGCAATCATAATTAGTCTTCCGAGAAAAACCCAATGATAGAAAGGGGAGGTTTCTATAGCTTGAAAGAGGAAATTAAGCATTGCAATAAATGTTTATTGTCCGAAACAAAAAAGAACTCTCTTCCAGGGGAAGGTAATCCGGAATCTAGAGTTATGCTGATAGCTCAAGCGCCCGGGGAAAAAGAAGATGAAGAAGGCATGATGTTTGTCGGACCAACAGGAATCGCGCTAAATGAGTTACTCGGAGAACTTGAAGTGAAAAGAAATAGCCTCTATTTAACAAATCTTGTTAAGTGTATGCTCCCGAATTACCGAAGACCCAGACAGGAAGAAATAGAAGCTTGTTCAGAATATCTCGACAGAGAGATAGATATTGTAAGCCCTGAAATAATATCTCCACTGGGATATTATGCTGTCTATTATATATTCAACAAATATGATTTTTCCTTACCCAAGGAGAAAGAAGAGATAAAGAATCTTTATGGGAAGCTTTTTCTAACACAGGAAAAAAAGATATATCCCCTGACTCATCCTACCGCTCTGGTTTTTGATACTACAGATAAAGAAAAAATAAAAAAGAATTATGCTAAGCTTAAAATTTTTCTTTCCGAATGCAAATGGTATGAAGTGTGTCCAATGAAAAGATTTTACGAAAGGGGTATCTTGGATACTAAATGGGTTGAACTCTACTGTAAAGGCGATTGGCAAAGCTGTGTAAGGTATGAGATGGAGGAAAACGGAGAGGAGCATCCGGATTGGATGTTACCGGATGGTAATATAGAGAAAGAATTAAAAAAAGAGGCAGGGGCAGATACCATATGGAAATAAAAATAGTTTTTGATAATAATAATATAAACAAAAATTTTATACCTGGCTGGGGTTTTTCCTGCCTGGTTGATCAAACCGTACTGTTTGACACGGGAGAAGAATCCGAGTCTTTGTTTAACAATATGCAAAATCTGGATATAGATATTCCCAAAATAGAAAAAGTGGTTGTCTCTCATGATCATTGGGATCACACGGGAGGCTTATGGGGATTATTAGAGAAAAAAGAAGGGATTGATGTATATGGATGCCATGGCTTCAGCAAAGAATTCAAGGAAAAAGTTAAGACTCTGGGAGGGAATCTAATACTGGTAGAAAAACTTACCATGATTAAGAATCGTATTTTTGCTACCGGTGAGATCGCGGGGAAATACAATGGTTTATTTATAGCCGAGCAGTCTCTCTTGATAAAAAGGGGGAATGGGATTACAATAATTACCGGCTGTGCTCATCCCGGAATCGTGAAAATTATAAAAAAAATTAAAGAAAACTTTCCTAAAGAGAAAATCAACCTTGTTTTTGGTGGATTTCATCTAATGAATAAAGATAATAGAGAAATAGAACTTATAGTAGATAAATTCAAGGAATTTGAAATCGAAAAGGTTGGCCCAACGCACTGCAGTGGTTATGAAGCACAAACGATTTTCAAGAGGATTTATAAAGACAAATACATACAAATAGCGGCAGGAAAAACCTTTGAAATTTAAGAGATGTTTAGACAAACTCTAAAAGAATTAAAACATCATGCCCCATTTACCATATTTGGGGC
>CAZRYJ010000207.1:1809-3105 GCA_964604245.1 uncultured bacterium | reverse complement strand
AGGAATCGAAATATAGAATTTCGCGTAAAAGATTTTTAAGTTTACGTCGCAATACTGAGAGAGAGTAAAATCGTTTTGCTAATCTATAGTTATGTTTTACCATTTTTTCTTGTTTTTCTGAATCGGCTAAAATTTCTCTGGTTTTTTGAATTGCCTCTTCATTGACATAGCCGTCCAGGGCTATAACTTTAAATCCTTTTGGGTCTATATCTAAAGTATAAATTACATATTTGTTAACTACAATTGGTTTGCGGGAGTAAATCGCTTCCAAAAAAGCATTCCCGAATCCCTCGTAAGTTGAGGGATATGTAACGAGATCGGCATGGGGATAGATATCCCATATAGTATAAATTTTCTCGCCTTTGCCGTTGATTTTTCTGTTTTCGGCGATACGTCTGGATATAAATAGAGTATCCACACCCAGCATTTTGGAATAATCTCGAACTCTTTGTTCGTATTCGAATCCCTCATCGCCGGAAGCATGCGATATAACCAGTTTTGCCTTCATGTCTAAACGCTTTGTAAGTTCTATTGCATGTTCTATACCCTTTCGTTGGACAACTCTTGTCGGTTGGAGAATCAGCAATTCGTCTTTCTGTATTCCAAAAGTTTCTCGAACGTCAGTTGCATATTCATCCGGAGGAGGAAGAGGGTTTTCGAAATCCAGCACGTTTGGGATTATGGTGCTTGATATTCCTGTCCTATAACTCAACTCACGATCCGCGTACGAGTTGATCACCACATGACGAATAGAAGGCAATACAGGAGGGAAAGCCATATTCAAATACTCTCCGACGGCATTTACCAGAAGATTTTTTCTTTCCCAATAAAAATCATGATGATGGGCAATTGTCGGCATTTTTGTTTCTGCTATAAATTCGGTTATGGCGATGCCTAGAGGGATGTTAAGAGGAATTGTTAGAGAATTTTCCGCGATTAATAGATCTATTTCAAACTTATTAACGAAATTAAGAATTTCGTTCTTAAGCTTTTTTTTGATTTCATGGATTTTTCTTGTAACTAAACTTTTGCGGGTATCGGTACCAAAGCATTCTTTATAAATATCTTGAATTTGCGGATGTGTGAAGTGCGCCTTTTCAACCAGGAAAGATTTTTCCTCTGGACGGTCAAGTTCTCCCGCGAAATAAAAGCATTCGAATCCTTCCTCTTCCAAAATTTTTGCCCATTTTTTAGTTTCCAGGGAAACTCCATCAAGTCCTGAAAATCTTGTCGAAATAAATCCTATCTTACCTTTCATAATTGATAAAACATATAGGGTTTTTTAAATATGTCAAC
>CAZRYJ010000207.1:0-1709 GCA_964604245.1 uncultured bacterium | reverse complement strand
ATAAAAGATATAGCCAGGAATCTCTCGGGTAAAGGGAGGCTTTCAGCTTCTCAAGTGGGGGAAAGCATGAGAGACATAAGGAAAGCTCTGCTCGAGGCTGATGTGAATTTACAGGTGGCGCAGGGTTTCGTTACTGAGGTTGAGAATGAAGCAGTGGCGCGAAAAATCCATGAAAGTTTCACCCCCGCGGAAATGATAATCCAGATTGTAGGGGAGAAATTAATAGGTTTAATCGGGAAGGCAGAACCGCTGTTGTTAGATAAGCAGCCGACGTCCATTTTGCTCGTAGGTTTGCAGGGTTCCGGAAAGACGACTACAGCCATAAAATTAGGTTGTTTTCTGAAAAGTAAGCGACGGAATCCATTTCTTATTCCTGCTGATGTAAAAAGACCTGCGGCTTTCGAACAGCTGCGTGATATGGCAGAGAGGGAAGACCTTCCTTATTTTTCCGAGAGATCCGATAATGAAGTAAAACTTTGTAAGCAGGCACTTAGTCGGTCCATAGTTAAAAGATACGATACTCTCATCTTCGATACGGCGGGCAGATTACATATAGATAAAGATATGATAGAGCAGATTAAAAAAGTAAAAGATACGGTTAAGCCCTCTGAAATCCTTCTTGTAGCCGATTCGATGACGGGGCAGGATGCTGTAAATATTGCGAAGGAGTTTGACGAAGCGCTTGGAATAACAGGTATTATTCTGACGAAAATGGATGGAGATGCGAGAGGCGGCGCGGCTCTTTCGATGAGAAAGGTCACGGGGAAACCGATAAAATTTATAGGGATCGGCGAGAAATCGGATGCTCTGGAGGTTCTGCACCCGGAAAGGCTGGCTTCAAGAATTCTTGGTATGGGAGATCTTAAAACACTCCAGGAGAAAGCCGAAAAGGCAATTGAGAAAGAAGACGTAGAAAAATTTCAAAAGAAAATACAAGAGGGTAAAGTCGATCTGGAAGATTTTCTCGGGCAGATAAAACAATTAAAGAAAATGGGACCTCTTGATTCGCTTCTTGATATGTTTCCGGGAGGTAAGGGACTAAAGAAGCTTATGGATGAAAAGCAGATGATAAGGACCGAAGCCATTATTCAATCGATGACGCCAAAGGAGAGAAAAAACCCTTCTATTTTGAATGGTTCCAGAAGAAAACGTATCGCGAAAGGGAGCGCGACTTCCGTTCAGGATATCAATCGTTTGCTTAAAGAGTTCATGATGGCTCAAAAGTTAATGAAACAAATGAAAGGAAGGGGAGGCCCGTCTGCGCTTGCCTCTTTCTTTAAATAAATACAATTTATGCGTACATTTATACTAATTTGCTGCTATCTTCTTATGTTGATAGGTTTAATTGGTTGTATCTTGCCAATGCTGCCCGGTACGCCTCTTGTTTTTGCCGGAATTTACATTTACGCGTGGCTCACAGGGTTCGCGATTATTTCCAGAAAGCTTATTATTATTTTTCTTATATTAACCGTATTGGCTGTAGTAATCGAATATATTTCAAGTTCCATAGGCTCTAAAAAATTCGGAGCCTCGAAGCTCGGATTCCTGGGAGCTTTCATTGGAGCAATTGTCGGTGTGTTTTTTGTTCCCTGGGGGATAATTTTAGGTCCGCTATTTGGTGCTTTAATCGGTGAACTTATAGTTGGAAAAAAGTTAAAAGAAGCTTTCCGGTCAGGCACCGGTGCGGTTATAGGTTTCTTCGGAGGAAC
>CAZRYJ010000206.1:0-3111 GCA_964604245.1 uncultured bacterium | reverse complement strand
CGGTGCTGAATATGATATATTGTCCGTCTTGTGTAAAGCAAGCATCTGTTTTATCTCCTTCTCCTGATGTTACTTTAGATTTATTTGTTCCGTCTGTATCCATAATCCAAATGTCCCATTGTCCAGCTTCAAATTTTTGATACAAGATTTTATCCCCATTTGGCGACCAATTCGGTTGACGGCAATCATCAGTTGAAGAAGTTAGCTCGATATACGCGGAACTCCCATCGATTTTGTATTTAGTAATAATTCCATTGTCTTCCACATCTAATTCATGTGATTCAAAAACAACCCATTGTCCATCCGAACTTAGTGAGGGTTCGTAGGAAACGACACTTCTTCTATCGGTTATCTTTACTTCATCTCCGGTTGTGCCGTTTTCCGAAATGAGAAAAATTTCGTCGTGTGGTTCCCGTGAAGAAGAAAAGACAATAGAATTAATGGCGTCATTCCACGTCGCTCCAGGAAGGTTCACATTTCCGCTCCCGTCTGACACTAATGTTGTAAGCTGTCCCGATTGAAGATTATAAATAAAGAGGTCAGCGGGCTCTTCGTTATATCCATTCCTAAACCTTGTAAAAACTATAGAATTTCCATCAGGTGAGAATGCCGGATTTTGCAAGCTTCCGCTAAGCGAAATATCGAGTGTTATGCCGCCATCATCTCTCGGGGAATCGCCATCACCAGGATCGGGTCCGGTTTTTTCACAGCTACTTAGTGTAATGAAGATTATTAATAATAAAATTTTTTTCATATGTCCTCCATTTATGATTATATTATAAAGATTTTTTATGCTTTTGTCAAAGGGTTTTCGTAACAACAAATCACACTAATATATAATCTTTTGTTTTTTGACTAGTGATTAGTGACCAGCGACTCGTGACTTTGTTAAAACCCCCTTGACATTCTACCTACATTTTGGGTATACTATAGGGATAAAATGAATATTGTGAATCCTAAAGAAAATACGGAAAAAATTAATAGGAAAAGGCCAAAACGTACTATACTAATTATTCTTACTATTAATTTAGCATTAGCAACAATCCTTTTCATTGGAATCAAACTAAATCTAATCCACTTACATTTCTCTCTTATAACTGATAATCTGGGGAGCCGTCCAAGTGTAAACAAAGCCAGCAATTTTTATGGAAAATTTGAGGGTAATCTAGCGGATTGTGTTCCGCTTGACGAACCACTCAGGAATGCAATAAAGGAAGCTGATTCTCTTTTCTCTGAAAATAAATATATATTTTCTTATGATTTATTTAGATTAATTCATAAAGAAGCTAAAACTTACGACTTCAAAGAATTAATTGGGCTTGCTCTCATAGGTATGGGAATCACCGCTGGCCCGCCGGTCGATTATAATAGAAACTTAGAGCTTCTCAAAAAAGCCGAAAAATATAAAATTTATATGGATACTTTATTACAGTTCAAATTATTTCATAATATGGCAGCCTGTCATTTTGGAATGGAAAATTATGCTTTAGCTCTGGAGAATTTGAATAAGTCTATTGAGCTAAATACGCAAAGCGCTGAAGCGTACAGCCATAGAGGACTCTCTTACTTTAATATGGAAGAATATGATCTGGCAATGAAAGATTTTAATAAGGCGCTCGAAATAGACTCCGGATACGTTAAAGCATTTACATATAGGGGAGAGCTTTACACCTATATGGAAAATTATATCAAGGCAATCCAAGACTTCAATAAAGCGCTAAAGATAGATCCTGAGAATGCGCGAGCCTATTTGTGTCGAGGAAATCTTTATTATGTGAGAGGTAAAGTTGACAGAGCGCTAACGGAATTTAATAAAGCACTGGAGGTAGACCTCAATTTTGCTGAAGCTTATTTAAATTTAGGTCTTCTATACGCAAATAAAGAAGAATACTATCAAGCGATTTCATATTATGATAAAACGATAGAATTAGATCCGGAATTTTCATTCGCATACTATAACAAAGGGACTTCATACCTCTGTTTAGGTCTTTACGATGTTGCAATTTTAAATTTTGATAGATTCTTGGATTTAGATTCTTGTTTCGCCGACGGGTTTAACAATCGGGGGCTCGCTTATTATTATAAAGGTAAGTATGATTTGGCAATGCAGGATTTAAATAAGGCTTTGAAATTAGATTCTAATATGTCTCATGCTTATTTAAATAGAGGGCTTGTCTATTTTGCTATAAACGCATACGATCTGGCGCTTTCAGAGTTTGACAAAGCTATTGAGTTGGATTCTAAAAACGTTAAGGCTTATTGGCATAGAAGTAATCTCTATTTTACCATAGGAAAAATCGATGAAGCAATTCTAAATTTAGATACAGCTCTTGAAGTAGATTCCACTTATTACAGAGTTTATGTAGATAAGGCGTTAATATACGAACAATTAGGTAAAAATAAAGAAGCGATTGCATTTTACGAAAAATACCTCAAAATTAGCGGGAATCAAAACAAAAGGGAAATTTTGTTTGTAAAGAAGAAAATAGAGGACCTTCAGAAAATTCTTGAGGATTCTTTAGGGAAGTAACATTTGGAGGTTTTTATGAAAAAAATTTCAAAGTTAATTATTGTTGTATTATTTATTGTTTTTCTTCTTAAGTGTGCTACCGCGAATGCACCTCTTAGAAAAACCGTTGAAGTAAATGAAGAGGAATATAAAGGTAAAGAGGTTGCCGCATTCATAGGAATAGAAGAAAAAATCGGGAGTCCCAAAGCTTTAAATAAATTTTTTATCAGAAGCTGGATAGTTAAAGAAAACGGAGGTCTGTTGCATCAGATTTACGCGGAGTATGGTTATGTAGGAAAAGAGTGGGAATTTTATACAAAAGCATATAGCCAGGAAGGTCAACCCTTACAAACTGTTAAGATACATCGTCATTCGGATGATTATGAGTCTATTAATGTTTATCATGAAGAAATAGGTATAACAATCCCGGATAAATATTTTAGAAGTCATTTAAATGGATTTAGAATTAAAGTATCGGCTTTAAGCGGTGATTCGTTTATGATTAATGTAACCCCGGAACAAACAAAATCTCAACTTGTTAAGATAAAAGAATACAAAAAATTAAATAATTTATAAATGATGAAAGAATTAGCCACGAAGGC
>CAZRYJ010000205.1:0-3126 GCA_964604245.1 uncultured bacterium | reverse complement strand
AACGGAGAGCCAATCAATCCGTATGCCAGGGAATATCCGGACGAATTTATTCAAACAGGAATTTCAACTATCGATGGTTTAAATCCGCTTGTCAGAGGACAAAAGCTGCCCTTTTTCTCAGGTTCCGGTTTGCCTCACAATAAAGTGGCTGCACAGATAGTAAGACAGGCAAAGGTTCTTGGCTCCAGTGAAAAATTTGCGGTCGTTTTTGCCGCTATGGGAATTACATTTGAAGAGGCGGAGTTCTTCAGGAATGATTTTGAACAAACCGGTGCTCTGGAAAGAGTGGTTATGTTTTTGAATCTTGCCGATGACCCTGCAATTGAGCGTATATCTACTCCGAGAGCTGCTTTGACTGCTGCCGAGTACCTTGCTTTTGATCTTGAAATGCATGTACTTGTTATTGTTACCGATATGACAAATTATTGCGAAGCATTGCGAGAAATTTCGGCTGCAAGAAAGGAAGTACCCGGAAGGAGAGGTTATCCCGGGTATCTTTATACCGATTTATCTAACATTTATGAGAGAGCAGGAAGAATAAAGGGAAATAAAGGATCTATAACCATGATGCCTGTTCTTTCGATGCCGGAAGATGATAAGACACACCCGATTCCCGATCTTACCGGATATATTACGGAAGGACAGATTATCTTTTCACGGTCTCTTGAAAGAAAGGGTGTTTCGCCTCCTATTGATGTTTTACCTTCGCTTTCAAGATTGAAGGATAAAGGAATAGGTAAAGGAAAAACCAGGGAAGATCACGCTGATCTATATAACCAGTTATATGCTGCATATTCAAGGGGTAAAGAGGTTGAAGAGCTTTCGGTTATTCTCGGTGAAGCAGCCCTTTCTGAAATGGATAAAAGATATCTTGAATTTATGAATAGGTTTGAGAATGAGTATGTTGGTCAGGGTGAGTATGAGAATAGAAGTGTGGAAGAGACCCTGGATCTTGGCTGGAAACTCCTTTCTGTCTTTCCCAGAAAAGAGTTGAAGAGAATCCGGGATGAATATCTGGATAAGTATTTTGCAAAATTCGGTGGAGAAAAAGAGGAAGAAAAGATCGAGAGTAAGAATTCAGTAGAAGAAAAGAATAAAAAGAAGACAGAAGAGAAGAAAGACAATTAAAAGGGTCTAAGATTTAATGTATAAGGAGTGCAGATAAAGGTATGGCTATGCAGGTAAACGCAACAAGGATGGAGTTACTCCGTCTTAAAAAGCGGTTTAATATTGCAAAAAGAGGACACAAATTGCTTAAGCAAAAGCAAGAAGAACTTCTTAGAATAATTCAAAAAACTATAAGTTTGCTAGCCTCTATGAGGAAGGAGATCGAAGAACAGTTAATAGAAGCTTTGAAGCAATTTTTTCTTGCCAGGGCGTACCAGGATAAGAATATCTTTGAAGGTTCCATTGTGTTGCTTGATACCGATATTGAGTTATCGATGAATGTGGAAAAAGTTATGAACGTTCCGCTCCCGAAATATCAAAAGAGCCTTAAGGGTGATTTGGTTTCATATGGATTCGCAATGACTTCGCCAACTCTTGACGTTGCGCTTAAGAATTTGATGAAGGTTTTTGAGAGATTAATTGAGATGGCGGAGTTGGAAAAAAGAATAACTCTTCTGGCGAAAGAGATGGACAAAACAAGGCGTAGAGTAAATGCTCTTGAATATATATTGATTCCCGAAATTCAAAGTACCGTCCGGGAAATAAACATGAAGTTAGAAGAAAGAGAACGGGAGAAGAATTCAAGACTGATGATAATAAAGGATGTAATAAGAGGATAATATGTCTTTTCTTCTATTTATGGTAAGTGTTTCCCTAACGGAAATTCGGATTAATTCTTTCGCAGATACTACGGCTAAGATGGGTTCTATTTATTCGGAAATCGAGGGTAATGATACTATAGAGGTTTTGATATTCAAATTGACGAATGAAGAACGGAAGAAAAAAGGCCTTGCGAATTTAAAATTAGATAAGCGATTAAGGCTTGCCGCAAGGCAACATTCTAATGATATGTTAAAGAAAAAATATTTATCTCATAATTCCGGAGATGAGGTTAATAAGACACCGTTACAGCGGATATACAATTCGGGATTGCCTGTTCTTGGAGTGGGTGAGAATGTGGCAGAAAATATAGGAGGTTCAGTCGGCTTTCTTCAAAAGAACCATCCGGATTCTCTTGCAAAATTGGTTATGAAAGGATGGATGGAGAGTCCTCCGCATAGAAAAAACATTTTGGACCCTGATTTTACGCATATAGGAGTTGGTTCTGTTTCAAATGAAGGGATGCATAAAGTGACTCAGAATTTTGCAAATGAGATGGACTTTGCGATTGATAGTGTGTTGGCAGAAGTGGAGCTAAGAAAGTATTTATTATCTTTTTATATGAGTTCGTTTGTATCCGAAATCAATGTTTTTGATAATGGTGAGCCTTTAGACTTGGATTCTGTGCATATGCGTTCCGGACTTATCGGTTTTCCTTTGAGTAGAGATTCAAGTTTGCATAAAGTTGAACTCTGTTTGAAAGAGCAAAAGTTTTACCGCTGCGGGATAAGGGTTTTTGTTCATACTGGTTCTCCGGTCGAGACTATTTTTCAGTCTTTTAGTTCAAATTATAAGTAAAAAAGATTTGAGCCACGAGGGCACCAAGACACTAAGCCTCACCACACATCCCATTTTTTTTTGTGTTTATTTAAAACCCGACCACCACACCTTAGAGCAACAACGAATTGCTTGAATAACACAAATAAATTTTTATTTTTTGGCAATAATTTATAAATCAAGTTTTACTTTGTGACTTTGTGTCTTGGTGGCTAATTATTATTGTTTTTTCTCTTTTTACCCCTTGCATTTCTTTAAAGTGTTTATATTTTGTGAGCATTGAGCGTAAAATAAGTAACCTGAATAATCGACTAAAGTGTTTTTTCCAAATAAAAAAAGGAGGAGCGACAATGGAAAAAATGGTATACTTCTTTGGAGATGGTAATGCGGAAGGCAATATTACTATGAAAAAAACTTTAGGTGGGAAAGGCGCCGGATTGGCGGAAATGACAAATATTGGTGTACCGGTTCCTCCGGGTTTTACCATTACTTCTCAGTGTTGTTTATATTATGAAAAGCATA
>CAZRYJ010000204.1:0-3128 GCA_964604245.1 uncultured bacterium | reverse complement strand
ATTATAGAAAAAATCGCCGCGGCACAGGAAGAAGACGGGTATCTATGTACATGGAAAACGATAAATCCCGATACGACTCCCGCCTGGTGGGTAAAACCGGGTCCGCGCTGGCATAATCTGGGAGCAAGTCACGAATTGTACAATTCGGGACATATGTATGAGGCGGCTGTTGCCCATTATCGAGCGACCGGGAAGACCAATTTCTTGAATGTTGCCTTGAAGAACGCGGATTTGATTACGGAAACCTTTGGCCCCGGGGAAAAACTCGCAGTGCCAGGTCATCAGATTATTGAAACCGGTCTTGTTAAATTATACCATGTAACAAAAAATAAGAAATATCTCGATATGGCAAAATTCTTTTTAGACGAGAGAGGTAATAGCCAGGGGCATGAGCTTTACGGTTCGTATAGTCAGGACCATAAACCGGTAATAGAGCAGACCGAAGCTGTCGGACATGCAGTACGTGCTGTTTACATGTATGCGGGTATGACAGATATTGCCGGAATAATGAAAGACTCTTCCTATATGAGGGCGGTCGACAAAATCTGGGAAAATGTGGTTGCTAAAAAAATATATATAACAGGAGGAATAGGCGCCCGACATGAAGGGGAATCATTCGGAGATAATTATGAATTGCCCAATCTGACTTCTTATAATGAAACCTGTGCCGCGATAGGTAGCATCTACTGGAATCACAGAATGTTTTTACTCCACGGGGATGCAAAATATATCGATGTTCTGGAACGTACTCTCTATAATGGAATGATTTCCGGTGTATCATTAGAAGGTAATTCCTTTTTTTATCCGAACTGCCTTGAGTCCGACGGAAAATTTAAATTCAATCAGGGCTCTTTAACCAGACAACCCTGGTTTGATTGTTCCTGCTGCCCGACAAACGTTATTCGTTTCATTCCCTCAGTTCCAAATTATATATATGCCTACAGGGGCGATTCATTATATATAAACCTCTTTATCGCTAGCAAAGCTAATGTAGAAATGAAAAATATTAAATTAGATGTTTCAGAAGAAACTGAATATCCCTGGGAAGGAAAGGTTAAAATTATAGTAAATCCGGAAAAGGATAAAACATTTACCATTAACATCCGTATTCCGGGATGGGCTTTAGAAAAAGTAATATCGAGCGACCTATATAGATATTTAAAAACAAACGAAGAGGACGTAACTTTAAAAGTAAACGAAGAACCTGTAGATATCGATACGAATAAAGGATTTGCCGTTGTTACTCGTAAATGGTCAAAAGGGGATATAATCGAACTCAACCTGCCCATGCCTGTTCGCCGGGTACTGGCAAATGAGAAAGTTAAGGACGATAGAAATAAAGTCGCTCTTGTTCGCGGTCCTATTGTTTACTGTGCCGAATGGGTTGATAATGATACAAAAGTATTTCAACTAATGATACCTGATAATGCCGAGCTTAAAACCGAATACCGGCGGGATTTGCTGAATGGTTTAGTTGTGATTAAATGCGAAGCGCTGAATAAATCAGGAGAGAAAAAAGATTTGACTGCTATACCATACTACGCATGGTCGCATCGCGGCACGGGCGAAATGGCAGTTTGGCTGTCGAA
The DNA here is from genome assembly GCA_964604245.1 of uncultured bacterium. Taxonomy (GTDB): domain Bacteria; phylum Hydrothermota; class UBA3072; order UBA3072; family UBA3072; genus JAFGHJ01. The sequence continues at coordinate 1,539 of CAZRYJ010000204.1, read as the reverse complement.
AAAATAAGCGCAATACGGGATCAAAGCACAAGAGAGAAAATAAAGGGGTCAGGTCTTCACATACAATAGCTGCCGCTATAGTTAAATGGTTAAATTAAAAAATGGTCAAATAGGTTTTTAGGATTTTAGGTTTAGGGGTTGGGATTTATTTAAAACAACAAATTTTGTTTTTTTCTCTGTGTCTCCGTGTGAGATTATCTTTGCGTGCTGTTTTTACTATCACACGCATTGTGTGTAGACGTCTGGTGTGTCTTAATATATTATTCTTTATGGCAAAAAGAGAAGAATTGAAAGAATTCGGCAGAAGATTAAGAGAGTTACGCCTTCAAAGAGGATATTCTCAGGAAAAACTTGCCGAAATTGCCTCGCTTCACAGGAACTATATAGGCATGATCGAACGGGGGGAGAGAAATGTAACTCTTCTTAATATTAAAAAGCTTGCTCGTGCTTTAGGTATCGAAGTTAGCGAATTATTGGAAACTAATGGAAAATAAAATGAAGAAAATATTAATCGTCGATGATAGAATGGAAGTGCTAAAGATGATTGGTCGTTTTCTGGATAAAAAACGTTTTGCTGTTTATTTATCCGACTCGGTTGAAAAAGCCCTGAGTTTATCTAATGAGATAAAATTCGATTTAGTGATTTCGGATTTTGACCTGGGGAAAAATTCGGGAATAGAACTCATAAATAAAATAAGGGAAACACAGCCGCGAATTAAGACTATCCTCATGTCGGGAAGTTTTAAATTTGGCGAGGAAATGTCGGAGATGGAAGGGATAGACGCTTTCCTCCAAAAACCTTTTGAAGTTAAAGAATTGAAAAAGCTGATAAAAAAAATTTTGGGTAATATAGGATGTTAAGAGGTTAGTAAGAATCTTCTTTGTATCTGAATTTTCCCACGTTGTTCAAATAATTGCTATTGACAATATTTTAGGAGCTTTGTATATTTAGCTTAAGGGATAAAAAAATGAATAAAAGTAAAATTATAAAGATACTTGAAGAAGTATATTCGGAAATCAGAGAAAAATATAAAGTCAGAAGAATAGGCCTTTTCGGTTCAGTCGTCAAACACACTGAAGACAAAGACAGTGATATTGATTTGCTAACTGAATTCGAGGAAAGCGCGGATCTTTTAGATCTTATTGGGCTTTCTGACTTTCTGGAAGAAAAACTTAAACGTAAAGTTGATATTGTTCCCAGAGAAGCTCTCCGAGAAGAACTCAAAGAATCAATAGAAAAAGAAATCGCATTCCTTTAATGAGAAATTATCAAATTTATCTAAAGGATATACTTTCCGCTATTAACAGCATAGAAAGTTTTGTGGAAGGAATGAGTCTTGAAGACCTTAAAAATGACGATAAGACATCCAGTGCAGTAATAAGAAAATTGGAAATAATCGGTGAGGCTACAAAGAATATTCCTAAAGATATTCAAAACAAAAACCCTCAAATCCCCTGGAAAGAAATGGCAGGAATGAGGGATAAGTTAATTCATTTTTACTTTGGTGTCGATCACAATCTTGTCTGGAATACAATAAA
>CAZRYJ010000203.1:0-3149 GCA_964604245.1 uncultured bacterium | reverse complement strand
TCATTATTTTTATCCTCGTAGAGATGGCATGTCTTAATCTGTAAGGTGGTTCAGCCACTTGCTGCAGGACACCATCAATCCTAAATCTTATACGAAGAGTTTTTTCATATGGCTCTATATGGATATCAGACGCGCCTTTCTGTACCGCTGAAGTAATTAAATAATTAACAAGTTTTATTACAGGTTTTTCTTGAGCCTCAGCCCTCCAATCTTCTTCTTCCTCAATAAACTCGGATTTTCTGATAAAAATATTTTCAAGGTTTTCCTCTGCAAATACAAATTCTTCCTCTCCCATTTCCTCTTCTTTCTTCTCTACTCTATCCACCGCTTTCGTAACAGGATAAAATTGATCCAGAAGCTTCTTCATCTTCCAAAAAGTTAGTACCACTGTCTCTACCTTCAAGCCGGTTTTAAATTCAACAGCATCGATTGCTTCTAAATCACCGGGATTTACCACTCCTAAAATCAATTTTTTTCCTTTTCTCCTGATTGGAAAAACCTGATATCTCTGTGCCATATCCGCGGAAATTAAAGAAATTAAAGCACTATCGACATCTTCAGGTTTGATATCAATAGAGGAAACCTTAAATTGTAGAGATAGTGTCTTTGCGAGTTCGCCATCTGTAATGAAGCCCTCTTCTATCAGAACCGCGCCAAGTCGCTTAGCCACTTGTTTTTGCTTTCGAAGTGCTACATTTAATTGCTCGGGAGTGATTTTGCCAGCTTGGACTAGAATTTCTCCAAGTTTTTCCATTATTACCTAACCTGTGTTTCCCTGCCTATTTCTTCAATAGTCGTCAATCCATCAAGCATCTTCTTAATTCCTTCATCGCGCAAAGAACTCATTCCTTCTTTTTTAGCCTCTGCTTCTATCTCATCCGATGTTTTATTATCAATAATCATTTTTCTAATATTGGAACTTACTGCCATAACCTCAAATAAGCCTAACCTTCCTTTATAACCTGTATCCTTACAATGGTCACAACCCGTACCATGAAAAATCTTCTTTCCGTCTACTTTTAAATCGGAAGGGTTAAAGCCTTGTTTTAGAATATCCTCGTCTGAAACCTCAAGAGGGACTTTACATTTTGTGCATATTGTCCTCACCAATCTCTGAGAGATAATAAGCTCCAGCGTTGAAGCCAAAAGAAAAGGAGCCACCCCCATATTAAGGAGTCGGGTAACTGTCGCTGCCGCCGAATTCGTGTGTACTGTAGAAAGCACAAGGTGACCTGTAAGAGAAGAACGTATGGCAATATCTGTTGTAGGCTTATCTCTAATTTCTCCAACCATAATTACATCAGGGTCCTGACGCAGGAAGGACTTCAAAGCTTCCACAAAAGTAAGACCGATTTCTTCCCGTACCTGTAATTGATTAACTCCAAAAAGAGTATATTCCACAGGATCTTCAGCCGTAGAAATATTTATATCAATATTATTAATTGCTTTTAATATTGAATATAAAGTAGTGGTTTTACCGGAACCTGTCGGTCCGGTAAGCAATATAATTCCATGGGGCTTTTTTATAGCAGCATAGGTATCATTCAGCGCTTTATCCTCAAAACCTAATTTTTTCAGGTCAAACTCTATACTTTGAGCATCAAGAACCCTTATGCCAACTTTTTCGCCAAAAACAGTAGGGACGGTAGCTATTCTAAAATCAATTTTTCTACCAATAATTTCCGCTTGAAATCTTCCATCCTGGGGTTTTCTTTTTTCCTGTATTTTTAGATTTGACATGACTTTAAGCCTTGACACAACGGCTTTTTGGAGACGCCATGGAGGAGGTTGAAAGTTGTGAAGAACGCCATCAACCCTCATCCTTACCCTGACATCTTTTTCAAAAGGTTCAATATGAAGATCACTGGCTCCTTCAATTACCACCTTTTTCAAAAGAAAATTAACATACTGAACAACCGGACCAGAATCAATCTGCGCGGCAAGAGCCGATGCCCCTTCTTCTTCCTCTTCTTTCTGCATCAATTCAACAGAATCCTCCGCAAGACTCATTTCTTCAGCCACCTCATCTTCAAGAGCTTTAGTTTCATAATGCTCTTTCAAAATATTTTTCACGGATTTCTCAGAAGCTACTAATGGCGTAATTTCATACCCTGTCCTGAAACGGATATCTTCCTGAGCCTGAACATCATTTGGGTTTATCATGGCTAAATATACGGTTTTACCCTTCCGCTCTATCGGAATACAGTCATAAGCACTGGCAATATCCGGAGAAATCAAATTTAGGACTTCGTCACTTAAGGGATAATCAGTAAGAACTACACCTTTCACGTTTAAGTTTTTTTCGAGAGCTTTAATTAACTGTTCTTCGTTAATATATCCCAACTCCATTAGGTTTGCGCCTAAACGCCCCCCCATTTCTCTTTGCCTTTTTAGTGCCTCCTTCAACTGATCTTCAGTTATGGCACCATCTAATAATAATATCCTTCCTACTCTCACACTATTAGTATAAGTACTTTCAGCTCAAAAGTCAAGGCTGTAAATGATTAGAGAAATTTCGTCAAAACCATAATACGGCAAAGCCGCTAAAATGTAAAAATTAAATATCAAAATGGAAAATGACAGATCAAAATTTAAAAATGAATTCAAAAATAAAAAAAACATTAACCACAAAGGACACAGAGTAATTAATTGTTGTAAAAAACAGAAAACACTGAGAACACAGAGGAAAAAATAAAATAAAAAAGGAATATCCACAGATGAATACCCCGATACGGTCATTCTTCCCTACGGGGCAGGCAGAAAAACACGGATTAAAAAAAACATTTTGTTGTTTTAATAAAGACAGGATATGTGATGGGAAGGGTATCAGTGTTCATCAGTGTAAATCAGTGGCTAATTCAGGTGTGTTGTGTTGGGTTTTAAAAACACAAAATATAAACTCTGTGAGCTCTGTGGTAAAATATTCCGGTGTGAGATGTGTGGGCTCTGTGTTTTTTTATTCATTTTGCTTTTTAAATTTTGATATTTTATTTACCAGAAAAAGACGGTGAAATTAAATGGAATATTTTTTTGCAAAAAAAAACAAAAAGTTGACTGTCAATACTATAATATTTATCGATAAATTAAAAAAATCTTATGAATATATTTATTTCCGTAGTATTTGCTTGGAGGGACTTGACTTATCCTAT
>CAZRYJ010000202.1:0-3174 GCA_964604245.1 uncultured bacterium | reverse complement strand
AAACAATTGAACAATTCGAACAGTTCAATAGTATTCTTTCTAAATTCGAAAATAAAGTAAAAGCAAAAGAAGCTCTGAGAAGAGGATTCTATAATACATATTGGTATTATGTACTTTATATTAAACCATAGAGCACAAAACTTGAATGAAAAAGGAGAAAGATCGATGAGGGTATTTTATATGTATTTGGTGTATTTGGGGTCAGACCTTATTTTTTGATTCTCAGGGATTTTTCGAATCTAAGTTAAAGGAAACAATTAAAAAAATCGAATTAAGTGTCTCTGAAAAGATAATCAATAAGAAATCTTCTAAAGCCGAGGACAAATAAGACACGAACAGACAGGGGGAAATTGTTATAATTGACAAATCAAAAAAAATCATTACAATAATTATTGTAAATCTTTTTATTTTATTAATATTTACCAAAAGGAGGTTGTTATGAAAAGGTTTGGTTGTCTGTTTGTTTTGTTGCTTATTTTTTTGTCCTGGATTAGTGGTTGTAGAGGAAAAGGAGGGGGAGGGGATAAGGAACCTAACAATTCAATTGAAGAGGCTGGTGAAATAACTCTGGATGAGTCTTTTCCCATGAAAATTAATCCAAAAGGGGATGTTGATTGGTTTAAAGTGGGGCTATCGGAGCAGGGTTATTTGAAGGTCCAGGCGGGAGAATGTCCCGAGGAGTTAAATCTGGAAATCTCTTTTGCCCTGTATAAGGAATGGGAAGGAGAAAAAGAAAACAAGATAAGGGGATGGAACCGTTTACCGGATGCCTTGTTTATACCTGAAGGAGGTACCTATTATTTCGTGGTTAAAGATGACTATGATGACGCTTCATCAGAAAAAACCATTCAAATTAAGGCAAGTTTCTTAAAAGAATTTGATCCTTTTGAACCAAACAATACACCGGAAGAAGCTAAATTAGTAGAAGCGGGGTCAATAGTAAAGCCAGCGGTATATCCCATCGGAGATGTAGATTGGTTAAAGGTTAAACTCGAAGCGCAGGGGTATCTGGTTTTGAAAACGAACAATGTTCCTGAAGGAATAATGCCTGAAGCTTCTTATATGCTTTATAATGAGTGGGCAGATCCTAAAGTTAAGGAAATAAGAAGTTGGAAAAAATTTCCTAATGCCTGCTTTATTTCTGATTCCGGGGAATATTTCATTAAACTTCACGACGATTATGATGATGCTTTATCTGAAACTCCATATGATTTGAAGATTGAATTTCTTGAAGAAATGGATAAAAGTGAGCCGAATGACAAATTTGGTAATGCCAAAAGTATAAATCGCGGTGACACTTTGACATTGGCTATTTTCCCGGTAGGTGATAGAGATTATTATAAAATTAAAACCACTGAGTCGGAAAATCTTAAGTTTATGGCAAAAGGTTTTTCTGAAATCGTACCGGAGATCAAGTTGATGGTTTTAGACGAAAATAATCCGAACGCGCTGAGGGAGGCAAGTGCATGGAAGAGATTGCCTGCGGATTTCGAGGTCGAAGGAGATAAGGAATATTTTGTTTTGCTTCACGACGATTATGATGATGCTGGTTCACCCGAGGCTTTCCAATTAATAGTTGAGTAGATTAAATCAAATTGATTGAATTAAAAAAGAAACGCCGCGTTTCTGGGGTCAATGTTTCTGGTGTTTCTGTGTTTCTGGGGTCAAATCTCTGTTTCTGGGGTCAAATCTCAACACTTGACAATTTTATAGATCCTTTGAATCTAAGTTAAATGGGTAATTCGAACTTCTAAACTAACCTATCAACCACATAAACAATGCGAAGTTCATCAATATAAAGCAGGCTATAATGTACCAAATAAATTTTCGATTTGCATCCTCTCTCGCCAACTCTCTAAATCCGAGGCATGCTCCGATAAATGTGCAAACGTATATTAATAATGCCACTATACGTATATTCCAAAACATAATCCCTCCTAAAATAGAAATTCCCCTCCATCTACCACATCATTAACTTTATCTTATATAATAATTGTAAGAATTTCGAAACTTTAGTCAAGGGTTTTCATACGATATCTATAGTATTTTTTGAATACTACAAGTAACTGAGTCAAGAGTTAGGTACCAGATACCATGTCTCGGATACCAGTCAAAAGTTGACCGATGACGGCAAACGGCCGACCGTAGTAGAAAGCAGTAAAAAACAGCCCAATCGACTAACTGACCCACAATTTAAAATCTGTGTTAATCCGCGTCTAACCTTATCAGACCCCCCAATCCAGTCATTTGGAAAGTCGATTTTCCGTTATTGTAATCTTAATTATACGCCGACTGCTTCACCCTCACCAACAGGTTCTGTTTCCTTTGTAAGTATCGAACCCCATTTGCCGCCAGGATTAAGATATAATTCAAGAGGTTCCTCATTTCTGAGTATATCCATTATATCACCGAATCTATCTAAAGTGTAACTAAGAACAATTCTTTCATTCCAGACAAAAGGGTCACGCACCCTTGCCGGGCTTGCCCAAAATTCGAGAAGCCCTACCCAGGTCGCTCCTTCATAGCAAGAAATACTGGCTAACGGCAAATCTCTCTTAGATCCCGTGTACTGTATCTTGTAACTGTCAAAATTCTTACGAACATTTGGCATTATTACCTCCTTTTTTAAATATGATTTTAAAGCTTTTATATATAATTTTTTGTTTCTTTATTATCAATTTTATATAATTTTAGCATACTGTCAAGATTGTTTTTTATAAGTTTGAACCTTTTGTTTTTTTTGTGTTTTCTTTGTGCTTCTGGTGCTTCTGGTGCTTCTGGGGTCAAATCTCGACACTCGACAATTTTATAGATCCTTTGAACCTAAGTTAAGTCGTTAAATAATCAAATAGTCAAATAGTTATTTTAGGATTTTGGATTTGGGGATTGGGATTTAGCAATACAGATCCATTGGATCAGTTGAATTGTTAAATAGTTGAATCGTTAAATAGGAAAAACAAATAAAAATCTCCGTGTCCTCCGTGGTTCAATTTTTTCTAGTTTTTTTTCGAGTATTTTATGGTTAAAGAACTCTTTGACGAATGCTATTTCTTTGAATTACCGTGAATTTTCCTTTTAAAGATATCTTTTCTTTTTTTATTATTCTTAATAAAATTTCAGCCGGTTCTTCCGGAGTATAAGGATCAAGTCTAAAATACAGCACTCCTGGCGGAG
>CAZRYJ010000201.1:0-3174 GCA_964604245.1 uncultured bacterium | reverse complement strand
AAACATTGACCTCCTCCTTTTTTCTATACTAAAATTAAAAAGACAAAATGTCAAGTGTACATTGCAAAATAAACCACAAGATTTCACAGATTGACACAGATTTTTTAATTAACCGCAGAGGCACAGAGAACGCAAAGCCCCCCCACACCCCTCTTTTTTTATTATTTTTTCTAACAGCTAAAACCCAAGACCTAAGGCCTATAATTATTCTTTGTGTCTCCGTGTCTTTGTGTGAGAATATTTTTTTTGGGGTTAGGGGTTTCGTATTTTTCGTGTGATTAGTGGTAAAAATAAATTAGTTTTTTTCTATTCTTTCTGTCTTTGTGCCTTGGTGGCTAATGTAGTAAAAATTTTAAACAGTTGACAAATTTAAATAGTTTTTTAATATTCAGATATGAGCATAATTTTACTACTTGGTTTCAATTTATTTGTGAGTTCTTCGGTTCCACAGGGTCCTGCCGCAACCGATACACCTTCAGGATTTTCCGTGCTCATCGGAGGGAAATATGAAGTTAATTACGACTTTATAGCTTCATACTATAGCAAAAGCAACTATGAAGTTAGGCTTCACGGAATACTTATGGGCAAGGAACTCTATCTCGGGAAAAACTTCTCGATTTTGCCGGAGATAGGATTAGTAAAAGGCAAAAGGATACGAGAAGGATCTCTAGAAAGCGGCTATTCCCCTCTTTTCTTAGTTCGCTTCGCATATTTGTTTTCAGCAGAAAGTTCAACTTTTCAAATTGGATTTTCCTTAAGGGAGGCTTTTAATGGTAAAGTGGGCACTGACTTCATTGATTTTGGTATTGGTTTTAGGATGTGAAAATTCCTTTTCTACAAGAATGACCGCAGATTACTTCCCTCTAAAAACAGGGAATAATTGGGTATATGATGTAAAAGGGGAGAATAATTATCAAATTGAAACAGAAGTGACAGGTATCGAGGTAATACAAGGAGACAGCCTCTTTTTAGTAGATGTGGGTGGAGAAACACAATACTTTCAAAGAAAACCAGGTATAGCAAATAGAGTCAGAAAATTATTTATTAATCACGACGGAGATCAAGTTTCCTTCGGGATAATATATGAACCATATCTTCTATTACCCCCAATCGAAGGTGAGAATTGGGAAAGAGAATTTAACTTTCCTTTAGTTCATATGGGAGACTCGTTAGAAAAAATTTTTTTTGTATCAGTTGACTCGGTTATAAGTACTTCCATAACTTTAAATTCGGAAAATTATGAAAATGTTTACCGTATAAGAAGAACAATCATTGAGGATGGGATTTCTCTAATTCAATATGAATGGTTCGCGCCTAATATAGGTCTTATAAAAAAAGAAATACCGGCTGATTCAGTAGTTTGGGAACTCGCATCTTTCACAGTAAATGAATAGTACCGAACAGCTTGTTAAAGAATTTGTTTATTATCTACAGGCAGAAAGAGGGTTATCCGGCAACACTGTAGAAAGTTACAAAAGTGATGTACTTACATTCATAGACAACACAAAAAAGAATATTAAAGAGATAAATAAAGAAGACATACAAAATTACATCGATAGCTTGCATAGTTCCAATTTTTCTACCGCAACTGTAGCAAGAAAACTATCTTCGTTGAGGATGTTTTTTCTCTTCTGGGTCGGAGAAGGATTAATCGATCAGACTCCAATGAATAATATTCAATCTCCACGAATGGAAAAGAAATTACCCAAATTCTTATCTGCTGATGAAGTTAAGAATTTAATTGAAAGCGTTAACGGCGATTTCAAATATTCCTTGAGAGATAGGGCGATTTTAGAATTACTCTACGGCTGCGGTTTAAGAGTTTCCGAGCTTCTTGATCTTAGAAAGGAAGACCTTTTTCTAAAGGAAGATTTTATACGCGTCAAAGGAAAAGGAAGTAAAGAAAGAATAGTTCCTCTCGGCGGCGAAGCGAAAAAAGCTCTAATTAAATATATGACCGTATCAAGACCTGCTTTTAACAAAAAAATTTCTTCTTTTCTATTCTTAACCAGGAGTGGAAATAAACTTTCCAGGATGGGACTCTGGAAACGATTTCAACAATATATTGCAAAAAGTGGAATAAAAAAAGACTTAACCCCTCATACTCTCAGGCACTCTTTTGCAACGCATCTACTTGAAAGAGGAGCATCCTTACGAACAGTCCAACTCCTTTTAGGTCATTGTGATATTTCTACTACTCAAATATATACGCACGTTGACAGAAATTATCTCCGGAAGATTCTGTCTTCTTATCATCCGAGAGGATGAGATGATTCTTTTTTTTATTATTTCTCTAATCAATCCTTCAATAGTAAGATTAAGATATTCGGGTGGAGACTGGTACAATGATTCTGATATTATACCTAATCTTGCAGCGGCAATAAATACAAGGACAGAACTCAAAATACCGAGAGAAGAAGTCATTTTATCCTTAAACGATCCCGAAATATATTCTTACCCATTTCTTTTTATTACCGGACATGGCAAAATAGAGTTTTCGAAAACCGAATTACAAAATTTAAGAAACTATCTCTGGAATGGAGGTTTTATTTATGTAGATGACGACTATGGAATGGACGAACACTTCCGAGAAGAACTAAGCAAAGCCTTTCCAAAACATAAGTTAATCCAACTACCTGCCGATCATGAAATCTATACAATATTTTATGAACTACCCGAAGGCTTACCAAAAATACATGAACATTATAAAGGCGCTCCTAAAGGCTACGGTTTGTTTTTAAAAGGAAACTTGGCTTTATTTTATACATATAACAGTAATATTTCAGATGGATGGGCATCCCCTTCCGTGTATCGGGATACTGAAGAACTCAGAGAAAAAGCTTTAAAAATGGGCATAAACATATATATTTATGCAATGACCTACTGATGAAAAAACATATTTATGAAGAAATCCGGGGGTTTTTTTCATTTAAGGACGAAAAAACCCTCGTTGAGAAACTAATCCGTAAATGGGAAACAAATTCTTCGGGAGTTCAGATTTATAAAAGCGGTATTCCCAAAAATCCTTCCTATCCTTTTTATTTCCATATGGGCATAATCGGTAAAGACTGGCCGGGTTTTTCCACTGCAATTCTTGGCGTAATCCACGGAAAAGGTTGGAATCTATCTTATGAGTCCGGAATTACAATGGAAGTAAACGGAAATAAATTAGGG
>CAZRYJ010000200.1:0-3227 GCA_964604245.1 uncultured bacterium | reverse complement strand
ATTGCTTTTAGATTTTGGTTAAGAGTTAACCTATTAGGACAAATGTCCTGTTTTTTAATTTAACGATTTGACTTAGATTCGAAGAATATATGAAATCAAAGAAGACCTGACCCGACTGTTTTCATGACTGTTTTCAAGCCGATAATGACTATTCCACAAAAAACTTTTTCCTAAGGCGAATATCCTCTGACGAGCTGCCAATTTGGACTTCAAATTCCCCCGGTTCGATAATAAAGTCATTCGATTTAATATCATAGAATGATAGTTCGGACGCGGGAAGATTAAACGAAACGGTTTTATGTTCACCCGGTTTGAGAGTGATACGTTGGAACCGTTTTAACTGGCGGATTGGTACCTTGACAGAAGCTTTTAAATCACGAACATAAACTTGAACGACTTCGTCACCTTTGTAGTTGCCGGTATTTTGTACGGTGCACCCGATTTTAATTGCACCGTCCCGGGCAATTTTCTCTGCGCTTAATCTCAAATTACTGTATTTGAATGTCGTATAGGAAAGCCCGTAGCCGAATGGATATAAAACGGGTTTTTCAAAGTACATGTATGTCCGGGCATTATTGATAATGTCATAATTGGCGAAGGGTGGTAATTGATCGTTCGACGCGTAGAATGTTTCCGGGAGTTTGCCGCCCGGATTGACATCGCCAAATAAGACATCGGCGATTGCCGTTCCGGTCGCCTGCCCGGTATACCATGCTTCGAGTATGGCGGAAGCATCTTTTTCCGTTCCTGCCAGAGCTACGGGACCGCCGTTAATGAGAACAATGATAATATTAGAATTTACTTGCGCAATCTCTCGAACCAAATCTCTTTGAACTTGAGGTAATGTAATATCCATCCTGTCATTTTCTTCTTGAGAAATAAGGGGATGTGTTCCAAGAACAAGGATTACCAGATCGCTTTCTTTAGCGATTTCTTTTGCCCTGTTAAAATCTTGATGACCAAGATCCCACACCAATCGCGCAGTTGCGCCGAGACTATTATCAAAATATTCGAGTACAATTTTATACTCTTTTCCGGCTTTTAATTCTACTTCTATGTGGTTGGGCTTTTCTCCATGTTCGATCCAATCTTCAAACAACAACTGGTTGTCTAAATAAAGTCTGGCTCCATCATCTGTTCTCGTTCCCAGAGAGAAAACACGGGTTTCCGGGGGTATTATTTTCCCTGTCCAGCGAACCGAGAACTGATCATTTGGCATCTCAACCGCCGGTGAATTTTCACCCCAGCGAAAATTTATCATGGAATCGATACGAGTTAAAACAGGTAAGCCTTCCAAATTCATGTTATCAAAATATTGCCCGATCATCCCTGTTTTGCCGGAGTTATCGATTCTCGCAAAATATTTTGTTTCGATTGGTCTTGAAAGTCCGCCACCAATCCCGCAGCCTTCCACATAGTCGACTTTAATCCCATAACTCGATGCTTTATTTTTTATACCCTCGAGTGGACTAATTCGGATATTGGGCCAACCGCTATAGATTCCCAATTGACATTCCTCCGCGTTTGGTCCGATTACCGCTATAGATTTTATTTTATTTTTGTCCAGAGGTAAAATGCCTTCGTTTTTGAGGAGAACTATTGCTTTCCCGGCAGCTTCAAGAGCCAGATCACGATGTGCCGGACAGTCAAGTTTTTCTTCCGGGATCGCACTGTAAGGCACAATTTCGGGAGGGTCGAATTCTCCCAATCGAAATCGCGCGGAAAGCACGCGTTTAAGCGCCCGGTCGAGGTCCTTTTCTTGAATCAATCCGAGTTCCAGAGCTTCATGCAAATGATTGCTGTAGTAATTACCGCAATTTAGATCGCATCCTGCAAGAATTCCGCGCGCTGCTGCCTCGGCGCCTGTTTCATAGAAATGATGTCCCGAAACCATATCGTGAATGGCTCCGCAGTCGGATACAACATACCCTTCGAAACCCCATTTTCCTCGAAGAATATCGGTCAGCAAATAATAACTGCCGCAGCATGGCTCTTGATTTAATTCGTTATAAGCGCCCATAATAGAAAAAGCTTTACCCTCGACGATTGCCTGCTGAAAAGCCGGCATATAATATTCCCATAAACTGCGCATATCCACATCGGATGAGCCCGAATGGCGGCGCATTTCTTCATTATTGGCAATAAAATGTTTTGGGGTCGAGACGGTTTTAAGGTAAAAAGGATTTTCTCCCTGCATACCTGTTACATTCGCAACAGCCATTCGTGAAAGGAGGTAAGGATCTTCACTGTAGGATTCTTCATTCCTTCCCCAGCGTGGATCACGTGCGATGTTGACGGTCGGGCTCCAGTACGAAAGCCCTTTCCCTCCGATTTTGTTTTTAACACGTGCTTCATCAGAGATAGCTGTTGCTACTCGATGTACAAGAGCAGTGTCCCAGGTTGAACCCAAAGCGACTACTTGAGGAAAAGAAGTTGTCCCTACATCTAAAACTCCATGCAAAGCTTCGTTCCAATAATTATATTCAAAAACCCCGAGACGAGGGATAGCATCTGAACGGTTTACCAGTTGACCTATTTTTTCTTCAACCGTCATCAAACCAATAAGATCTGAAAGTCTCTCATTATAAGAATTTGGTTTGAAAACATTTATGATGACATTATCGCTTACTTTTTTGCTGCCTGTTCCTGTGGCAATCAATTTCAATAAATAATAACCCGGACGCGGAAATGTTACTTTCGTCGCAGGTTTTGCAAGCTCATGAAAGCGAACTTCAGGATTCGCGGGGCACGACCACCGGGCAGCGATGTTTTCCCGGGAAACACTTCCCTTAAGTTGAATTGTTTGAGTCTTTTCCCAGTTGACAAATTGGTTTGTTCCAGCATCGATTTTGATTTCATTAGACTCTGAAACGACAAGTAAGGGTATAAAAAGTAAAAATAAAACTATTCTAATAAAGTATTTTCCAGGCTTTTGATTCATTACATCCTCCGTTTTTTGTACATCATTTTATGGAATGATATAGAAAAAAGGAAAAATTGTCAAGGAATTTTTTGCCACGAAGGCAAAAAATAGTCATGAGTCACGAGTCTTTAGTCATGAGTCAAAACCCCACCCCACAACACTAAAAAAGTATTGAACCACAACGCACACAGAAAACACAAAGAAAGAATCCAGAAGCAGAAAGGTGAGAATCCCATCACCACCCCAATAAGAGGAACAACGAATAGCACAAATAGCACGAATAACTTTTTTGTTTTTTACTAAA
>CAZRYJ010000199.1:0-3284 GCA_964604245.1 uncultured bacterium | reverse complement strand
TAATAATGCAAGGTAATGGTTATGAAACCCGAACTGCCAGGAACGGTGAAGAAGCATTCAAAAAGGTCAAAGAGAAAACCCCCGACATTATACTACTGGATATAATGATGAAAACAAAGACCGACGGAATATGGGTAAGTGAAAAAATAAGAGCGGAAAAAGACTTAAAAGATATTCCTATTATCATGATAACCGCGGTAAACCAGGATTCAGAGATGGCTAAATTTCACCTTGGAGAGGAAAAAGATATGGAATACATGCCTGTAAACCTTTTTATGGAAAAACCTATCGAAGCTAAAGATTTACTGAAAGAAATTAAAAAACTTATCGGAGGTCCCAAGTAATAACAATAAAGTAATGGTTCTTCGTTAAGTATTCCAAACTTACAAATTAATTGTTGAATCGTTGAGTTGTTAACTTAAAACCCAAAAAATCCCAGGGACGCTACAAACTCAACAAACTAATATTCCCGTTTCGAACAAAAAACATACCTGAGTAAATGAACGTGCTCTCCTAATTCACCGTGATTTTCCTCATCGGTCATCTCCCCTATTTCTATAACATCGAAATTTTTAAAATGTTCCAATAAATCTTCCCGGGGAAAATAATGCGCTATTCTTCCGGGTTTACTTTCAAAAGTGTTTTCCTCAATCTTCTTCCCCTTACCAAAACTCATCTCCTTATCCGAGAATACCACAAAAAACGCAAACCCATCATCATTTAATATTTCTATGCACTTCTCTATAAACAGGAGTCTTTCTTTTTTTCTAAAAAGATGCAGTACGTTGAAACAGTAGATGGCATCGAATTTTCCGTTGAGAGAATCTATTTCAAGAGCCGTTCTACGATAAAATTTGCTTTTCGGGTCAAATTTCAGTGCTTCTTTTACAGCATAATCGGATATTTCTATTCCAGTAACCTTGAACCCGGATTTCGAGAATAACTTAGTATTTCTCCCATATCCGGATCCCGGAACAATTATCGATTTCACATTAAGATTTTTGAATAAATCACGCGCATAAAAAGCAGTCTTACTCGGTTCTCTACCCCATATCTTTTCACCCTCGGAGAACCGATTATTCCAATAATCCCTCATTCCATCGGTATAATTTTTCATAAAGGATTTAATAATGCAGAAAGGAATTTTCGCAACCCCCTGATTTCATCCAAAATCAACCATAAATTACACAAAAAAACAGAGTTTTATATCTCTCACTAAATCCCAAATTCTATTAAATTTAGCAACTCAGTCTAATATATCTGTCAATCAGTATATCAGTTTTGTTTTATAACTAATCTACTAATTTACCAATTAACCAATTCACTATTTTGTGCCTTAGTGTCTTCGTGGCAAATTCATTACTTGACTTTCAGTCCCTTTTTAATATGATTCATAATTAAAAGGGGGTTATTAATGACAAAAAGCATAAAGATTTTACTTTGTATCAGCGGTATACTTACCATTTATACATTTACTGCTATTTCTATTGGAACACGAATAGCATATCCTTTTAAAGTCCCCTACGCCGTCATTATGTTTTTTTTATTTGATTTTGCCCCCCACTCCATATACTTTCTTTACTTTTTTATACTTTTTATGTTCACTCCCGTACTCGCAGTTACAGATTTTCTTTGTGCTTACTATATAGATAAAAAACCTAATATATCAAGCAGAATAGCTTCTTATCGATCACTTATTACATGCCTTTTTGGTGTTTTTCCTTTCTTTGTAGGCTTATTTGTTTTTAGACCTATTCACTTGCAATCAAAGTTAACAACCATTGAAGGCGTTTTCTATTTTCTTTTTTATGGAACGCTATTCTACTTGTTAATGATAAGTGAACGAAAAGTACGTAATCAACAATACTAAAAATCTTAAACTTACTACAAATGTTTTTTGTTACTGGTATCTGGGACCAGAGACACGGTTCCTAACTTCTATTATGCGGTAAATTTCCCGAAAAATCGATGTTGAAAGGTCGTTTTTCATCTCCTGCGAGATACAAAGTTTGCGTAGGAAATGCAAAATCAATACCTTCGGAATTAAATCGATTTAAAATCTCTAAGTTAACTTTCTCGCTGAATCGCATAAAATCCCAGTACTCGGGAGGATGATACCAATATATAACGAGAATGTTCAGAGAATCGTTATTAAATTCGTTAAAAAAAACACGGGGCTGAAACTCAGGATTCATACCCTCATGGTCTTTCAATATATCCTTTATTATTTCCACAGCCCTCTTGATTTTCTCCACCGGAGTATCGTAAGTAAGGGCTATATTAAAAAGTCTTCTTATGTAGGGTCGCTTACCAATATTCTGAATAGTCATCCTGGCCAATTCACCATTTGGAACTGTAACAAGATGCCCATCCAATGTACGTATACGCGTAGAACGGAGTCCGACATCTTCGACAGGTCCGTCATGACCGTCTACAACAACCCGCTCTCCTATTTGAAACGGTTTATCCGTAAAGAGTGCCAGGGAACCAAAAAAGTTTTTTAGTGTATCCTGAGCAGCCAGAGCGAAAGCTAATCCCCCAATGCCTAAACCGGCAATCACAGAAGTCATTGGTTTACCTATGAGAACGGTTGCTATCTGTAAAAGAATAAGAATTACAACCGTGATTTTAAGCATTCTGCTAACCAAAAAAGCTAACATACCGCTAACCGAGCTCCTTTGATCCGCAGCAAGATCACGCATACGGCTATCTACCACATCAACCATTGCGTAACCTAAACGTCCGACTGCGAGCACAAATAAAACGGCTATAGCAGTTTGAAAAACACTTGCAATCGATTCGCTCATTGACAGAGGAATTATTCCAACTCTGAGACCAATTACAATACAAAAAAACAACGAAGAGCGACTTAATCCTTTAACTGTGAGACCGGCTAACTTCCTGCCTTTTCTATTAAATCTATCAGCACTTCTACCCAATAAAAACAGAGCGATCCGCCACACAACCAGAAAACCCAAGATAGTAAGAAGGAACACCGTGTATTGCCAAACAGTATTTCCTACTACTACCTTCGTTGTTAAAAAATTCCATGTTTTCATCATTTTTTTCTCCTAATTGATAGATAGATTATGTTTTTTAACTCAAAATTAGCGTATTGAACATTTAAATTTTATCTATCCTTAATTCAAAAACAGTTATGATTTATTGTTTTAATGATAACAAAAAATTTTGGATAAGTCAAGAGTTTATATGAAAATGGAAATAAAATATCAAAAATTAAAAAGCAAAGCCCATACCACACCCCAAATAGTAACCACAAGATT
>CAZRYJ010000198.1:0-3307 GCA_964604245.1 uncultured bacterium | reverse complement strand
CTTCCCCATACATAGTCAAACAATCAAATCGCAGAACAACTAAATAGGAACATATTGTTTTTTTTATTGCTTTCATTACATACCTCTAATTTTTATTTCTGTAATTCCCATTTTATTAATTGAACTTTGCCTGGAATGAACTCTGGAGGCTTCCAATTCTTTTGTTCCGTCCATTTCCCCGTGCAATATAGATAGTAAATATCTCCTTTTTCTGAAACTTGAATAGGTTTGTCTCCTTCGCTAAGTCCATCTAATGTAGGAATATCTATAACTGCTAATTTTGTACCTACCTTAGAAAATTTAAAGATCTGTTTAAAATATATATCATCGAGAGACCCAACAGGACTACTGGACCAAACTACAATATATATGTTGCCAGCTATATCCTCCGATAATTTCTCAGCATACGATAATTTCTCACCTTTAACGTTGGAAATCAGGAATTTCTGTCTCCCGACTGCTAAACTTCCTTGTGCTTTATCTAACCTTTTGAATTCACCAAAGTCCTTAGAGCCAATTTCTGTAGTTGATAGAAACATATACCCTTGCTCGTAATTGACTTCAAGCCTATATCTTTTTTCTCTTCCTCTTGTAAGTAAAATTTCACCATTATTATTTTCGATATCTAAGATTGTATGATAAGAATTCCAAAAACATACTTCCGCTATTCCTATTTTTTCACCTGTTTTGGTATCAATCATTATTATTTCTTCAATTCCATTTAAACCCGGAAAAATAACTCCATATAAAGTATCATCTTTTACTGTAAAATTTACAATTTCTTCCTCACCTGGATTTCCTGTTTCATCTCTCTTCTTTAACTGAAAAGTTTTTTTAAGAGTCCCGCTAGTACTATATTTGTAAATTCTGTTATTAGCACAATCATAAATGTATAAATTATCATCATCTATCACTAAATTCCCAGGACCACCATAAATGGTACTATGAACATCCATCCCAAATTCCCCGGGTCCATCCCCCCATTTCCCATCAATTATCACCTTGGAAACATATTTTTCAGTCTCTTCACTCTTAATGTTCGCTGTTGATTCTACTTTCACCACTTTCTCAACGTTCTCCTTTTCCTTCCTTGTCGCCATTCCGAGTAAGAAAAAAACGGATAAAATGAGTAATAAAAAAGGTATCGGCGTCAGAGTTTTCTTTTTAAATTTCAACAAACCTTCTCCATACTAGTCAAACATTCAAATCGCCGAACAGTTAAATAGTAACATATAATCATAGTGTAAAGGTAAAAGGACGCGCTAAGATGTTAAGGGTTTTACCAAATACCAAGTACCGCATATCAACAGGGTCAGGCATTGAAATGTGAAATGATAAAATACATGTTTTATTGTTCAAGCGTATTTATAATTTTTTCTTTCTCTTCTATAGTTGATTAATTCTTTTTTTATATCTTTACTCCTTCTTTTTTTATTTCTACAATTAAAGGAGATTGTATGTTAGAAAGCCTATTCCATTGTTTTTTAGTATAAACAATAATTCCAAAAACAATATCGTATTCCAATCCTATTTCGTAAGCAATATCGAATATTTCTTCTTCAATGACAGTGCTGACTGGGTTCTTTAGTAGAACGAGTATATCTACATCTGACGATTCCGAGCTTTCTCCTCGAGCGACTGAACCGAAAAGAAATAATTCTATTCCCTTGCCGAATCTTTCCTTTAACGAATCTTTAAGTTCCTCGATTGCAGTATCTATATTACCATTAGATTTCATAAACTATATCTCCTTTATTGTTACAATTATGGTAATAATTTTTATTGTTTATGTCAACACCAAAAAATTCTTTCAATACGGAAAACCAGTATCAACGGTGGTAGAATTTAAATCGTAACAAACAGTCCCTAAATGGAAATCCCAGAAAGACAATAGAATAGTTAAATCCTCGAATGGTTAAATAGGAACATATAATCATAGTGTAAAAGTTAAGTTGATTACGGTATTAGTCAAGTGTTATCAACTTAACTGACCGAAGACCGCAGACGGATGACGGAAAAAACAAAAAAAGAGGACCGATGACGGTAGACGGAAGACCGAAAAACAAAAAACGTACTAAGATGTCAAGGGTTCGTACCTGATAGCAGGTACCGGATTCCGGGTCCTAGGTAACTGAGTCATGCGTCACGAGTCTTGCGTCATGTGTCAAAAATTACCCCCTTGACAAATTTCATTTTGCATTTTAAATTAAGACTACTATTGGAGATTCTAATAAGAAATTTGAAATAAATATAATAAAAAATTCATCCCCAGAGGTAATATATCCTCTGGCCCCCTCGGGGTTACGATCCCGAGGTTTTCTTTTTTATGAGCAAAGAACATAGGCTGGCATTTTTAATCGATGGCTTCAATGTTTATCACTCTATTATAGCTCTCGAGCGAAAAAGAAGACTTAGAGCTAAATGGTTGGACATAAACAGCTTATGTGCTTCTTATTGTCATTTGTTTGGTAAAACTGCCAGATTAAAATCCGTTTATTACTTTTCGGCAATCGCATTACACCTCCAAAATGAAAACCCAGGTAGAATCAAACGCCACCGTATATATATAAAATGCCTTAAGGACTCAGGGGTACAAATTGAACTTGCAAGGTTTAAAAAGAAGAGTGTCTATTGTAAAAAATGCTCGAAAAAGTTTACTGCTTATGAAGAAAAGGAAACAGATGTAGCAATAGCGGTCAAGGTGTTTGAATTATTCTCAAAAGATTTGTATGATACAATTATTATTATGTCAGGAGATACCGATTTAGCTCCAGTAGTACAAAGTTGCAAAAATATCTTTCCCGACAAAGAAGTTATTTTTGCCTTTCCTTATGCCAGAAAAAATAACGAATTAATTAAATTAGAGCCTAAATCCTTTTCGGTAAATCCAAAAAAATATTTAAACCATCAGTTCTCCAATCCCTATATTCTTTCTAATGGGGAAAAGATATTTAAGCCAAAAATTTGGTAATAAGTTTTAGATTCAACTCTTAATAACGATCGATAGCCGAAGACCGCAGACAGATGACGGAGATGCTTTGCATCAGTTAATTGGTGAATTAGGAAATTGGTAAATTGGGATTTAGGATTTAGAAAAAAAACAACAAATAAATCTTTGCGTTCTCCGTGTCTTTGCGTCTCCGTGCGGGACTTGACTAAACACATAATAGACTTATTTTTTACACATAGAGGAATTTATGAGATTAAAAGAAATAATCCGTAAACCAAATTTTTATTTTCTGTTTTTCTTTCTATTTTTATTTTTTTATTATCTTTTAGTTTTTAATTCATCCCTGTATTATCATCA
>CAZRYJ010000197.1:0-3322 GCA_964604245.1 uncultured bacterium | reverse complement strand
CTAACCCCTAAATCCCAAATCCTGAAATATGGACGCAGATTAAAAAGGATTTACAGAATTTTTTTGTTTTCTTTTTAACACACGACTCACGACTCGGTGCAAAGCACCGCCCCTTGACTAAATAGTAAATATTACTAAATTTTTTACATATATTGTATATTTTTATATAATAGTACTATAAAACAAATAAAAAGGAGGGGAAAATGTTTTTACAAAAAAATACAGTATTAAACAAAAGTATTATTTTGAACACAGCAAAAAGATATACGAACGTTCGTCACCTATTTAATTTTTATGCGATTGTTTCTCTGTTTTTAACGATAATATTTTCGCTGCCCCTGTTTTCGGAAGATTTTCCGGTATATTTTCGCCTGAAACCCGATGCTTTATATTTAACGTTAAGCTGGGAGAAAAATCTCTTCTCGGAGAATTTTAGCGCGGAGCAAAAAATCAGAGACGGCGATTGGGAAAAAGGCCCGGGATTACATAAAAAAGTAAAAGTGGCTGTAGTTCTTGCCGGAGGTGTTGTAAGAGGTATTGCTCATATTGGTGTCCTCCGAGCTCTCGAACAAAATTATATCCCTATAGATGGTCTCTCCGGTACAAGTATGGGCTCGATAATCGGCGGTTTGTACGCGAGCGGGTATTCCCCCGATAGTTTAGAATCTATCGTAAAGGAAGATATCGATTGGAAAACATTCTTTCAGGACCAACAGAAAAGAACATACACTCCAATCTGGGAACGTCTCCAAAACAAGCCAAGACCTCCTGCCATGGAAGTTGGATTGACCTGGAAACCGCTTTTTATTTCGTACAACCCCGGTAAGGGAATTAGAACCGCGCAGAAATTTACCGATGAAATAGCCGACAAAACACTGGCTGCGTGCTACAAGGCGAATTTTGATTTTTCTGAATTACCCTATCCTTTTGGTGCCATGGTCGTAAATCTTAACAGCGGGGAATCGGAGTTAAGGGTGAAAGGTACGATTTCCACTGCTCTTCGAGCGAGCGCATCCGTTCCTGTGGCTTTCGAACCTATGATCATAGAAGGCAAAGAATATATCGATGGAGGAATTCTTGATAACCTTCCCGTCGACGCTTTCCTTCAGGATTTCGATACGCTAAGAAACCCGGATAATATTATTCATATACACGATGAGGAAAAAGGAGAAAAAATTTATGTAATTGCTTCCTATCCGTCGAAAAGAAGAGGAACCAAAGACAAAGCCCCGGAGTTAGAAGAAGAAATGTCCGGTTTAGTCGGCATCGGTGTCCTCAATAAAAGTTCTTGTTTTGCCAGGGAATTTCACGTGCGGAATAATTGGATTCATTCCAACGGACAAATAGATATAGATGTAAAGGGCGGTTTTGATTTTAACGAAGAGAAATTGGAAGAATTGATTACTAAAGGATACAATACTGCTATGGGTAGAATATATAAGATAAAAGAAGAATTAATTAAAATGGAAAGCGGCAGCGATTCTCCAGTCAAAGATAGAGAAATTTTTGAGGTAGGTTCAGTGAAATGCTATTATGTAAATGGCAATGACACTCTGATAGTCGATTCTAAGGAAGGGGAAAAAGCAAAAAAAGCGGCAAAGTTTGTAGAGGGGAGTTATATCGAGAAAAAAGATGTCTGTTATGCTATAAGAAATATTTATGTTACCGGGGATTATGAAAACGTTGGAGCTAAAACAGACAAGAGTAATGGGAAAATAAATGTTGAGTTCTTTCTGAGTAACAAAGAAGAGTATCTGGATTCGATCGAAGTAAGATTAATAATGAGTAATAAAAATCCCTCTGACAGTGTTGCCCTTCCCGATAACATTGCTATTGCCGACAGTATTGCCATTACCAAAAAGATAAAAAGCGAAATGATTAAAAAGGGAAGAAAATTAGGTTATAATGAATTAAAAGAAATTACAGAAAGAGAATATGTAAACAGATGGTATATTCACTCTTCGGTTGTCTATGCCGAATATTTATATCTTGAAGGTAAAGATATTCTCCTTATCCGTGGGAATAGAGGAAAGAAACTAAAAGGGGTTAAAATTGTTATCCCGGGCAGCTCAAAAGACACTTCGGATCAGAAGGCTAAACGAGAAAAGGGCAATTCAGACCTGGATGTTGTGCTGGAAAAAGCATTTAAAGATTCTTTATCCCCCAGAGGAATTTTAAGGGTGAGCAAAAGAATATATGAAGATTATCAACTGAGGACTATTTCTGTGGAAGGGGTAACAAACGACTCACTGCTCAGTATTAGAGTTAGACCGAAAACCGGCCACACCCTCGAATTCCCGGCTCTATCTTTTGATAAGGATCAGGGGATAAATTTGTTTACCGAGCTAAGGACAAAGCGAATCAGGAGTTTGGGCGACCGTTCTTTTTACGCAAATCTTGGGCAAAACTTTCCCGTGAAAGCCGCCAAGGAATTACCTCAAGGACATAGTTGGAATATAGGCTTTAATAAATATTCTCCGGGTATATCCTGGGGAACATTGATTCCGGATTTATCTATAGGAGGTAGAAGTTTACTGTATCCGGGTCTCCCGGATACGAACCTTTATGATATGAAATATAAAGAGTCTTTTTCCGGAAGTTTATCCTATCCTATATATATATCTAATAAAAATATCTTGTTTATTAAAAAAGCGGATTTCGCTCTTATTCCCGGCGTTGAATCCTGCTACGAAATATCGCTTAACGGTATTTCTGAGGGTGACAGCCTGGAACGCCCCATGAATTTCTTTTTGCGTTTCGGATATGATGAACTCGACCGGGGAGTTTTTCCGTCTGCCGGTAGTAAGGTTAATTTTGAAACCGTATATGACTTAAATAGAACTGCGTGGAAATCAAAAATAAAAGGAACTTTTGCCTGGGGTTTTAGAATACAGAAAAAGGTTAAAACAGTATTAACCGGTGAAGCTTATGGGAGTTTCCATCAGGAAGAAACCGCTTTTTTGGAACGTTACAGCATGGGAGGAATAACTCCCGTAGGGAGCTATCAACTGAGATTATATGATTTTGAAGACCTTCCCGGTTATCCTCGCAATAGATTCATCAAACCACGTATGTTTAAGCTTGGCGGTTCCGCCAGGTTTACATTGGTAGAAATGGAAGTTCTCGGATTAAGAGCGAATTTATATTTTTTAAGTTCTCTCTACTGGGCGGGCGCATCCGACTCATGGTCTTCCACGCTCGACGAAGACGCAAACTTTTTCACCCAAAACATGGGGGTACACCTGGATACGAGTCTTCTTAATATAGGATTAGGCTGGTCAAATACCACCGGTAATTTCTTTAAAGACCTAAATTTATCGGT
>CAZRYJ010000196.1:0-3349 GCA_964604245.1 uncultured bacterium | reverse complement strand
AAAACCTCCTTTTTTTACATTATAGGAAAATATTTCAAACCGTCAAGCGTTTTCCTGCCCTGCAGTATAGAGGGGTCATAGAGGGGTCAGGTCTTCTTTGAAAAGTGTCAAAAACACAGTCATTAGTCACCAGTCGATAGTCACTAGTCACTGGTCACTGGTCACTGGTCAAAAACAACAACACAAAAAAATCCTCTTAATCCTGTTTAATCTGCGTTCATATAATAGATTTTTCGAATCTAAGTTGAATAGTTTTATGGCTTCTCCGAATCGGTTGAATTGTTGAATGGTTGAATCGTAAAATAGGAAAAACATAAAAAACATTCGTGCTATTCGTGTGATTTGTTGTTCCTATTTATTTTTGGGTTGGGGGTTGAGTTTAAATAAACAATAAAAATTTAGTGTATTTTGCGTGTTTTGTGGCAATTTTTAGGGTTTGGTTTTTTCCTGCATGTTTTGAATTCCTTTCTTTAATACTGAGAGTTCAAATTCAATAATATTCCAAATAATAGAAAAATCTATTCCGAAATACTCATGCGAGATTCTATTTCTTAAGCCAATAATGCCTATCCAATCAATATCTTTGTAATTATTTCTTACATTCTCAGGGATATTTCTTGCTGCTTCCCCTATTATTTCAAAGTTTCTTACAACTGCATCAATTGTCTTTCTATCTTCTTTGAAATCATCAAAACTCATACCTTTTACATACTCCTCAATAAGGCTCATCGATTCCAAGATATCTTCAAGAAACAGCTTCCATTCTCTTTTAGACATAGACCAATTTCTCTAATATGTATTTTTTGCGATTAGGTTTTATTGCCTCAGGTGTTAATAAGTCAACCTTAACGCTCAAAATTTCTTCCAAATAATTTGCAAGATGGATAAAAAGTAAACCCACTGGTTCCTTGAATTCAACAAGTATATCTACATCGCTTTCGGCGTTTTGTTCGTTTCGTACATAAGAACCGAATATAGCTATACTTTTTACTTTATATTCTTCCTCTAGCTCCTCTTTATGCTGATTGATAATTCTCTTTAATTCTTCTAAACTTTTCATATTTATAATTTCCCCCAATTCTCTTTTTTATAAGATATTAAAAGTATAAGTATTAGTCAAGGGATATTCATAAACAACATAGTCATTAGTCACCAGTCGATAGCCACAAGTCGATAAATGGGATTTAGGATCTGGGGTATAGGACTATAATAATTTTGAATTTTAAGTTTTGAATTTTGAATTGCAAACAAAACAAAATTATTCGTGCGATTCGTGTGATTTGTTGTTCCTTCTTTAGTTAAGAGGTTGGGAGATATTTTTTACTAAAACCTAATACCTGATACCTGGTACCTAATATTGTATAATACCATTGACATTTAGAGGTTTCTTTGATAATATTTATAATTAAGGAGGTATATGTTTTTAATATTTATCTTTAGCTCATCTTTGATATTACAACCAAATAGTAACGTAACCCTTCATACAAACCTTTTTTCTGATATTGTGTTTTCAGAGGTGTTCCATAACAATAGGGATTCTTCTGTTGTCAGAACAAGATACATTACCGTTAATTTCGAATTGTTACAATCTATAGAAACAAGGAATCTTGAAAGCGATACAATAGTCTTAAATTTATTCGATGATCGTATCCTTGATGCAATATTTACACATATAGAAAAGAGGGCATTGAAAAGTTACACTTTAACCGGATATATTGGCGATATATCTCATAGCCATGTTATATTATCTGTAGAAAATGATGCAATCATGGGAAGTATTATTCTTCCTGGCGATACGACATTTAAAATCAGCTATGTAGATGATAATTTACATATGATTTCACAAGTTAAAGCAACAAAAGAGCTACTTTGTGGAGCAATAAATTTACCTACGTCAGAAAACAATGATATTTTTGAGCCAACTATTAGAAGCGACAGTATAATAGACACAATTGATGTGATGATTGTTTATACGACTGACGCTAGAATAGAAGTCGGCGGAACAGATGCTATGCTTGCACTAATAAATTTAGCAGTTGCGGAACTGAATACCGCATTTAATAACAGCCAGATAAGCGCTGTTGTTCGTTTGGTTCACACCACAGAGTTTGATTATGAAGATCTAGAGAGTGATGTTAGTGCTTATACCGATCTAGATCGTTTAACGTCTAAAGATGATGGTTATCTTGATGCAGTACACCCACTACGAGACAGTTCCGCAGCAGATATAGTGACTTTGCTTAAGTCGAGAATAAGTGGATATTGGGGTTATGCATGGGTAAATTCAAACGAACGCTTTGCTTTTAACCTTGTTGAGTGGAATCACGCTACAGCTCCAGACTACATTTTCGAACATGAAGTCGGGCACAATTTAGGCGGCGGGCATACTCGTGTTGAAGGTCTTAAAGGCACATTTGATTATTCTCATGCTTATTGGGATCATAATAAACCATCAGCTTGGAGAACGGCAGTCTCTAATTATGGTGGTCCGCCAATATTACATTTCTCCAACCCTAATGTCTACTACCAAGGTCAGCCTACTGGAGTTGATTCTGCTATAGTTGATAGCTCAGCTGATAACGCAAGGACAATCAATATTAGGGCACCAATTGTTTCCGATTTTAGGACAAGAAATTCCGGAATCAATGAAAATCCTCCCAATGACATACACTTTGGCTTCTCACTCTATCAGAACAACCCAAATCCTTTTACTACAAGTACAACTATTCCTTTTATATTACCTTATAAAACCCATGTTAGACTTGATATTTATTCCATAGATGGAAGACTCATAAGAAATCTCGCAAACAAAACATTACCGCAAGGCAGTCATATTGCTGTTTGGGATGGGACGGATAAGTCTGGAAAAAATATATCTTCAGGAATCTATTTTTACCGTATTGCCTCTGATGACTTTATTGTAACGAAAAAATTAATGTTGTTGAGAGTAACGGAATAATAAAATCAGATCTTGAAATGTGAAAAGATTTCATAAGTTAGAATGTTAGGATGTTAGAAGGTTAGGAAGGAAAACAACAAAAAAAACTCTGTGTTCTCTGCTTGCCCTGTAGGGAAGAATGATCGTATCGGGGAGGCTCTGTGGTTATTCTTTAGGATTTTGGGGTTGGGATTTAGTAACTTTTTTAAACTACCTAACGACCTAACCGCCTAACGTCCTAACTATTTGAAAAATCTGTGTTTATCTGCGTACAATAACTAAAATCTCGAGTTTCGTGTAAAGAAATATAATTCGTTTTTTTCATTTTAATACCATCATTTTGCGAATCTTCGAAGAGCCGTTATCTGACTTCAATCGATAATAATAAATACCGCTTGAAACATCGGATGC
>CAZRYJ010000195.1:0-3355 GCA_964604245.1 uncultured bacterium | reverse complement strand
TTTACTAATTGACTAATCACTAATTTCTATATCCCTAAATCCCAAATTCTAAAATATTGACTCATGACTTGCGATGTTCAACATCACACCCCTTGACTTATCAATCAATCTTTTTAAACTCTCAGTATACTATAATTATGGAAACATTAAATTATCGGTATGAAAAAGATTTATTAAAATTCGAAAATATAACCCCTAATTTTTTTATTGGATCCCCTATCGCGTACCCGAAGAGCAAATGCTGTTTTTGCAAAAAAGATATTAACAAACGGAGAAAAAAATGGAAATAGGAGAAATAAAGAAGAAGTACGAAAAAGAATTATTAAGGAAAGCTAATGTTTTAGGTGTAATGACGGGATACAAAATAAAGGGAGCGTGGAAAACCGATAAATTGAGTGTCATATGTCTGGTCGAGAAAAAGCTCCCGAAAGAAAAACTGAGTAAGAGGGATTTTGTCCCGGAAACAATAAAAGATATTCCAACCGACGTGATAGAAGTTGGTAAAATAATAGCTCTGCAAGCAGATAATAAAGAAAGAATGAGACCCTGCCCGATGGGCACATCCGGAGGTCATTATCTAATAACCGCAGGCACAAACGGAGAGCTAATAAAAGATAAAAGTACAGGGAAGATATGCATTGGAACAAATAATCATGTAGGGGCAAACTCAAACGATGCTGAGATTGGAGACTCTTATCTTCAACCCGGACCCTATGACGGAGGTAAGGTTCCTGATGATGTGATAGGACATCTGTTGAAATTCGTTCCTATAGAGTTTGTTGATTCTGATTCTCCGAGCCAATGCTCGCTAGCCAGGTTTTGGAGCAGTCTCTACAATATACCTGCCGGATTACTTGGGGGAAAGACAAGACTGAGACCGGTTGTCGCCTATCCGGAATATAATCTGGTGGACGCGGCAATGATTGAAGTCAAAAGGGAGAACGTCTTAGCAGAGATTGTGGATATCGGAGTGCCTAAAGGGGTTAGACAAGCTCAACTTGATATGCTTGTTCAAAAATCAGGAAGAACGACTTCCCACACAGTTGATGGACTGATAAGCGGTATAGACGCGACTATCGGTCCAATATCTTATGGTACCGGAAAATCCGCGTATTTCAGAGATCAAATAGTTATAAGCAAAAAAGGATTTAGCGCCGGAGGTGACTCCGGAAGCTCAATCCTCGACATGGATGGCTATGCCGTCGGCAAACTTTTCGCGGGCAGCGATGCCAATAATATCACAATCGCCAATCATATACAGAACTATTTGAATCTTCTCGATGCGGAGTTGGTTACGAAGTAAAGTTATCCCATGCCGACAATCGAAGAGGTGAAAAAGGTAAAAGAAAAACATGAACAAGAACTTATGAATAAAACCGGTGTTGCAGGTTGTTCAGTTGGATATAAAGAAATTGACGGGAAAAGGACTGACAAACTTTCCATTGTTTGTTACGTAATAGAAAAGAAAACGGAAGAAAATCTTAAAAGAAAGGATATTATTCCTAAGGAAATCGAAGGAATTCAAACAGACGTTGTAGAATCCGGTGAGTTCAAAGCCATGTGAGATTTGACCCCGGAAATTAGTCCTTAGTTACCACTTGTGGTCGTTGTACTGCCGCTAGTTGTTGTATCATACGCTCCTAATTTATTGTATATGGTGTCGAAGTAAGAACTTTTTGCGTATAAAGTGGCACCGCAGTCAGCGCCCCAAAAAGGACTTATCATATTCATATCTCCGCCGTCGCCGTTCCAGCACCAGCCGATTACAGACCAGCCTTTGGACCTGGCATGGTCAACCAGTGCAGACCAATCAACACTGCCCCCACCTCCATTTCCAAATTCGCCTACCATACAGGGTCTTCCCGCAGCTTCTAAATAATCGAGGTCTGATTCACGCAAGCTATGACCGGCGCTTCCGTTCCAGCCGTTGGTATATATATGAACGGAAAAGATGATATTATCGTCATCGATATTTGGAGACGCATCGGCAGCCGTGTGTGTTTCCTGTCCCCATCCGGGAATGTCACAAATAATCGGACCGTCATACACCTGGCGCACTGTGTCTATAGCCTGGTTATATGCATCTGCGTATTGCTCTGAAGTTAAACTATGATTACCCCATTCATTCATTAGATTCACGGTAAATGAACCGGCTGTGGAAAGAGTGTCCCAATTATCTACCCACCATTTGGCGGCAGCAAGCAGTTCATTCGGGTCATTTGAACCAAGCTCAGAGCAATAGTGGTAAGTAGCTATAACATCATAGCCATTATCGTTGGCTTCACTTATCCATCTGACGAAATCATCCATTGTGGAATTCGTACTCGTGTCCAATTCTATTCTTAAAGTTTTGATATCGGAATAATTATCCATTAAGTTCCAGCCTAAATCCATGTCTCCGTTACAATAGTAAGAAGGTTGAAGATTAACACCACAACCTTCAAGTCCGCTTGTTGCCGGAGTTATTGTGCCGTTTGGTGGCGCAGTAGGTTGCGTTTCTTTACATCCCCAGGAAAATGCCATTAATGTAACTAAAGCTAAAACTATAAATATATTACGCTTAAGATTCATTTTTCCCTCCTGTTGTTAATTTAGAGAATCAAGATGACTTGTCAAGATTGAATTTCCGCAACAGCGGATAAAACAGTCACGAGTCTATTCTGGGACCTGAGACCCGGTATCTGGTATCTAAACTTTGCCACAGAGACGCAGAGGACACAGAGAAAAAAAAATTTGTTTTATTGAGAGAAATTTTTGGTGTTGACATAAACAATCAAAAGCATTACCATAATTGTAATAATAAAGGAGTAAAAATTAATGTTAAAAGAAATTAAGAAAAAGTTAAAAAACGTTCAACCTGAACTTCACGAAAAATACGGGGTTTCAAAAATCGGCGTTTTCGGTTCCTTTTCCAGAGGTAACGAAGTCAGGGACAGTGATATAGATATCTTAGTCGAATTCGATAAAGATATCGATATATTTGAATTTATAGCGTTAAAGGATTTCCTTTCTGAATTTCTATCGAGAAAAATAGATCTGGTAACAGAGGATGCAATAAAACCCTTGATGAAAGATGATATAATGAAAGAGGTTGTTTATATATGAGAGAGGAGTATCTTTATTTAAATGACATACTCCAATCGATAGATAAAATTTTAGAATTTACAGAAGGAATGGATTTTGAAGATTTCAAAAATAACGTTCTGGTTTTTGACGCTATCACCAGAAATTTTGAGATAATCGGAGAAGCCTCAACCCACATTCCTGAAAAAATAAAATCTACGTATAATGATATACCCTGGCAGAAGATGAAATCAATGAGAAACATAGTGGCACATGAATACTTCGGATTAGA
>CAZRYJ010000194.1:0-3368 GCA_964604245.1 uncultured bacterium | reverse complement strand
AAGTCAAAGCTTTGAAAAATTTACCTTTTGAAGAAGAAGAAGGAGAAGAAATAGAGGAATTAATAGAGGAGGAAGAGGAGGAAGAAGAAGAAGAGGTAGCTGAAGCTAAAGAAAAAGAGGAGGATACTACAGAATGAACCTTCTCATATATCTCATCCTTTTTTTTATACTCATTTGGGTGGGTTTAGCAATATTCTCCAGAATGTCAGAAAGGCTTAAATGCCAAAACCATTACACTTCATACGTAAAAGGCCTTGAAGCAATGATTGAAGGAGAAAAAAATAATGCAATAAAATTGTTTAGAGAAGTTTTGGAGAAGGATCCGTCAAACACAGAAAGTTATCTGTATACGGGTAACCTACTCAGGGAAAAAGGTGAAATAGTAAGGGCAATAAAAATTCATAAAAATCTTCTTGTAAATCCTTTGCTTACCAATGAACAGAAAAATAGATTGAAAGAAGCTCTGGCTGAAGACTATCTTAAAAATGAAGATTGGTCAAAAGCCTTGCCTTTGCTCGAAACTCTTTACAATAAAAATCCAAAGAATTCGGTTTTATCTCACAAATTAATGAGTGCCTATGAAAAATTGGAAAAATGGGACAAAGCATTTAATATTGCTAAAAAAGTATTTGACGCAAAAGAACTTGCTCAATATGCAACGAATCTTGTGGTGGAAGTTTCCCAAAAAGACGTAAAAAAAGCAAACAAATTTATTTCAATTGGAGAAAAAGGGAATGTATCGTATGCCTACTATCTACATGGAAAACTTTTGATTTCACAGGGAGATGAAAGCGGAGGACTTGAACATATTAAAAAAAGTATATCTATTGATCCGGATAAGGCATTTTTATATCTTCCCTTGCTGGAAGAATACATGTTTGAAGAAGGTCAATTTAGCGTTCTTGAACCGTACTTGAAAAGTAAATTTGAAGAGAATCCTGATAATATATGCATACTTGCATCTTATATTTCAATATTGAAGAAAAGAGGCCAGTTGGAAAAAGCAAATGAGATTCTCGAGGAATCTATAAAGAATTTTGATTTGAACGATTATAACGTTCTTCTCTCAATAGCTATTATTTCTAATGAGATAGATGGCAATATGGTTTCCGAATATCTTACAAAAATTAATAATCAAATGGATGAAAATAAATTATTTAGATGTTACAAATGCAATAATGAAACAAGTGAATTTAGCTGGAAATGTAAGAATTGTGGGTCTTTCGGAACGTTAAACCTTAGCAGGTGTTGAATAATTAGTATATGATTTTCTTTCTTATTTTAGTATTTATCAATGCCGAAGATCCAGTTAAAGGAAAATATCAAACGGCATCAAAAATTAAAGATCCGTTCAAAGCAGTTGAATACTACAGGCAAATCGTAAAAGAAGCACCCGCGAGCCCGTATGCGGATTCCTCTCTTTTTAGAATCGGAATGCTTTATTACATTTTAGGAGATTTTGAAAAAACAATTGACCATTTTGAAATAATATTTAGAAAAGGTAAGAAATCTCCAATATATGCCAAGACATGTTATTGGTTAAAGTATTGCTATGCAAACTCAGGAGATTCTACAAAATCGAAGAAAATGGAAATGGTACTAAAAAATTTACTCTCTGACGGGAAAGAAAAAGAGTCTCCCCCTGAAGAAAAAGATACTGAAAAAGAAGAAAAAAGTGTTGAACAACCAAAAGTAGAAACCGAAAGTGGATTTTACACCGTGCAGCTTGGAGCTTACGAAGACAAGAAATGGCTGGAATACTTCCTGGGAAAGCTTAAAGAAAATGATGTAGAATATTTTATAAGGGAAGAAGGTCAGTATTCGAAAATTTATTCCGGAAAGTTTGGAAATCGAAATGATGCGGAAAATTATCTTGAGGTTATAAAAAATAAAGGTTTCCACGGTTTCATAGCTTTTGACTCCACTCCTTAAACAGTATCTTCAAATAAAGAAGAAATATCAAGATTCAGTTCTACTGTTCCATATAGGTGATTTTTACGAAACGTTTTACGATGATGCAAAAATTGCTTCTGAAACTCTTGATATAACTTTAACCTCCAAACCTATGGGCAAAGGTGTACGAGCTCCGCTTGCGGGTATACCTATTAAAGCGGCTGATTCTTATATTGAAAAGCTCGTTCGTTCAGGGAAGAAAGTAGCCATTTGCGAACAGGTAGGAGATCCAAAAACCTCAAAAGGTCTGGTAGAAAGAGAAGTTGTCGAAGTTATAACATCAGGAACTGTGATGCGCCCTTCTTTGTTAAAAGAAACGGATAATAATTATCTTGCTTCAGTGATAAAGGATAAAAACACATATGGAATTGCTTTTTCTGATATTTCCACAGGAGAATTTCAGTCCGGCGAAATAAGGAATTTGATTGATGAATTGAACCGTTTATCTCCCAAAGAATTAATAATTCCGGAAGGAATGCAGATCGAATTACCGGACTCTATTCCTATTACAAAAATTGAATCTTATAGGTTTGATAGAAACTTCGCTCTAGAGCTTATTAAAGATCATTTTGGAGTTTTGAAGATAGATTCTTTCGGTCTTAGTGAAACCTCCTTGGCAGTTTGTTCGGCTGGAGCCCTGCTTTCTTACATAACCGAGAATCAGAAAACGACATTAAAACACATAAAGAAAATATCACGCTTTAATCCCGATGACGGTATGTCCTTAGACGGTGCTACAATAAAAAATCTGGAATTAATTACTAAAATAAATGGAGTTCAGAAAGGAGCTCTTTTAGGTGCGATCAATAGAACTTTAACCTCCATGGGAAGCCGTCTTTTAAAAAAGTGGTTGCTGTTCCCTTCTACAGATAAGGTTGAAATCGAGGAGAGATTCGACGGTATAGCGGAACTAACTTTTAAAAGAAATATCTTAAAAAAAGTCCAGGAAAAGTTAAAAGAAGTTTATGATATCGAGAGAATTACCGGTCGCTTGTCTACATCGAGAGCAACTCCCCGGGATTTAATTTCCTTAAAAATATCGCTTTCTCATGCTGGTGAATTAAAGAAAATTCTTTCTGTTCTAAATTCACCAATATTTAAAAAACAAGTAAAAAAAATAAAAGATTTAAAGAAAATCATAAATCTAATTGAAAACTCAATTGTTACCGATCCCCCTGCAAGAATTAACTATGCGGGAATCTTTAAAAAAGGTTACAGCTCAGATTTAGATGAAATAAGAAGAATTGCCTCTGAGGGTAAAAACTGGGTTCTTAAATACGAAAAAGAACAAAGAAAAGAAACAGGTATCGATAAGCTTAAAGTTGGATATAACTCAGTTTTTGGATACTACATAGAGATTACCAAAGCAAAACTTAAAGGTGTTCCGGAAAATTATATAAAAAAGCAAACACTTA
>CAZRYJ010000193.1:0-3440 GCA_964604245.1 uncultured bacterium | reverse complement strand
AAGTTGAGTTTATCGAAACAAATCCAATACCAATAAAAACAGCTCTTGCGATGAAAGGAATGATAAAAGAAGTTTTCCGTCTCCCCATGTGCGAAATGAGCGGAGAAAACAAGCAAAAGCTGAAAATCGTTCTTAAAAATCTAAGAATTATATAGATTTAATAGCCACGAAGGCACAAAAAAGAGTCACGAGTCAAAACAAAAACTTATATCTCACACGGAGCCACAGAGGACACAGAGTTTTTATTTATGTTGTACCTAAAACCTAAGACCTTGTATCTGATACCTGTTCCCGTTATTTTATCTGCCACTGCCACGATATTAAAGGGAATAATGGCGGTATAGCTTCTTCATATTCAAGTTCAGGGAAATTTACATAGAATCCCCATAATTCAATTCTCATATTTCTGAAAAACCCTTGCTGCCAATGATAAAATGGCGCGAACTGAATTCCCACCTGAATAGCCCATTTTTGAGGATTCTGGTCATATATAAACAACTGATTACCCTTTATATAATTAGCTGAAATTCTCACGTTTTTTTTAAACAAGCAATCAAACCCAACAGCTAAATCAAATGAATAATAATCTTCGTATATCTTCTCTTCAGAGAACTTTGCGTTCTCTTTGGGCGTATATTTTTGATATGTATCAAATGTACTTCCTGCTGAAACGTGCATCCTCAAATTTGAATTTATTCTATAAGTTGTATTTAAATGCATCCAGGCTTGCCAGCCCTTTTGATACGCTTCAAATTCTTCGGTTTCTAATGCTTTTACCTCGTCATCAAAACGCTCCAGCGATACACCAAATAATTCTAACGAATATGTAAATTTTTCCGTATGAGGAGGTAACTTATACCTTACAAAGCCCGCGGGAATCTTTGCCAGCACTAAAAGCCAGTCATAAATAAAGGTTAAGTCATTCGTAATGCCATAAGCTCCCCATCCCCATATATTGAGATAGTTTTCTTTTCCGCGAAGAACATCCGCACTCGGAGCTCCCGCCGCATTTAAAATGGGCTCATCTCTCAGGCAATTCCTTACAGTAGAAGACTTATCGCTCAAGGAATCCGAAGCATACAGATCATTCCCTGCCATAATTAGAACAATCCAAATCAACAAACAGAAGATGTGTTTTTTCGATTTTCTCTCATAAACTCCCATACCCGCATTTTAAAGGACTTTTAATGTTTGTCAATGTATAGATAGTCCGAACTTGTCGTTCCTTGTTTTGTTAGTCCGTTAGGTCGTGGATTTGTTGGGTGGAGTTTTAAAAAATCCAAAAAATCTGCGTCCCTTTTTAGGCTTTTTGGATTTAGGAGTTGGAATTTAGTTAAAACAACAAATTTTTTCTTTGTGTACTCCGTGTCTCTGTGCCTCTGTGTGAGATTAATTTGGTGCTGAAGGGTTGGGAGTTTTTAAAACAAAAAAGATGCTTTTTTCTCTGTGTTCTCTGCGTCTCTGCGGTTAATCAAATCACAAATCCAGTATCAATTCCTCCAGGGGTCTTTTGGGAACGTGCAGAACATCTTTTTCATCCCGCCAGTACTTGATATTATCATCGCAGGCGGTCTCAACAATAACTTTTTCATCCGGTCTGCCTAACGCGACGACAATAAGAATCTCATACCGGGAAGGAATATCGAGACTATCGTGAAGTCCTTTCCTGTTTAGAGCTCCCACGATACATCCACCAAGCCCTTTTTCTACGGCACCAAGCAGGATATTCTGAGCGGCGATTCCATGGTCACAGCCGAACGATTTTGTAATTGCGGTATCTCCGAGAATCAATATATAAGCCGAAGGTCGCTCACTCTCATTTGGTCCATCCCAATCGCTCAGATAACCTGCCCATTTTGTGTGAGGAAATATCTTATTGTTTTTCTCGGAATCATAGGAAAGCAAATATTTCAAAGGCTGAAGATTTGCAGCCGAAGCCGATAGGCGTGCAAGTTCGACTAATTCTATCAACGTTTTTTTTGTTATTCTAACTCCTTTCTTAAAACGACGGATACTTCTGTTCTTTTTTATCAGACCCTTTATCATCCCTTACCTCCTCAAATTTTAATCATATCCGGTTTATTTTTTAATAATATATTAAAAGTTGTTCCTTTGCCTTTGGCACTTTCTATTTTTATTTCTCCTTTAAGGTCATCTATTATCTTTCGTACCACTGTCATTCCTAAACCGGTACCTCTCTTACCATGAGTAAAAAACGGCTCAAAAATCCTGCATGCAACTTCCCCCGGCATCCCAACACCGTTATCTCGAACAAATAATTTTATGCCACTTTTAGTTTTTTCTGCTCCAATCTCGATTTTTCCCTTTACCTCGATTGCTTCCCTTGCGTTTTTCATAAGATTCAAAAGAACTCTTTTCATCTTAAAGGGATCGAGCTCAAAATACAAATCATCACAGGGCAAAATTTTTATTTCTATTTCTTTATTATCAGCACCTTCGCCGAACAGCTCAATAACTTCTTTAAAATATTCATAAATATCTACCGGCCTAAAATCTAATGTGGTTTTATCTCTTCCGAACTCGAGAATATCCTCAATCATATCAAAAGTAAAATCTACCGATTTACTAATCGATTTTGCGTACTTTTTAAGTTTTTCATTCTCTTCCGCTCCTTCCAGGATGTTCGCGTATCCTTTAATGGCGGAAAGAGGCGATTTTAAATCGTGGATTATAGTAGAACCAAGTTTCCCCAAAATTGCAAGACGTTCTTCCTGAAGAGCTTTTTCTACAACCTTATCATCAATCTTACGAAGCCTGCTTGAAACCGTTTTGAGAAGGCAAATAGCAATTTTTGGATGTTCGGAAAGCAGTTTATAAAATGCTTTTCCATCGCTTTTGGCAAGAATTGTTTCTTCAACAGGAACAACAGTAGCAGAGCGGGCAGCTCCATGGAAAGACATCTCTCCTATAATATCACCTACTGTAAGCTCTGCCAAAACATTTCCCCTTTTTGTCACCAGGGCGTATCCCTTCTTTAAGATATATATTTCTTCGCCATATTCATCTTCCTTAACTATGATTTGGTCTTTTTGAAAAGTAACGTCTTCAAAGAGTCTTTTTAATTCTTTGATTTCTTCTTTTCCTATACCTTCGAACACTTCTTCAAAAAAATCCTTCATAACTCAAAAATAACTCCCAAGAGATAAAAGTCAACGAAAAGATTCAAATGTATAGCCACTAAGGCACCAAGTCACAAAGAAAGTTTTGTTAATTCAAAATCTAAAGACAAAAAATAAACTCTGTGTGCTCTGTGTCTTTGTGTGATATAATTTTTGGGTTGTGGGTTGGGTTTTAAATCAACAAAATAAAATTGGGGATGTGGTGGGCTTGGTGTCTTAGTGTCTTCGTGGCAATAATAAGGAAATGGGTTGATTTTTAGCTTTTTTTTATTAGAATTACACGGATAAACAATAATTATT
>CAZRYJ010000192.1:0-3442 GCA_964604245.1 uncultured bacterium | reverse complement strand
TACTTTCCGATGAAGTAAACCTTGTTGTGATCGGCTCTGGAGCGCTTAGCGGTTTTAATTCACAGGAATTTAAACAAAATTTAGAAGGTTATGTTGTAAATGGTGGAAATTTACTTGTATTTACACATATCTCACACGGAGCCACAGAGGACACGGAGATTTTTGTTATTTTACCCAAACACCAAAACTTAAAATTAGCCACGGATGAATACGGATTTTTTGCTTTTGCAGATCGACTAATATAATGATAAAAAATGCCTACTTCCGGAAGACATGTTGCCTTTTCTTTAAAGTTGTACATTTTTAGATGTAATTATTATAAAAATGAAGATTCATACATGAAAGATATAAATTCTTTAATTTTTGCTATTCGTGATTTAATTACTCAAGATAATTATGATAAAGCTTTGGAGTTAACTCGCAACTTAGAAAAGGAAGCTCTAAATTCTACAGCCGTTTATAACATTGGTGCCAATTTAATTGATATTGGCTCTGGTAATAAAGATGTTAAACTCATAAAAGAAGGTATCGATAAACTTACTTCTATCATAGGAGA
This sequence comes from uncultured bacterium, assembly GCA_964604245.1. GTDB lineage: Bacteria > Hydrothermota > UBA3072 > UBA3072 > UBA3072 > JAFGHJ01. The sequence continues at coordinate 2,886 of CAZRYJ010000192.1, read as the reverse complement.
TTTTGATAAAGAGCTAGAATTATATTCCGCGATAGGAAATGCTTATTTAGGTCTTTTTGCAATTAAGGAATACAAGAAAAACATTAAACTCTACTTTAAAAGTAAATTCCTTCAAAATGCCAAAAAATATTATAGGCAAGCATTAAAATCTAAATCGATTGCTATCTCGAATGCGAGATGTCGCCTCTATACTAATTATGCCAATTGTCTTGATAACTTAGGAAGAGGAGTAGAAGCAATAGCATATTATAATAAAGCTCTTAATATTGATAAGAATTTTTCAATGGCTTTGTGTAATAGAGGTAAAGCCTATGAATACTTCTCATATATTACTCAAAAATATCGTGATGAAATCTTATCTGAGGCGTATAGTGATATTATAAAGGGACTCGAAGATAAAGCTTTAATTATAATAGGCGGTACCGCCGCGAAAAAAGATTATGTAGAAACTTTAAAAAGAATTGAAAACAATATTGCCAGCAAAGACCTTTTGATAGACAAAATTATCTATCCTGCTTATAGTATGATAGGATTAACTGATTTTGAAAAATTCTTTTTAGAGTTTTGTGCTAAAAATAATTTGTTTATGAATTTTTGTATACATGAAAATATCTCGGAAGATACAGTCCGAGATCCAATTTTCATCAATTTATTATCAGATAAAGACGATAAAAAAGCCACTTATTACAAGTTATCAAAGTATATCAACCAAATTAAAGAGGATTATATGACAGCTAGATTAAATTTGGTTCAATCGCAATTTAAAAGAGATGATTTTAAAAACATTAGCGAGCGTACTTTATTGGTAAATACGGAAGATAATACTAAATTTAATTTATACGTAGGCTTATTGAAGGTCTCTTTTGTGGAGGCCTATAACATTCTTGATAAAATAGCTTTTTTTATAAACGATTATTTGAACTTGGGATTATCTGAGAATAGTATTTATTTTCTATCTGTTAACATTTGGGAACAGTTTGAAGCTCTTGAATCATCGGAATTTGAAGAAATAATCAATCAAGTTGAAGGCAAAAAGAAACAATTGATTTCAAATGTTTATGAGAAAGATTGTAATTCGGAAAAATATATTTTAAATAAAAACAATTTATCGCCTAGGAAAAGAAGAGAATTAATGGAAATATTGAGGTCTATAGAATTCGTGTCCGTTAGAGATGAAATTGCTAATTTGGACAACTTTAGTTTATTAGCGTTGTTTGATATTTATCGTGATTTTAATAATGGATATTTTAAGGGTTTCCGAGATATAAGAAACGCTATTATTCATCGGTATTATGAGATTAAAGATGAAAGTTTTAATGGAGAATTAAATACGCATAAAAACGTTAAATTTGAGGGGGAAATATTGAAGCTCTCAATCGATTTATTTCAGTTGGTGAAAGCATCTATAATATATCTGGTAAATTTGGTAAATACTGAAGAAAGAAAGAAACTAAAAAAATTCAAAGGAGGAATTAGCAAATTTAATGCAGATACCTCACAGATCTTCTAAATTTGGATAAAATTCTTTAATTATGGAAATATCTTTTTTGCTTGGAGCAGGGTTTTCCGTTCCTGATGGTTATCCAACTAGAAAGGAAATAAATGAAAGATTGAAAAAAATCAACCATGACGAGATATTAATACATACTAATGGATTTGCTAAATTTCTGGAAGATGACTTTGATCCAAATGCAAGTTGGATGCATATAGAAGAAAGATTTTTTGTCGAAGAGTTTCTTAAATTCTATAATGTAAGTATCCTAAAAAGTGAGGAATTCGATTATGAGAGATTTTTCGACTTCTATAATGAATTACTTAGAGAAACAACTTCTTCTTATGAATTCGAAAGTTTTTACGATGATTTTTGTAAGAAATTTGAGTATAGACTCGACAAAATGTATACATTAAACAATTTTAACAGGTATTATATGCAACTACTTGGAGGGATGTTTAGAAAAAATCTCAAGATAGTTCATTTGTGTAAGCCATATACCAAATATAGAAGTTTCCTTGAGCTCATTGAATATTTAGGAGGCAAATATGAAGTAATTAATATTCATACCCTCAATCATGATCTTTTAATGAAATCCTTAGCTATTTCTGACGCAATCATGGGAGAAATTTCGGACGGTTTTGACGAGTTGGATTCGCCTTACTATGGCAAAAATTTTGATAACGTAACTGTAAGGTTAAGGAAATTTACAAATATTTATGATAAAAAGTTTCGTCTTTATAAACTTCATGGTAGTATTGATCAATATATTTTTAGATCTGGAGAATATATTTCTATTAAGGTTCCTTCTGGCGTTAACACATCTGATTTCTATAAAGAAGAAATTGATGGAAAAGGAAAAAAATATCGTACTTCGGTTGGAAGCTTTGCTCCAGATTTTCTGTCAGGTACAACTGTTAAAGCTCTGAATTACAAATTAGGATACTATTATCTTCCTATTCTAGAAGATTTTAAGAATAATTTAGTAAATTCTAAATTTTTGATTTCAATTGGATATGGATTAGGAGACAAAAAGATTAATGAATTAATAAAAGAAAGATTTTTAAGTAATAAAACTAATAAATTTTTAATTATAAATCCTCTAAAAGTCAGAAGTGATTTATATGATTTTGACAATGTTGTGTATTATGGTGAAAATTACGGGGTGAACGAAATCAATTTGGGCAAAGTAAAAAGCCTATTGGGTGAGGGTTTCAATTAATATCATTAGGTATAAAAGGCAAGACTTGAAGCCAATAGAGCTGGAGTGCGTGAAAAGAAAAAAACCAGATAATATAGAGTATTTTTATATTTATTTTGCGTAATATTCGTTGACTTGACAGAAATATGTATATTTGTATAATAAAAGTAGCTTTCGGCTGAGAGCCTAAAAA
>CAZRYJ010000191.1:0-3448 GCA_964604245.1 uncultured bacterium | reverse complement strand
CAACAGTTAATATCGATGCTCTATCAGGCGCTACAAAAGTAGTAAAATAATAATCGAATTAAAGGCCTTAATCTTGCAGGGAAATTAAGTATAATGATCCGAAAACTTTTCTTTTCGATACACACCATGCTTGTGCTTGTCATGGGACTTATCGTGAGTATCGTAATTGCCACTTTACTCGAACGGACATACGGGAGTTCTGCAGCAAGGGTTTTGGTGTATAATACCCGATGGTTTGAATTTCTCTGGATTTGGTTTTCGGTCGCTCTTTTGGTGAATCTTATTTACTCTAAGTTATGGCAGAGAAAAAAATGGGACGTGGTTTTGTTCCCTTTTGCTTTTTTTGTCATTTTATCGGGAGTTATATTGACTCGACATTTTACAATAGATGGTTACCTCGCCCTTCGCGAAGGTGAATCGTCTAATCAATTTGTAGACAAGCCGTTTCAATTGCCATTTTCCCTGCACCTTTCGGATTTTAGAATAGAGCGATATGAGAATTCAGAAGAGCCCTCTCAGTTTATTAGTAATCTTGTAATTAAAGATCCTGAACATAATATTGAAAAACCTTATTCCATTTACATGAATCATATTCTTAAGTATAGAGGTTACCGTTTTTATCAGTATTCCTTTGATGAGGATGAAAAAGGGTCGATTCTTTTTGTATCTCGTGATTCCGGAATTCCTGTGGCGTACGCGGGTTTTCTTCTTCTTATTGGAGTGATAGCGCTGGCGTTTTTCCATCCGAAAGGCCGAATCCGTGAGATTGAAACCGATATTGGAAAGTCCGAAGGGAGTCGTTTTAATGTTATTCTTTTATGCATTATGGGAGTAATATTCCTCGGTTCTTTAGCTTTTCACCTCAAAATAGAGGAATTCTACAACCATTTTCGTATTTTACCGTGGTTAGGTAAATGGTTTGTATTTTTGCCGTTAATTTTTTTGATAATGAGTTTAATTCGATTTACATTTAAAGACCGGTTTAAAAAAATCTTTCAGTGGGCAATATGGTTTGGTTTTTTAATATTTACCATTGGGGTAATAACTCGTTGGGTTTTTATGGACTATACCAATTGGAGTATGAAATACGAGTGCATGGTATTTGCAGGGTGGGCAAGTCTTCTGGCGGGTATTGTACTATCCCGTCATTCTCGTTTACCCATGATATGCGGGAGCATACTTTCCGGGATTGTGTTAATTGTATCCCATATGCCTTCTATATATGTTACTGGGTCTTCTTTACCTCCTGTTTTGAGGTCTCGATGGTTTATTCTTCACGTATCTACTGCAATAGCCAGTTATGGTTTTTTCGCTGTAGGGACTACTATGGCCTTTTTAAATCTTTTAACATTAGCGTTTCCAATTTCCCGAGAAAAAAATCATCTCCTGTGTAAACTCTCCATTTGGAGCAAAATCATAGAACAGGGATTTTGGATCGGTCTTCTTCTGTTAACTATAGGAAGTATATTGGGGGCAATATGGGCTAATGAGACCTGGGGTCGATATTGGGGATGGGATCCCAAGGAATCATGGTCCTTAATCGTTATTCTTTCTTATGCGTTGGTGCTGAATCTTCGCTTTATTATTAGTAATTGGCGGTATTGGTTCAATATCCTGGCGTTTCCTGCTTTTGGTACCATGCTGATGACGTATTTCGGAGTAAATATGTTTTTTTCGGGTATGCATACATACGGCGGGGAAAGAGGAGCCCCATTTCCTTTCATGGTATTCTGGATTCTCGGGATATGGATTGCATTATCGCTTCTGGCGTATCGAAACCGCAAGCGATTTGAAAAGGTTTATTCCTGAGTCACAAACGCTGCGTCTAATTCAAATAAGAGTTCGTCCCTACATACATCTGCCACCAAATACACTGCAGGAATATCGGAGAGTCCGAGGGATTCTGCAGTTTCTTGATGCAAGGGGAAATCACTTTTTCGCTTGAGAAATACGGTGGCTTCGCAAAGATCAGAAAAAGAAGCTCCTTCTGAATGAATGAGCGAATCCACCACTTCTACAGTATGTTTCACTTGAGAGGAAATGTCTCCAATGTAGACACTTTTGTCTTTTTCATTAATAGAAGCAGTTCCTGAAAGAAAGATCCATTTTCCCTCGGGTTCCACCACACACATGGCTCGGGAGAATGCAGAGCCATATCGGTAGGGCGAACGTTGACGAATCCCAGAAAGGGGTCGGATTTGTATTCCGGTATTGGATCTTTGCGTAATTGCCAACATATCCATAATTGTAGAAGCGCCTTGGGGATTTTTCCCCGTAATACCTGTACTGGCAGGTAAAAAAATCTCTTCCGCATCATCGAGTTCTCCGCTCCCGAGTAATCCAAAATCGGTGTAGCATGTATTTCTTGCCAGATTGAATTCATGATACCAGTCCAGAATGTTCTCCACATAGATCCATGTTCGGACCACATCCCGGTAGGAAGCGTCTGCAGATTTTAAAAGGGCTTCAGCTTTACGGAACATAGTTTCTGCTTGTTTTCGGCGATTCCCTCCGCTGGATGAATCCCCTCCGTGGATGTTTTGGAATTGTAAAAACTTGGCGCCATTTCGACTCCACATTCGCCCTCGGGGAATATTTTCCTCCCGGATGATTTTTACAATTTCTTCCCCTTGAGAGGGACGGAAAGCACGAAGTTGAGTCCCTGCAAAGGGATTGCCGAAACAGGATTCTCCCTCGATATAGGTCACGAGCCCCGGATCCTCAGGGAATCGATTCCGAACCCTTTGATTTCGGGTTTCGAGTATGTTTTTGTAAATCTCAATATTTCCGAATATCCGCTCATGGATAATCTGTGCTCCCGCATTGGCTATAATTTCAGTCACACGATCGTAAATAATTTCTGCTATGTGAATAGAATCCACATGGGGATCAGTCACCAATGCGGTGATGCAGAAATAGGTATTTTGAATATCGGTAAGAAAAATTTTAAATTCTGGATTTACATCAATCGTTTGTGTAATGATCCTTGGCCTCCTTCTAATCCGTGAAAAATACAGGACGTTGGATTTCATATAAAAGGGGAGGATATAAGCGAAAAAGGATGATAAAAAAAAGCACCAGGAAAATCAATATATCCTGAATCCCAATGGCGTGACGATATTTAACTTTTGGAAAATGAAAGTCCATTCTATCTCTCATAAAAAAAACATATAACATCTCCTTGAAATGTCAAGGGAAAATTTCGCCTCTTACTTCTTGCACCGAAAACCGATACACGGTGCTTGTTTTATAGGTTTCTCCTGGCCTTAATACCGTAGATGGGAATTCGGGACGGTTTAGAAAATCCAAGAAATGCTGAGTTTCAAAGTATAACGGGGTCAAACCTTAAAATGTGAAATGGGTGATATAATCTCTCTCCTGTGATATATTAAACGGGTTTTGAAGTTTCGAGAAGAAAAGATTCGTGCTATTCGTGTTATTTGTTGTT
>CAZRYJ010000190.1:0-3495 GCA_964604245.1 uncultured bacterium | reverse complement strand
AAATTTACTAACTACTTCTAGAGATGCAATTTTTTCATATTATCAGACCTTCTTTGAAAAGTGTCAAGGGGTGGGGTTAAATTAATCTTTTTTTTACCTCCTGTTAGGAATTAACATTGAAAATATCTCTGGCTGATTTTTTTCTCTGTGTTCCCTGTGCCTCTGTGTGAAATTTAGTTTATTGAGTTCGTAGAGTTCCTTGGGTTTGTTGGGTTGAGCTTTAAATAAACACGATAAGAATTGGGGTTGGGTGTGGTTGTGGCTCTGTGTTCTCTGTGTTTCTGTTCTCCCTCTGTGTTCTCTGTGGTAAATGTTTTTTAAGTTCGGACTTTGGACTATTTGTGGCAATTAAAGCATTGACATATCAATAAAATCCCACCATAATATAAATATAACCCTGGAGGTTTTTATGAGAAAACTACTGGTAATGTTTTTTTTAATATCATTTATTTCTTTCTCTTCAGACGATATGACAATATCTTTTAGAAATCACAAATTCGATCCACTTGAAAGTGCTCCAACGCTTACAAGGTCACTGCAAACAATTGAAACCGACGGAGAAAATTACTACATTTTACAATTTACAGGACCTATTTTCACAGAGTGGAAAGATAAAATCTCCGAAGCAGGAGGCATTTTTCATGCCTATGTCCCCCACTTTGCATACATAGTTCAAATGAACCTTAAGGAAAAAAACAAGATAGGAAAATTTTCTTTTGTCCGATGGATTGGTCTTTTTCATCCCGCTTATAAAATTCATCCGGGTGTTTACGAAAAAAGAGATAGAGAAACAGAAAACAAACTCCCTATGGTTATTGCTGAATTTAAAGGTAATAAATTAGAAGTTTCGAGGCAAAAGGAATGCCCGTGCGGAAGGGACGCACTCTGGGTCGAGAACGACCCTCTTCTCCACCTCTCAATAAGATTCTTTCCTGGTTTTTCGCTAAATAATATCGCCCGTGAAATAGAAAATTGGGGCTCTGATATTCAGCAAATACAGGAAAATAATAATAGAATGATAGTGAGAATTCCTCCGGATTCTCTGAACGCACTGGCGAATCGTAAGGAAGTAGAGTCCATCGAGCCGTATTTAAAAGTAATTTTATCTTCCTCAGTATGGAGATATTCGGTTCAGGAACCAATGAATACCTTCACCATTGCATTCGACGTAGAGCCAATAGGTAATCCACCCCCCACTACAATGGATACGGTAACAAGTGGAATAACTCTTGCGGATAAAGGGATAACCGGAGAAGGCGAAATTCTAACTATTTTCGATACAGGTCTCGATTACTGGAGCGGTTTCTTTCAGGACCCCCAGAATGATCCTCCGGGCTCTAACCACATTGCAGTACAAGCTTATACAAATGAAGGAGGTAACCTCGAAGATGTTGCATCTGATAATGGAGATGGAGGCTGTTTTCACGGAACAAATGTTTCTTCTATTATAGCCGGAAACCCATCAATTGCCAATAATCATCCTAACGGCATTAATCTTATGCCTATTTACGACTGGGGAGGACAAACGAGAGGAAACATAGTCGATCATTTCCCTGTAAGGCTTTATATACAGGATTTTGCGTATAATGAAAATGACACCTGCAAACTGGGAAGTTTCAACATGACTACTTCTATGAATAAAGCATATACTACCTACAACTCAAAAATACATCAAAATTCCTGGAATTATAGCGATATCATTGCGGCAGGAGAATATGCTGAAGCAGCAATAGATGTCGATAATATGGTATGGAATAACAAAGATTTTGTGGTGGTTTTTTCAGCCGGGAATTTTGGACCGGACAACAGTAGTGTCAGACCTCCCTCTACAGCCAAAAACTGTATATCAGTCGGTTCATCCTGGGTTCCATCTTTCGATGTCTCCCCGGACTCCGTAAGTAACTTTTCCGGAAGGGGATGGACAACCGACGGAAGAATAAAACCGGACGTTGTCGCTCCAGGAGGCACTACTCCCATTACGTCTTTTAGACATTATCTCTGGGGCGCTTATCCAAACACAGGTTGGGCTGCAGATTCTGCTCACGGAATAATAAACGGATTGGTCGGAACATCTCAGGCAGCTCCTCAGATATCCGCAGCCTGCGCTATGATAAGACAGTATTTTAAAGACGGTTTTTCCCCAACAGGCGACACCCTAACCGGAACTCCTTTTAATCCTTCCGCCGCCCTTGTAAAAGCCATTCTGATTGCTTCCGCAGTTGATATAAAAAATGGGAATCCCGTTCCCAGCAGGGCAGAAGGCTGGGGAAGGGTTGTACTTGACAATGCCCTTTTCTTCTCCGGAGATTCAAGTACATTATTTGTCTCGGATAATACAACAGGTGTAGCCACAGCAGATTCGGTTGTTAATATGGTAAATATTCCATACGCATCTGACCCCATAAAATTTGTACTCGCCTGGAGCGATGCAGCCGCAGCCGCATTGGCAAATCCCACACTTATTAACGATCTCGATTTAATTGTGACCGCGCCTAATAGTAATAGATATCTGGGCAATGTATTCTCGAATGGTTTTTCTAATACAGGAGGATCCGCCGACAGGGTAAACAATGTTGAAGTGGTATTGTTACCTTCATCTGCCCCAGCGGGGGTTTATCGCGTCACTGTTCGCGGTTACAATTGCCCAAATGGATTAATTCCTTTTGCAATTGTAGCATTAGACGGGAATCAGGGATCAACAGGAATTCCTGATGGGGATAAAAACAACACAAAAGGATACAAATATTTAGTTATCAGAAGTCCTTTCATTGAAAAAACCGATATCCGGTTAAGCATCATAAATACATCAGACGTTGATTTATCAATATACGACTTAAATGGAAGAAAAATGGCAACCCTCATAGACGATAAAATGAACCCCGGCACTTACTCCACAAAATGGGGAGTAAATTCGGTTGCCGGGATTTATTTCGCAATTTTAAAAATAGACGGGAAAAAAGAAGAAGAAAGAAAGATTATAAAAATCGCGAAGTAATATAGCCACGAAGGCACTAAGACACGAAGAAAAAAAACTAATTTATTTCAACCACGAAACAAACGAAAAACACTAAATATTTTTGTTGTTTTACTAAATCCTAAATCCCAAATCCAAAATCCTAGATTAGGACGCAGATTAAAAAGGATTAACAGGATTTTTTATTTTGTTTTAACCCCCTAACTTCCCAACCTCCTAACATCCTAACAGTGAAATAGCCACAGATTTTCACAGATAGTCACAGATCCTATTCCCGCCCCATCTTTTATTGTCGTTAAATCAACAAAATATTTTTTGAATCCGTGGCTGATTATAAGTATTGAGGGATGGGATTTAAACAAAAAAAATAAAAATTGCTGTGTGGTGTGCCTCTGCGTTCTCTGTGTGTTCTTTTTTTCTCTGTGTTCTCTGTGGTGAAAATTAGTGGTGTGGGGTGTTGCAGTTGAACTTGACTTAGATTAAATCTACTTTATATTACGATTATGAAAAAATTGTTGTTA
>CAZRYJ010000189.1:0-3511 GCA_964604245.1 uncultured bacterium | reverse complement strand
CAACAAAACGATCAAGAAGACGTTCGAAAAGCTCCTCAACGATCTTCATCATATCATAGTAATCCGCGTAAGCCTGATAAAGCTCCAACATGGTGAATTCGGGATTATGAGACCTATCAACGCTTTCGTTTCTAAAATCTTTTCCTATCTCGTAAACCCTTTCCATTCCTCCTATTATGAGTCTCTTCAAATATAACTCATAGGCAATGCGAAGAAACAAATCTTTGTCAAGCGATTCCTGATAAGTTTTAAAGGGTTTTGCGAATCCCCCTCCGTACTGCGGCTGAAGTATCGGGGTTTCCACTTCAATAAAATCTCTCTCGTTTAAGAAATTTCTTATCTCCTGAATTATAAGAGTCCGTGTTCGAAAAATCTTTGCGCTCTCCTCGTTTGCGATGAGATCCAGGTAGCGTTTCCTGTAACGGTCTTCCCTGTCGCTGAGTCCGTGCCACTTTTCCGGTAAAGGATGCAATGATTTCGCCAGAATAGTCAACTCCTCGACCAGTATCGTCACCTCACCTGTTCTCGTCTTCATTAATTTTCCTTTTACTCCAATAAAATCCCCTATATCAAGCAATCCAACCACATCATAATCACTTGAAAGCGTATCCTTATTGAGATAAATCTGAATCGAATCGGAAGAATCCTGAATATCCAGGAAGGTACTCTTACCATGGCTTCTTATGCGCATAATTCTGCCGGCAACAGACACTTCTTTATTCTCAAGACTTTTAAAGTTTTCCTTCAGGTCTTTGCCCATGTGCGTTCGTTCGAATTTATAGGGATAAGGGTTTATTTTCATCTCTTTTAGCTTATCTAAATGTTCTTTCCTGAATTTTACCTGGTCAAGTGTTTCATCCATGTGTGAAATATATTAAAAGATATAATAATGTCAACCGCTCCCAACTCCAAAACATCTAAACACAGAGTACACAGAGAAAAGAACTCACAGAGAACACAGAGAAACAACAAATAATATTTATTTTATTTAAACCCAACACTCCACTAAAACCAAGAGGAACAACGAATCACACAAATAGCACGAATGATTTTTAATTTTAACTCGAAACCCGAAATCATAGCCTATACGGAAACACAGAGATTTTTAATTGTGGGTCTATGTATTGACTGATCAGTTGATTGGCTGTCTTTAAAAAGCAATTAAAAAATTCTTTAAAATTTTAAGAAACCCCCTTGACAAATAGTAATAATTACTATATAATAATAATATGGATATAACTATTGATTCCGGAATGGATTCCGTTAGGGAAGAACGCAGGGAGCTCAATACCGAAATCATGCCTCAAAGTACTGCATTATACAAAGAATTGCTGAAGGCTAAAGATCAAGCAAGTCATAACCAACCAACCAACAAAAAAGCAACTCATTTAATTACTTGACAATCAAAAAAAATAAGCTAATATTAGAAAGAGAAATATTTAAATAAAAATCATATAAAAAAGGAGAAGAAAAATGTTCAGAAAAACTAAAGAAAATTTAGTGCTACTACTAAAACATATTAAGCATCATTTTAAGAGAATTGAAAGTAAACGCAGTGGATTCAAGTCGGTATTATTATTTCCCTTCATAGGACTTCTTTCCCTATTATGGGTAGTCATTAGAGTGGGAACAAAGCCCAGCAGACTAAGTTATCCGTGTATGAAAGTTGCCGTGCCTACCGCCACGACTTTTCTCGCTTATATTATAGCGATATTCACTTCGCTATTTTCTTTCCGCAAAGCAAAAGAAAAATTAGCTCAGTCGAAATATTCCTTTGGGATATTACTTCTTTTGATCAGTATAGCAGGCGGGGCATTTTTAATACTGCATACAGATAAATATGTATACGCACAACCAAACATCAATTTAAAAACCAGAGAACTCGAGGCTAATATACCCATGGGAGAAGAAAAAGGCATTTTCCCGGGAAGGGTAGTGTGGGTGCACGATCCGGACGCCACAAATGAAGATTGTAACCCCGATTTAAGTGGACATGGATGGTTTCTCGATGAAAATAATGATCAGAGTGTAATAGACGCGATGCTCGATACCGCCGTCAGGGCATTCACAGGGGAAAGTGATATCGCCGACTCCTGGGATACACTTTTCAAATATCACAATTTCAACAGAGGTAAAGGAACTGTCGGATACCAGGCAGGCGAAATAATATTTATAAAAGTCAACAGAACAAGCGCCTGGTCCATTGGCGCTAACTTTGAACCCTATAACTATGGTATATCGGAAACATCTCCTCACTTAATATTATCCCTTTTAAAACATCTCGTAAATGAGGTCGGCGTTGCGGAAGAAGACATCTATATAGGTGATCCGATGAAACACATCTACAATCATGACTATTCCCTCTGGCACGGAGAATTTCCCGATATTCACTATCTTGATCATGACAGAGATTATGGAGGAAGGGAAATAGCCACAGTGGGCGATTCTATGATTCATTATTCCGACAGTGGCGCGGTTCTTCGCGAAGGACCAATCTGGACTGATCCTTCATCGGGAGATCCTATTTATGATGATCACTTTTATAAAATCTTCGAAGATTGCGAATATCTTATAAATGTTCCGACTTTAAAAGGACATAAAAGAGCCGGTGTGACTATGTTTGCCAAGAATCATTTTGGTTCTCACACACGTTCCAGTGCCCAGCATCTCCACATGGGACTTGTTGACCCGGACGAAAACCCTAACAATGGAATTCAAAGACCCGGTTATGGGTTGTACAGAGTTCTGGTAGATTTAATGGGATGGGAATTACTCAGAGAGAAAAACCTAATCTATTTAATGGATGCCCTTTGGTCAGCGGGTTATGAGATCGATCAACCCACCAAATGGAAAAATGCCCCATTCAACGACGACTGGAGTTCATCTATATTCATCTCCCAGGATAATGTAGCTATAGAATCCGTGGGATATGATTTCCTCCGAGCGGAATACACAAGTGAGAACCACCCCAACCTTACTTATGTTCAGATGGAGGGTACGGATGACTATTTGGAGCAGGCTGCCGATTCGGATAACTGGCCGGACGATATAGTCTATGATCCTGAAGGCGATGGGACTCCTATTCCCAGCCTCGGTGTTCACGAACACTGGAATAATTCGACAGACAGACAATATTCGAGAAATCTTGGTGAGGATTACGGTATCGAATTGGTATCGATTACAGGTAACGGCAGCGGAATTCCCGAAGACATAGACATACTGGCAAAACCGACATTACTCCAGAATTCACCTAACCCATTCAACAACTCAACTGCTATAAGATACAATATACCGCAAGAGTCAAATGTGGAACTAACAGTTTACAACATTATGGGGCAAGAAACTAAAACTCTTGTAAATAAAAGGCAACTCCCGGGCTCATACTCGGTTAATTGGAACGCAAATCAGGATAATGGGGCTAAAGCACCAAATGGCGTTTATCTTTATAAGCTAAGAGTAACTACAAACGATAACAAATTTGAAATCACAGATAAAATGCTTTTAGTTAATT
>CAZRYJ010000188.1:0-3571 GCA_964604245.1 uncultured bacterium | reverse complement strand
ATAGGGAAGGGAAGGCAATGGTTCTAATACGTGAGCGAGGTAAGTTTATCCCTAAGCCTGTTGTTACAGGGCTTGATGATGATGTAAAAATCGAAGTTAAAAGTGGTCTTTCTGAGAGTGATACGTTGATGATTCCTTCTCAGGAAGGATTTTCACCCGGAGGGGAGAGAAGAGCTCGTCCGCCGGGCAGATAATATAAATTATGCAATTAATCGAAGCAAAAAATCTTACCAAGGTTTACTGCAGAAGTAATGTAGAGGTTCATGCTCTGCGAGGTGTTTCCCTTACAGTTGATAGAGGAGAGTTTTTATCAATTGTAGGTCCTTCCGGTTCAGGAAAAACAACCATGATGGATATACTGGGATGTCTTTCCAGGCCAACTGCCGGGAGTTATTTTCTGGAAGGACATGATGTAAGTAAGCTAAGCGATGATGAGTTATCCGATATAAGGAAGAAAAAAATCGGGTTCGTATTTCAAACATTTAACCTTATTCCAAGAATGAATGCACTTAGCAATGTGGAACTTCCTCTTCTTTATTCCGGAGTAGGTGAAGAACAGCGCAGACGCAAAGCGATGAATGCTCTTAAGATAGTCGGGCTCGAGATGCGTGCTTACCACGACCCGAATGAACTCTCGGGTGGAGAACAGCAGCGAGTTGCTATTGCAAGAGCTTTGATAAACAATCCTTCCATAATATTTGCCGACGAACCTACGGGAAATCTTGATTCGAAAACCGGAAAAGAAATAATGGCTCTTTTTGAAAAACTGCATCAGGAAGGTAGAACCGTTATAATGGTAACTCATGATGTTAATGTTGCCGACTATGCCCAGAGAAGTATCAAAATCAAGGATGGAAAAATAGAAGAAGAAAAAATAAGAAGAAAATCATTAAAAAATAAGACTACTTTTGTTGAAGAAAACCTGGGAGATGCCAGTTTGGTGGGTAGTATTATCTCTGGATTCGTTTCGGGATACAAAGGTCTTTTTGCTAATAAGCTTCGTTCCTTTCTTACCGTTCTGGGTATAATTATAGGTGTCGGAGCGGTTATAGGTGTCATGGGTGTCGGAGAGGGGGCAAAACGAAATATTACCACCCAGATAGAAAAATTAGGTTCTAACGTTATCAGTATATACTATAGAAGACCGGATAATAAGGAACAGGCTCTTACGTGGAGAGGGCGGTCCGAAGGGCTTACCTACGATGATGCGATTGCGATGAAAAAAGAGCTGGATTTTATAAAAGATGTAGTTCCGGAGGTAAGAAGCGATGTAACAGCCAAATATCAGGATAAGGATTGGGATACCGATGTTATAGGTACTTTGCCTTCTTATCAGTCTGTAAATAACCATCAGGTCAAAGAGGGGCGATTCTTCACTGAAGACGAATTGAAATCGTGGGCAAAGGTATGCGTTATAGGTAAAACAATTAAGGAAGAGCTTTTTAAAGATACGAATCCTATAGGAAAAGAAATCAAAATAAGAAATATGCGTTTTACCGTCATTGGTGTTATGGAGGAAAAAGGATCTGTTGGATGGAATGATTTTGATGACCGAATATTTATACCTCTTTTTACCGCTCAAAAGAGAATTACCGGTGAAGATAATGTTGTACGATCTATTGAGGCTCAGACAACAGGTCTTCTTCCTGCTGATGTTACTGAAGAGCGAGTTAGCCGACTGCTCCTCGAACGACATAATCAGGTTGAGGATTTCAGGATAAGAAACCGGGAAGAATTTAAGGAAACCGTAGAGCAGACAGCCAGTACCTTCAAAATCATGCTTTCCGGCATTGCTGCGATATCTCTTATTGTGGGCGGTATCGGTATAATGAATATAATGCTTGTTTCGGTTACTGAGAGAACGAGAGAGATTGGAATAAGAAAAGCAATAGGAGCGAAAAGAATTGATATTCTCGTTCAGTTTCTTATAGAGTCGGTGATAGTGTCCTTGAGCGGAGGTTTTTTAGGTATTTTTTTTGGTATTATTTTTGCCAATACTGTGGGCAACATGATGGTGGGCGTAGGCACTATGGGTCCCAGATTCTTGAGTCAGGGAGGAGAGTCGGTTGTGACTCCAAGTTCTGTCTTGATTGCTTTTCTTTTTGCGGTAATAGTAGGAGTTTTCTTTGGAATGTATCCTGCCAATAAGGCTTCAAAAATGGATCCTGTAAAGGCTTTAAGATACGAATAAAAAACTAATTTCACACAGAGACACAGAGGACACAGAGAAAGCAACAAAAAATATTTGTGTTATTTGTGTGAGTTAGAGTTTCGAGTAAAAAAAATAAAATCTTTGTGTTCTTTGCGACCTTTGTGGTTCAAAAATTTTTCACAAGATATGGTTGACAGTTCTGAATCCCCAGGTAAAGGTGAAAATAGTAGCGATCACGTTACCTCCTACTATACCCCACCAAACGCCTGTAAGTCCCCAGTCGAGATAAGCTGCCAGTATATAAGCGAGAGGTAATTGGAATACAAATGTTCGGATAATAGTTACAATCAGAGAATTTAATCCTTTCCCCACTCCTCTGAACATAGCAGAAGTTAAAATGCCGGGAGGGACGGCCAGATAAAATAATGTGCTGATTTTTAAAAATCTTACGAGCTCGTCTGAAATTCTTGCCGCTTCTTTTGAATAAGTGAAAATATACGAAATCTCTTTTGTAAAGAAGAAAACAATAAAAGCTATTAATAATTCGACGAAGATTCCCCACTTAATTGCATATAAATATGCTATTTTTAATTTTTCTTTATTGCTTGCGCCAAATGCGGCTCCTGTTACGGCTGTAACCCCTGTTGCCAATCCCATAATTGGAGTTGTTGCTACCATAATAATTCTCCAGCCACTTGTGAAAACCGCGATTCCGTCTGTTGTACCCACAAGTACCACGATTTTATTGAGTATAATCATGCTTATGGACATGGATAACTGGGCTAATGTCGAGGGGATGCCAACGGACAGGATTTCATTTAAAATTCTTCTATTGTATTTAAAATTCTTTATTGATATATCGAGATAAGTGTCTTTTTTACTGAATATCCAGTATATATAAAGCAGAGAACTTACAGCCATGGAAAAAACCGAAGCAATCGCGGCACCGCTGACACCTAATTTGAAATAATATATAAATATTGGATCAAGTATTATATTAAGTATGGAGCCGATAAGGATACCGTACATAGCTCTTTTTGCGTCCCCTTCTCCCCGTAGTATGGAACTTGCGATATTTGAAAAAATTAATATTGGAGTTCCCAGAAAAAAGATTTTCGAGTAATTAATTGCCATCTCAGCGACTTTTTCGTTGCCTCCGCTGAATGCTCTCATAATTTCGTCAAGAAAAGGAAAGCCGCATATGCTTATAATGATTGATACTGTAAAGCCTAATATGAGTGTATGCTCGGCGGTGTTATCCGCGTCTTTTTTCTTCCCGGCTCCAATTCTTCTTGAAATTGCGGAACTGCCTCCGACTCCGATCCCCATGCCGAGAGCTATAATTATAAAAAAGAATGGAAAAAATAAACCGACGGAAGCAAGAGCATCCGCGCCTAAACCTGCCACCCAGAATCCATC
>CAZRYJ010000187.1:0-3573 GCA_964604245.1 uncultured bacterium | reverse complement strand
TTACAAACTATGCGGCATTACAATCTGAATATTTGCCCTTCGGGCAACACGCCCTGTATTCCCAACACCCCGCCACAATTTTTACCACAGAGGACACAGAGCTTTTTATTTTGTGATTAACTAAAAAAGAAATTAGCCACGGATGAACACGAATACACACTGATTAAAAAAGCAAAAAAATATATTTTGTTTTTTCACTTGAACCCTGGAATCCTTACTCCTAGACTTTATTTAACAACAAAATACATAAATCCTTTTTATTCTTTGTGCCTTGGTGCCTTAGTGGCTATTATTAATCGGTTATTTTTTTCCAGATTCTTTTTAAAAAAGATTCTCTTCCGGAGCCGACCTTGTAATTCTGATATCTTACAGGACATTTCTTATAGTAATCCTGGTGATAGTCTTCGGCAGAATAGAATTCCTTAGCTTCTTTTATTTCAGTTACTATAGGCTTATCGAATTTACCTGATTTTTCTAATTTCTCTTTAGATCCTTTGGCTAGTTTCTTTTGTTCTTCATTGTGATAAAATATTGCCGTTTTGTATTGGGAACCCTTATCCGCGAATTGCCCCGTTGGATCGGTAGGATCTATCTGCTGCCAGAATATTTCTACGAGCTCATTGTATGTTATTTTGTTGCTATTGAAGATTACCTGTACGGCTTCATAATGACCTGTTTTACCTGAAGATACTTCAATGTAGGTAGGTTTTTCGGTTTTACCGCCGGTATATCCTGAAACAGCTTCTTTTACGCCCTGGATTTCATCAAAAGCCGATTCAATGCACCAGAAACAACCGCCGGCAAAAGTAGCTTTTTCTAAAACTTCTTTTTCCATTTTTATTTCTCCTTTTTGATCCTCTCCTTCCACGAAAAACGAAAAAACAAATGTAATTATTATTAAAAACCGAATAACTATTTTTTTATTTAATATCATTGTAATTCCTTTTTGATAACAGACTTATTTTTAGTTCAAGAAGTTCCAATAAAAAACCCCTCCTCGTTTATCCGGGAGGGGTTTAACGAATAAGGTAATATATGATTTAAATTAAGCCTTGCCAGCCGAATTTAAGACGTTTTCGTTCTTATGCTTATACATATTTATTAAAGCCTCACGAGCAGGTCCAAGATACTTTCTCGGGTCGAAATCCCCCGGATGTTCAACAAGGTGCTTTCTCACAGCTGCGGTCATCCAGAGTCTGCCGTCTGAATCGATATTTACTTTGCAGACATTATACTTTACTGCTTTTTGGAGTTGCTCTTCGGGAATCCCTATGGAATCTTTTAAGCCTCCGCCGTTTTCGTTAATTATTTTTATAGCTTCGGGTGGTACCGAGGAAGAACCGTGAAGGACAATCTGGAATCCGGGTATTCTTTTTTCGACCTCTTCCAAGATATCGAAGCGTAGAGGAGGAGGTATGTATACTCCTTCTTCGTTTTTTGTACACTGTTCGGGTTTGAATTTATTTGCACCGTGGGAAGTCCCTATTGAGATTGCCAGAGAGTCAACGCCTGTTCTTTTTACAAATTCTTCAACTTCTTCCGGTTTGGTGTAATGTGTTTTCTCCGATACTACATGTTCTTCGATCCCTGCCAGTACTCCGAGTTCACCTTCGACTGTTACGTCATATGGGCGAGCATAATCAACAACTTTTTTAGTTAGTTCTACATTTCCGTCGAAAGGTAGGCTTGACGCGTCTATCATTACAGACGAGAACCCCGATTCAATACAAGATACACATAGTTCAAATGAATCACCATGATCAAGGTGCAGGGCTATAGGAATTTCTTTTAAGCCCTTTTCATTAGCCATATCTTTCATCATTTCGATGGCTCCCTGACCCAGATATCTTAATAAAGTTTGATTGGCATATTTTCTTGCGCCTTTTGATATTTGTAATATTACGGGAGATTGTGTTTCTACACAGGCGGTAATTATTGCCTGTAATTGTTCCATATTATTGAAATTGTACGCGGGAACCGCATATCCGCCATTCAGGGCTTTGCCCATCATTTCGCGGGTATTGACAAATCCTAATTCCTTGTAAGATACCATACTGTAGCCTCCTAATTTGAAGTTTAAGTTTAAAAATTTTCGCAACGTTAATATAATAAAAAAATATCCTAATGCAATGTTTTTTTTAAGCCTTACAAAAAATTTTAAAACTTACACCTTGACTTATTTGTCTGTTTTTCGTAAAATTTAAATGCATACACGAAATATCGCTATCGGGCAAATCATTTCTGTTGAAACTTCTTGTGATTTATAGGCTTTGGTATTGTTTTTATAATTGCAAATTATTAGGAGCTTTTAAATTTATGAAGAAATCTAAGATAAAAAAATCGCATGTTGCTTTTGTATCGACTTATCTTCCAAGGGAGTGTGGTATAGCAACGTTTACAAATAATCTTGCCGGAGCAATTTCCGATTTATACGGTATTGACTTAAAGAAAAACAATGATATAGACATAGTAGCATTGACGGATTCGGAAAAAGAATACAATTACGGTAACGAAGTGTGTTTTGAGATACGGGCTCAGAATAAAACAGATTATCTTAAAGCGGCTGAATTTCTCAATATATCTGATGTAGAAGTGGTTTCGGTTCAGCATGAATTTGGAATTTATGGGGGTCCCGATGGTAAGTATGTTTTGTCGCTTTTGGAAAATTTGAAAAAACCTGTAATTACAACATTGCATACTATATTGCTAAATCCGTCGGAAGATCAGAAACGGATTTTAGAAGGGATATGTAAACTTTCCACAGAAGTTGTTGTGTTGGCGGATAAAGGATTCGAGTTGCTGTCTAAAATTTATGGAGTTTCCAAATCTAAAATAAAAAAAATACATCATGGAGCACCTAATGTACCTTTTATAGACCCTTCATACTACAAAGAGGAATTTGATATGGAAGGACATCTTTTGCTTTTAACTTATGGTTTACTAAGTCCGAATAAGGGATTAGAAATTGCGATTGATGCTTTGGCTGATGCTGTGAAAGAATTTCCTGAAATTATTTATATAATATTGGGAAAGACCCACCCAAATATAAAAAAGCGGTTTGGCGAAGAATATAGATTTTCGCTCAAAAATATTATAAATAAAAAACATCTTGAGAAAAATGTGGTGTTTCACAATCGCTTTGTAACCCTTAAAGAATTAATTAAATATCTGGTAATGGCTGATATATACATTACTCCTTATCATTCGGAACAACAAATTTCTTCGGGTACTCTATCTTATGCTGTTGCTTGCGGAAAAGCTATTATATCCACACCGTACTGGCATGCTCTGGAGCTACTTGATAAAGAGCGTGGAATTATAGTCCCTTTTAACGATGTAAAAATAATGTCAAAAGCTATTAAGGATCTATTAGGAGATGAAATAAAAAGAGACAAAATAAGAAGAAAGGCGCATAAATATGGCAGAAAAATGATTTGGGACGAAGTGGCTTCTTCTTATGTTGATTCATTTAAAATGATAGCAGGAAAATATAGATCCGGAAAAAGAAAGAAAGTTTCTGTTAAAAAAGATATAAGTATAAAAGTCCAGGATTTGCCTGAAATTAACTTGAAA
>CAZRYJ010000186.1:0-3577 GCA_964604245.1 uncultured bacterium | reverse complement strand
CGATGGAGATGGGACTTATGACTGGAGCTCAAGTGTAAATGGGGATACCGAATATCAGTTTACCGAAGGTAACAATTATACGGTTGGATTAAAAGTTTCTGATGATCAGGGTTTAGTAAATTGTTTGTTTTATAAAATTGCTGTTTTGGATTTTGATGTGGACGCAGAATCACATAGCAATATGGTCGTGCTGAAATGGGGTTGGGGTGAATCCCAAACTGTGCTAATTCCTTCAAACGCACTCTCATTTTTAGATGAGGGAGATGAAATCCATATTTTTGATGAAGCAGGAATTTTAACTGATGAATGTCCAATAAATGCCAGTGTCGATATAGGGCCAATTTCCGTTAGTCATCAAGTATATTCTTCAACCAGTGGAGAACCCTACGTTTTTGTATGTAAGAAGAGTATAGACCTGTGTGATTATAATGGAACTTTGTCTCCTGGTTATATACCTGGAAATCCGATGTCTTTTCAAATTCTTGATGTAAGTGAAGGAGAGCAGTATGATATTATTCCGGAAACGATTGAGTCGGGTTCGGTAGTGTTTGGTGACTCAGCAATTACGGTTATTTCATCATTTACAGTGCCGAGTCCTTCTAAAATATCAGTTTTGCGAAAGTCCAGACAAGTTACTTCTTTTCTTGAACAAGAAGGCGATACGGTAACTTTTAAAATTTATCGTGATGGTCAGCTGTTAACATCGGACCTTACTGATAGATATTATCTTGATTTTGATATTACTGATAATACCAAATACATCTATGAAATATTCCTGGTTGATAAAGATGGAAATGAGCTTATGTCTAAATCGGATTCAATAACAACTGGCAATTCAGAGGCAGAGGATGAAGATGATATTGACGCCATACCTGAGAATTATAGTATATCACACAATTTCCCAAATCCGTTAAATCCGGTAACAACTATTCAATATGGATTGCCCGAGGAAGTATTTGTAGAAATCGTCGTTCTTAATCTCTTGGGTCAGAAAGTCGCAACTCTGGTGAACGAGAACAAACCAGCCGGTTTCCACAAGGTTCAGTGGGATGTTTCAGGTATAGGGGCAGGCATTTATTTCTATAAGATTCAAGCTGGTAGTAGTTTCACCGAAACAAAAAAATGCCTCATTCTAAAATAATATAATATCAAAGAATTGGCTAAGGATGATTAGAAAATAATTGAAGTAAGTTCTTCTTTGACTTAATGTAAAAAGATCGTTGCAAAGGTACGGAGTTGGCAAAGCATTATCAACCATTTTTCAAACCACGAAGACGCATAAATGAATCATGCGTCTTGTGTCGTGAGTCAAAACAAAAGACTAATATTAACCACAGAGAGCACAGAGCCACAGTCACACCCAACCCTTTTTTCTTTGTTTGTTTAAAATCCAACCCAACAAACCCACAAAACAAAAACCATTTAACTTAGATTCGTAGAATCTAAGTAGCGGAACAACAAATTACACAAATAGCACGAATCTTTCTGTTTTACAAATTAGCTTCAATTAAATGACTTTAAATATTGAATTATTGATTAATTTTAATATAATATTCTTTATGAAACAAACTTCAAGATTAAATTTTTTTTGTGAGAAAAATGACAATTAAAAATATACTGTTTGATCTCGATGGTACTTTAACCGACCCGAAAGAAGGAATAACAAGGTCGATACAATATGCGCTGAAAAAACTCGGCAAGATCGTTCCGGCAGCGGAGGATTTACTATGGTGTATTGGTCCCCCTCTTAAGGGAAGCTTTAAGACAATTTTAAAATCGGATGGTGCTACCGCAGAATCAGCGCTATCCTTTTACAGGGAGTATTTTAAGGAGAAAGGCAAATTTGAAAACGAGGTCTATTCAGGCATTACGGAAGCTTTAGAGGAACTGAATAAGCAGGGATTCAAGCTGTTTGTTGTGACATCTAAACCTTATGTTTTTGCTATTGAAATTATGGCTCATTTTAATCTTTTGAATTATTTTAGGAAAATATACGGAAGCAAGCTTTCCGGCGAGTTAGTCGACAAAGGAGAACTGATTGCTTATACCTTGAAAAATGAGGGTATTTTGGCTAATAATACAATGATGGTAGGGGACCGAGGGCATGATATTATTGGAGCCAAGAAAAATGGAGTTTTTAGTATTGGCGTGACTTATGGCTATGGAACAAAAGAAGAACTGATAAAATCAGATGCAAATTTTATTGTAGATTCTCCGGAAGAAATTATTGAAATAGCAATAAACCCAAAATCAATAGGGAAATAATATATATGCTTAAAAAAAATATATATAAAGATATAGGAATGGTAGTAAGTGGAATAGTGTTGTTGTTTATTTTGAAAGAAAAGTCCTGGTCTATAGGTAGGTACTTGTTTTTTTATATGTGTTCCGGTATAGGAAGCGTTATCGGTATTCGTTTTTCTCAAAAAAAAATAAAATCGTTTATAATCGCTGCACTTATAGCTATGTTCTTGCTTCTTTTAGGCTTAATGATCGCAGATTTCTTTGCTGAAGGAATTAGCGTGCTGGCGGGATATTCAATGTGGTTTCCCGTGATAATACTTTTATTGCCGTTATATGGATTGGCGGGGGCATTAACAATGTTTCCAATAATGAATATTGCGATTAATTGGATAAAAAAATAGAGTCAGGGCTTGAATTTTAAATCAAATTGAATAAGATTTATTTGGTTGGATAAGTTATTATTCAATATCATGAGAAAAATTAATCAAAAGGAGAAAAAATGAACAGAGAAGAAATTATTAAATTAATAAATAACAATCTCACCTGTTATCTTGCTACCGTTGAAAACAATGAGCCGCATGTCAGGGGAATTATGACTTACAGGGCGGATGAGGAAGGTATTCTTTTTCATACGGGAAGCACTAAAGATTTGTACGAGCAAATCAAAAATAATCCTTTGGTAGAAATTTGTTATTTTGATAAAGAAAAAAATATTCAGGTCAGAGTTATGGGAGAGGCTGTTATTAAAGATGACATGGATTTAAAAAAAGAAATTGTCCAAAACAGACCTTTTTTAAAGCCGTGGGTGGATGAAATGGGATACGATATGCTTATTGTATTCCAGGTGAAAAAATGTGTGGCGCATACCTGGACATTCGAAACCAATTTTTCGCCAAAGGAATATATTAAATTATCAGACTAAACTATCTGAAATTGCGAAGATTTTTAGTCCGTTAGTCGGTTGGACCGGTGGTGTGTTGGTCTGTTAAGCCACACCACACCACACCTCTACTATTCTTTGCTAACTAAAAACCTAACATCCAATACCTGCCCTCTAAAAATTTCCTGTCGTAAATTTTTTTTGGAACTAAATAACAGTTTTTTTATCTAAATCTAAAAACAGGAGGGAAAGATGAAAAGTAAATGGGTGTTCTTTTTGATTTTTATGTTTTTATTTTCAACTTTTGGTTGTGACGTAGCCGAACCTACAGAGCCCCTGCGTGAATTAAGTTCTTCCGAGTTGAAACTTGTAGAATCGGACAACTCTTTTGGGCTTAAACTTTTTAAAGAAATCAACGCTAAAGAAAGGGGTTCAAATGTTTTTATATCACCT
>CAZRYJ010000185.1:0-3578 GCA_964604245.1 uncultured bacterium | reverse complement strand
ATGGACGATACCCGATACACCTTCAGACAGTTGTTTTGTTCGAATAATTGATACGGTTGGAAGCCCATCGGATACAAGTGATGCGATATTTGCAATTTCCCCGGCTCCATACATAACAGTTATAACCCCAAACGGCGGAGAAGACTGGGGAGCAAGTTATAGTTATGATATTACCTGGACCTCGAACGGAACAAGCGGCGGCGTTCACATAGAATATTCGGCTAACAACGGTTCGAGCTGGTCGGATGTAATTGCCAGCATACCCGACACCGGGGTTTATTCATGGACGATACCCGATACACCTTCGGACAGTTGTTTTGTTCGGATAACTGACACGGTTGGAAGTCCGTCGGATACAAGCGATGCGATATTTACGATCTCACCTATTACATCCATTCCTATAGCTAAATTGCCTGAGGTTTATTCTTTTGATGTGAACGGAATAACAGGAAGCAATCAATTTAAAATAAAATACGCTCTTCCCGAAAAGGCTAAGTTCATATTAGAGGTGTATGATATAAAGGGAACAAAGATGAAAGAGATTTCAGAAGAGAGTAACGCAGGCTATTATTCAAGAAAGATAGATATGAGAGGTAACCCAGCGGGCGTGTACTTCATTAGAATGAAAGCAAACAGAGAAGCATTTACCGGAATACGCAAAGTTATATTAATTAAATGAATCGGTAAATGAGTAAATAGTCAATTATTTAACTATTCAACTTAGATTCGAAGAATCTACGGTCTGCCGTCCGCGGTCTTTGGTCGGCCCCAGACCTAAGGTCTAACCTTGTTTTGACCTTGACATTACAAGATATATTTTTATAATCTTACAGGGAAATAAAAGCATCATAAATTAAGGAGGGCTTAATGATTTCAAGATATAAAATTGAGGAAATCGACAAAATCTGGTCGGACGACAATAAATTTAAAACATGGTTTAAAGTCGAACTTGCCGTTCTTTTTGCCCGTGAAAAACTCGGAGGAATCCCAGTCGGAACCGGAAAATCTTTACAAGGAATTGAAATTTCGGCGGAAAGAATAAAAGAGATCGAGAAAAAAACCAGACATGATGTGGTATCCTTTATCACCGCTGTCGAAGAAAAAGGAGGCGATTCCACTCGATTTTTCCACCAGGGGCTCACATCGTCAGATATTGTCGATACTTCTTTCGCTCTGCAGGTTAAAGAATGTTCCGCAATTATAAAAAAAGAACTCAAAAATATACTTGAAATTTTAAAAGAAAAAGCACTCGAATGTAAAGGAATACCTATTATAGGAAGAACTCATGGTATCCACGGAGAACCCACTTCTCTCGGACTCAAGTTTCTTTCCTGGTACTCTGAAATGAAAAGAGCGAGTAAGCGATTCGACAGAGCTTCAAAAGAAACCGGATACGGAAAAATTTCCGGAGCAATGGGAAATTTCGCGCACCTTGACCCCGAAGTAGAAGAGCTTGCTCTGAAAAAACTAAATTTAAAACCGGAACCCATTTCTACTCAGGTCGTGCCGCGAGACAGGTATGCCGAATATATATTTACAATAGTTACCATCGGTTCAACAATCGAACACATAGCAAACGAGATACGACACCTGCAAAGAACTGAAATAAGGGAATTAGAAGAACCTTTTAAAAAAGGACAGAAAGGCTCATCAGCAATGCCTCACAAAAGAAATCCTATACTCTGTGAACGCCTTTCAGGAATGAGCCGCTTACTCCGTTCATACTTAATAACAGCCATCGAAAATATAATCCTGTGGAACGAACGAGATATTTCTCACTCTTCTACGGAAAGAATCTTTTTTCCGGACGCTACAGGGCTTATTGTATATATGCTAAGAAAACTCGCTTTCGTTGTAAAGGATATAAACATATACAAAGACAATATTGAAAAAAACATCTGGCTCACAAACGGACTTGTGTTTTCGCAAAGGGTTCTCATAACTCTACTCGATAAAGGAGTAAAAAGAGAAGAAGCTTACAATATCGTACAGGAAAACGCCATGGAAGTCTGGCAAAAAGGCGGTAATTTTAAAGAAAAAATTGAAAACGATGAAAGAGCCAAGAAATATATAAATAAAGAAGAATTGGAAAATCTATTTGACCCAAAAAGTTATCTGAAAAACGAAGAAAAGATATTCAAAAGAGTTCTTTCATGATAATTTTCACGGACCTTGATAACTGCATGCTTGATTCTTCATATTCGGCAATTTCTATCCGTGATTTTATACATAACTTAATAGAAAAAGGAATCACAATAGCTGTTATTTCAAGTAAGACATCCGCGGAAATCGATTTTTTTATCAAGGAAATGAACTTCTCTGGCCCATATGCCGCGGAAAACGGGGGACTGGTCGTAATCGACGGAAAAAGAAAAGAATTAGGCACAAAATCCGAAGGAATAAAGAATGATTTACACAATATTGCAAAGGAACAAAACGTAAGAATAGAGATATTCTCAGAAATGAGCGCAGAAAAAATCAAAGAACTTACCGGACTACCGGATTATTTAATTCCACTGGCAAAAAACAGAAATTTTTCAGAGCCTTTTCGTTTTTTAACTACTGAGGACCCTAATTTTATCGAAGAACTAAAATCTCTTGGTTACACAATTTACTGGGGAGGTATTTTTTATCAGTTATACCGGGGTTCATCAAAAGGTAAGGCTGTAAAAATTATCAGGGAAAAAAGGAATGGTTATTCCGTAGGTATCGGAGACTCTCCAAATGATTATTCTATGCTTGATGAATGCGATTATTCTATTTTACTAAAAAGCAAAAAAAACAAAAAATATAAAAGCTTTGAAGACTTTGGACCACTTGCCTGGAAAAAAGCTGTAGAACAAGTATTGGAGGAAAGAAATGTCTGATTTTTTTCAAAATGGTATTATAACAACATTACACAAATTACCGGGTTATTCTCTTGATAAGATTGAAAATAGTATTAGAGTAATTTCAAAAGAAAGAAAATTTGCCCTGCTCCTGCCTTCTCTCTACTCGGAACTTGAAGGTAAAGCTCTTCCCGGAATTGTCGAACAACTAAAAGAAGCGGACTATATACACGAAGTGGTGGTATCTCTCGATAAAGCAAATAAAAAACAATTCGACCTCGCAAGGAAATTTTTCTCTAAAATACCTACAAAAACAACTATTCTCTGGAACGATTCTCCGCAAATTCAAGATATATTGAAACGACTTAAAAAAAATGGACTTGACCCGGGCAAAAGAGGAAAAGGGAGAGGTGTCTGGACGGCTATGGGCTACATTTTGGCCAAGAGTGAAGTGTATATGGTAACTTTACACGACTGCGACATACGTACTTATTCAAGAGATATTTTAGCCCGTCTTACTTATCCGGTACTTTCCAAACGTCTCAATTACGATTTCGCAAAAGGTTATTACGCAAGAGTTGCGGATGTGCTGCACGGAAGAGCGGTACGACTTTTCTTCTCACCTCTTTTAAAAGCACTCAAGAAAATTTTTGGCGACCGGGAGTTTTTCGATTATCTCGAATCCTTCCGCTATCCTCTTTCCGGAGAAGTGGCAATGATAACCGAATTAACGAGAAGAGTTCGCTTTTC
>CAZRYJ010000184.1:0-3595 GCA_964604245.1 uncultured bacterium | reverse complement strand
TATAAGAAATAAACCATAAAAAATTCCCAGGGAGATTGCGGCGAGGGAAATGAGAGATGCTTTCAGATTAAATATTTCTTTTATAGTAGTATTTTTTGATATTAAGGCAATCATTAAGGAAGCTGATATTATAGATATGCAGAAAATTACAGAGTAATTTTGGCTATCGATTGGTAATATTCCGCTTCCTAAAATTGCTGCAGGAGTGAGATTTTTGAAACCTAGATATGAAGGTATTGCGGCAATAGTATTTGGCAGTATTCCATGAATAAAAATAACAAGATAAATAATAATTGGAGCAATTATGGATTTAAAATAATTTTTTGTCTTTACAAACACATAAATAAAACTGCCAAGTAATACAAGCAAAATTTCTGCTCTTTGTCCCCAGCTTGCCTGCAAGAAATCTTTTGTTAAATAGAAAAATTTATGTATTTCTGTAATAGACGCGGGTCCGGTTAAGTATGTTAATTTATATCCGCTTCCCTTTGAAACTATGATATCGATAAGGGGAGCTATTATGATAACTGTCATCCCCATTAGTAGAACCTTTACTATCTTTACAGTGTCTTCCTTTGTCAGGAATCTAAAAACAAGGAGAATCCATGCAAAGATAGATATATAGAAAAGAGGAAAATGTACAAAAATCATATAAAAAGAATGCGAAATAATTGGAGAAAAACCTAAAAGCTGTTTTCCTTCAAAGGCGCTTTCGATTATGTTTCGAGTTAAGATAATTGAAAAAAGGGTTAAAAAACCCAGTATAAAGGAAAATTTCTCTTTTTCTATCTCTGTTATTAATTTTTTTATCATCGATTTAATTTTATAAAAAAAAGGGGGAGAGGCAACTCACCCCCTTTTTTTTATTCTTTAGAGTTTTTTACTTATTTTAAAACAGCAAATTTAACTGTGCTTTTTAGACCGTTTTCTGTTTTGACTACTATATAGTAAATCCCCTGTGATAGATTCTCAGCTGATATGTTTATTGTGTGGTATCCAGCATTTTTTGAGCCCTCATCGAGTGTCGCAACCGTTTGACCGAGGATATTGGCAAGGGAAATGTTAACGTTCGTTTCTCCGGGCAATGCGTATTTTAATATGGCTGTTCCCGTAACTATGCTTTTGTCTATACTGCATTCGATTTTTTCGTTGGATGGAGAGTATTCTTTTTCGTCGATACCTACAGGGATTATCCGAGAGTCAAAATAGACGTTTTGCGCGTTTGTTCCGACGTATGCAATAGCAGGTTCGCCGTCGAGAATGAAAGTCTGAATGGGTTTTGTCGGGACTGTGTTGCTGTCTGCGTAGATACTATCCGCGCTCCAGGTGCTACCCGTCCATTCGCATGAATGAACAGAAAGGGGTCCGCTCCAGTTATAATAAGTTCTAAGGAAGGTAACATAAGGTTTGTTACTTGTGGAACCAAATACATCGTTAACTGCTATACTGGGCAAAATTTCATTGGAGTCGATAACACTGTTACACCACGAAGGGGAAGACCAGCTCACAGCAGAATCCTCACTTAATGAGTATAGGAGCCCCATATCATCATTAGGATTATTATAATTTCTTAGCGACCAGATTACCCATACATCTCCCGAACCATCGTAAGCTGCCGCAACCTGCGGAGCCATCTTAGGGAAAGTGTCTGAATCGATTGACACTGAGGTAGTCCAATTTGCTCCGAAATTCATAGATTTGCGCAACATTATTTCTGTTGTATCAGTTTCCAAGTATTTCTGAAGAAAAGCTACATATAGAATTGAATCGTTGCCATAAGTTATATCAGGGTACATTGCTCCGCCGGCACGAACGAATGAAGGAGTTGACCAGTTTTGTCCCTGGTCAGAGGTTTGAGTTAAATATATATCGTCTTCTCCGATTCCGCCCTCGCCCCTCTGATATGCAACGAAGACACTATAATCATGATGGCTTCTTCTGTCCGTACAGACAGAGTAGCTCTTTACCGAATCACCAGGTGCGGCTATGTTATCTCCGGTTCCGACGATGTATGAATCGTCTGAGGTTCTATGTGCTTCGGTGTAAATGTTATTATTGTATAGCGTACGAATAAAAATGTGATAAGTGCTATCGGGCCCGTGGACAATGCGTGGTTGAGTTCCATTGTCGAAACGCAAATCAAGTGAGTCTGTGATTGACCAGGTTTGTCCGTTGTCATCAGATCTAAAAACCTTAACAGTTGTATCCGGGCATGCAACGATAGCTCTAAGAGTATTACCGGTAAAATAATCAACGTCGATTGCAGCATCTTCTATACCTACTAGTATGGCGGTGGTCCACGCGTTAACCTCGCCGCTATAGATTAGTTTGTCATCAGCCCAGCGGAGTTTTGTGTCGTCTCCAGGTGAATCTGCTTTAAGAATGGGTGTGCTAATTATAAAAAACAAAATTGTAAGAGAAGAAATCAATGTCTTTTTCATATAAAACCTCCTTTTTTGATTTATATAGTGTTTACATTGTATGTATTATTGTTTGAATTGTCAAGTTATTTGGATTGTAAATCTCCTTTTTAGTATACGAGGAGACAATCCGTTAGGTCGTTGGATGGTTAGACCGTTAGGTCGTTCCCAAATCCTAAACCCACCGTAGAGCACACTGAGAAATTCTTGTTGTTTTTTAGCCGTGAGCTGTCAGCCGTAAGTTTTTTAAACTTTCCTATTTTACGATTTTTCAATTTAACTATTCAACTTAGATTCGAAGAATCTATAATATGGACGCAGATTTTAAAAGGATTTTTTGTTGTTTCTTTTGACTCGTGACCAGAGACTAATGACAAGTGACTTTGTTCCCCTTGACACTTTTTAAAGAAGGTCTGCCCCCGTCGAAGTATAAGTTTTGTATAGGGTAGCGTTTAAGATTCTAAATTTTGTCTAAAAATAATTTCTTAGAAGTAGCAAGCCAGACCAAATTTAAGATACATAGTGTTATCTTTAGGATCATTTATATCATCATCAAAGTAGTAGAGAAATCTGTTTGCGATTCTTAATGCTGTATTTTCTAATAAAAAAACTTCAGCCCCTAAGTCAACAGTCATATTCATTAGAGAATAACTATCAATATTATGCGCGAACGTTGTTCCTGTGAAAATAGAAAGTTTACTTTTGAAAGGATAATGGTAATAGACCCCCAGACCAATATCGGAGCCCGAACTCGCATCAAAATAATCTACTTTTGATTCTCCGAAACTAAAGAAAACTTCAAGATTATTTAAAAAGAAGTAGCCCAGGTTTAAGTCTGACTCGAAACATAAGTCAAAATGATTTCCGGTTTTTTCATAGTCGGCCATAAATGATGAAACACTTATAGATTTAGTGCCCGCAGGATAATTTCTGGCAAAAGTAGTTATGGAACTAAAAAATAATAAAATTGTAAAGATTATACGCATTGTTTTCTCCTTTTTTAAATTATATGTGTTAAGACGAACAAAAAACTTATTTGTTCCATTTTTTAACCGACCGTTTTGAAGGTTTTATGTCTGGAGATCAATCTGTTGATTCACCGATACACTAAAGTTTCGACCCCGCGATCCAACGAACCAACTAAAACACCGATTCACTGATTTCTAGGATTAATG
>CAZRYJ010000183.1:0-3635 GCA_964604245.1 uncultured bacterium | reverse complement strand
TCGGTTTATTCTGTATAGCCGGAGCTCTTTCCTGGAATGGCTGGCTTAGTCTTCTGCCTATTATGGCTATGACTATTGAGACGATTGGTTTATGGAAGAAAAATCCACGTTTAATCCGTTCCATTGTTATTGTTCCACGTCCTTTGTGGATTACATATAATATTATTCATCACTCCTATGCGGGTGTGATGACGGAGGTTTTTGTAATTATTTCTCTACTTACGGCTATTGTTCGTTTTGATATCTTGCCCCGGATTAGACAGAAAAATATTTCCAAAACGAAGGAAAAGTAATCTTTGGAATAATACAAATACCTTACAACTGACTTTCGTGAATAAAATTTGTATCTATTGACATTTTTTCTGTTGCTGATATTTTTCATAAGATGTTTAATTATTTATTTTATTCTCTGAAGCTATACGAAAAAAGCAAAAATTTTATTTGTAATATTGAATACTTAGTGATCGCTGAAATAAAAGTCAAACGAAAATAATTACCAAGGAGGAAATTATATGAAGTATTTAGTTCGTTTATTAATGATTGCTTTGGTTTTCTTATTCACGGTAACAAACCTTTATGCAGAACAAAAAAAAGAAATAAAAGTAGGGGCTTATTGGTGGAACCAGCCTCCCAAAGAGAAACCGC
Organism: uncultured bacterium; assembly: GCA_964604245.1. Lineage (GTDB taxonomy): Bacteria > Hydrothermota > UBA3072 > UBA3072 > UBA3072 > JAFGHJ01. The sequence continues at coordinate 2,990 of CAZRYJ010000183.1, read as the reverse complement.
CCGAGAATCCTCATAAAAAAGTACTTCCGCTTATAAGTGTGAAAGGGAATGAGTTTATTAATCCCAAAGGCGAGACGGTTATATTGCGCGGACTGGCGATTGCTGATCCGGATAAACTTGAAGGTCAGGGGTACTGGAACAAAAAACATTTTGAGGAAGTGAAAAAAATGGGTGCAAATATAGTCCGTATTCCTGTTCATCCCATTGCCTGGAGAGAGCGTACTCCGGAAGTTTATTTAAAGCTGCTCGATGGTGCGGTAAAGTGGTGTACGGAACTTAAAATGTATATTATCATCGATTGGCATAGTATTGGCAATCTTGAGATGGAGCTTTTTCAGGATCCGTCCTATAACACCACGAAAAAGGAAACCTATGGGTTCTGGCGGACTATCGCCGATCATTTCAAAGGAAACAACACGGTTGCTTTCTACGAAATATTCAATGAACCAACGCACCGCTTTGGCCTTCTTGGCAGCATGACCTGGAGTGAGTGGAAGAAGATCAATGAAGATATTATTAATCTTATTCGTGCGTATGATAAAGAAACTATTCCTCTTGTGGCAGGGTTTGATTGGGCTTATGATTTGAATCATATTCACTATAACCCTATTAATGCGGAAAGAATTGCTTATGTGTCGCATCCTTATTATTTTAAAAGAAAAAAACCTTGGGAGCCAAAGTGGGACGAAAATTTCGGATTCGCGAAAGGTCAGTACCCCGTTATGGCAACGGAATTTGGTTTTAATCTTGAGAATGTGGAAGAGGGAGAAAATAAAGGTTACGGAGAAGCCATTATTAAGTATCTTGAAGAAAGAGGCATAAGCTGGGTTGGCTGGATTTTTGACGCTGATTGGAATCCAAAAATGTTTAAATCTTGGGATAATTATGAACTTACAGGAAGTGGTGAATTTTTTAAAAAAGCATTGCATGGGAAGGTTGGAAAGTAAGGAAATTTGCAATGAAAATCTCGGTTATTCTTGCTCATCCGAAGAAGGAAAGTTTTAATCATGCTATTGCCAAAACGGTTGTGGATACACTTAATAAAAAGAAACATGAAGTTTATTTTCATGACCTTTATGCGGAAGAATTTGACCCTTTGCTTCCACCTGAAGAAATCGAAGAAGATGTTGTATTACCTGATTCAATTACGAATTATTGCGAGGAGATATCTATATCGGACGGTATAGTTATTATTCATCCGAATTGGTGGGGGCAGCCTCCGGCAATCTTAAAGGGCTGGATAGACAGGGTGATGCGAGTGGGTATAGCTTATAACTTTTTGGATGGTGACAGCGGAGAGGTTGTACCTGTTGGAATCTTAAAAGCCAGTATTGCTATTGTATTTAATACGTCGAATACTCCTCGGGAGAGGGAACAAAAAGAATTTGACGATCCTCTTGAGGCACTATGGGAGAAATGTATTTTTGAGTTTTGCGGCGTAAAAAATTTCTATAGAAAAATGTTTGGAGTCATAATTACAAGTACCAATGCGCAACGTAAGAAATGGCTGGAAGAGGTAAAGTCGATAATCGGAGATTATTTTTAAATTTTAATTCACTGCAGGAGCACAGAGAACACAGCGATTTTAAATCGTTAGAACGTTAGGCGGTTAGGTCGTTAGGTAGTTTAAAAAATCCGAACCAACGAACCAACGATCTAACGAACCAACTAAAAACAAGCAACAACAAATTGCACGAATAACACAAATAATTTTATTAGTCCAAAGTCAAAACTAAATCCTGAAATCAGCGAATTAACAAATGAACTGATAATATCTATTTGGGGGCAAAATTACATACAATACAATATTGTTGAACGGTGCCCCCCTGTATGTCAATAGTTCTCAGATAATTTCTATCTTTACCAGCGAGAGCGACCGCCGCCGGGTGCGCTACCTCTTCCTCTCGCACCGCCTCTAAAGCCTTCCGGACGAGGACGAGCTTCATTTACAATAAGTTCCTTACCTTTAAGTTCTTTGCCGTTTAAACCAGCCATTGCGGCTTCAGCCTCAGCTTTATCGGGCATTTCGACAAATCCAAATCCTCTAGGTTCGCCTGTGTACTTATCTTTAATTATCTTAACCGAAGTCAGCTCTCCATAAGCTGCAAAAGCTTCATTAATTTCTTCCTCAGTTAATTCTGATGAAATATTACCTACGTATATATTCATTTTACCCCCTTTTAGGTTAGAATATTTACATGTTTTTGTAAATGCAATTAAATCCGAATACGTTTTTACAGGAATCGTATTACTATATATAACCAGCAAAACCAGAAGGCAAATAAATGAGAAAAAACAAATATATTCCTAGAGATCTTGGAGGTTTTTAACCACATATTACTATTTTGAAAATAATTGTTTTTTGCTAAAAGTCAAGAGTTAAAGCCAGGAAAACAGTCGTGTGTCAAGAGTCAAAAGGCAATCCCTACAACAACAAAAAAAGCAACAACGAATAGAATGAATACCTCTATTAGTCCAAAGTTCAAAGTCACATCTGAGACCTAAAAGCCCCTTGACAATTAAAAGAAAATCCTTATTATAGTATAAAATTGTAACAATTACATTTTTGAAACGGTTACAGTGACGGAGGTTAGTATGGAAAAAGAGTATCCTTTGGGTGGTGGGGTTTTGAAGTGGACTCATGGCAGTTGGCTCGAAGAAAATCTGGGTGGGAAGTTTTCTATTCTTGATGTTCAGCCTGATATACATGATTATATACTTGAGCATATTCCGGGTGCCGTTTACTTCAATCCAAAGTTGCTGAGGGTGCCTTATAGGGGTAAACCTGGTTTTTACGTGCCGGAAGAAGTTGCGGAGTTACTTTTCGGGAGAGTTGGTCTTTCTAATGATCGACCTGTTGTAGTTTATACCGGCGTTGGAGGTGTCAGGGGTTGGGGTGATGGTCTTGAGCAGACAATGGTGGCTTATTCTCTTGTAAGGTTCGGGCATAATAAAGTTTATGTTCTGGATGGCGGTCTTAATGATTGGAA
>CAZRYJ010000182.1:1698-3689 GCA_964604245.1 uncultured bacterium | reverse complement strand
ATTCTCTTTAATCATGAATCTCCGAGACGGGGTAAGAGATTTGTATCCAGAAAAATAACTCAAGCCGTAGCCAAAATTCACCATGGTTTGCAGGATAAATTATTTCTCGGTAATCTTAACGCTAAAAGAGACTGGGGTTACGCTCCGGAATATGTCGAGGCGATGTGGTTGATGCTCCAGCAGGAAAAGCCCGATGATTTTGTAATTGCTACGGGTGAAGCACATACCGTTAGAGAACTTGCAGCGGAGGCTTTTAAAAATATCGATATAAATCTTGATTGGCAGGGTAAAGGAGCAAAAGAGAAAGGAATAGACAAAAAAACAGGTAAAACACTGGTAGAAGTCGACCCGTATTATTTCCGACCTACCGAAGTAGAATCGCTAGTCGGCGACGCCTCAAAAGCAAAGAAAAAATTAGGCTGGAAATCGAAAGTTAAGTTTAAAGAGCTGGTGAAGATTATGATGGAAGCCGATATGGAAGCGGAAAATCCATAGATTCAGTCACTGGTCATTAGTCACAAGTCGGAAGAATAGGGGGTTGAAATATCTAATATAAAATTTTTTGAAGAAATAGACGCATGGAAAAAAGCAAGAAAAATTGTTAAGGAAATTTATAAAATTAGTAGTTCCGGGAAATTTTCTGAAGATTGGAGTCTAAAAGACCAGATTAGAAGAGATGCTTTATCCATTATGAGTAACATTGCTGAAGGATATTCAAGGCAAACGGATAAAGAATTTGCTCAGTTTTTATATATCGCAAGAGGTTCTTCGGCAGAAGTTCAGAGTCAACTATACGTAGCACTTGATTTAAATTGTATAGATAACAATAAATTTGAGTACTTATATCAAGAGACAGTAAACATAATAAAACTTATATCAGGATTTATAAAGTATTTAAAAAATACAAATGACAAAGGACGGTAGACTGATGACAAGTGACAAAAGACAAGTGACTAAAAGGGAGTTCTGGGAAGGGAGGAAAGTGACGGTCACCGGAGGGAAGGGGTTTCTCGGGACGTATTTGATTCGCGGGCTAAAAGAACGGGGATGCCGGAATATAATGATTGCCGACTTGCCTGATTACGACCTGCGTGAAAAAGAAAGCATCTCAAAAATGTATGAAGAACAAAAACCGGATATTGTTATACACCTGGCGGCTGTGGTTGGCGGAATCGGAGCTAATAGAGAAAATCCCGGCAGGTTTTTCTATGATAATGCCATTATGGGAATTCAACTTATTGAATATGCCCGAAAGACGGAATTGGAAAAATTTGTTTGTCTCGGAACTATCTGCGCATATCCAAAATTTACACCGGTTCCCTTTAAGGAAGAAAATATCTGGGACGGCTATCCGGAAGAGACCAATGCTCCTTACGGACTGGCAAAGAAAATGCTGCTCGTTCAACTGCAGTCCTATAGACAACAATATGATTTTAATGGCATATTTCTTCTTCCTGTTAACCTGTACGGACCAGGCGATAACTTTGACCCAAAATCATCCCATGTTATACCCGCATTGATAAAAAAATGCGTTGACGCAAAGAACGAGGGAAAAGATTATATAACCGTCTGGGGAACGGGAAAGGCAAGCAGAGAATTTATATACGCCGAAGATGCGGCAGAAGGTATATTGCTCGCAACCGAGTTTTATAACGAGCCTGGACCCGTGAACCTCGGAGCAGGGTTTGAAATAAAAATAAAAGACCTTGTTAATCTAATTGTAGAACTTACAGGTTTTGAAGGAGAAATAAAATGGGATGCCTCAAAACCCGACGGACAACCCCGTAGAATGCTCGATACCAATAGAGCAAAAGAAAAATTCGGCTTCCAGGCAAAAACGGATTTCCGTGAGGGTTTGAAGAAAACTATTGAGTGGTATGGGGGGAGGTAGTAGTTGGTAGATAGTGGATGGTAGTGCTAAAGTCAGGAGTCACCAGTCATTAGTTACCAGTCAAAACTAAAACAAAGAAAAAATTTGTGTTATTCGCCTG
>CAZRYJ010000182.1:0-1598 GCA_964604245.1 uncultured bacterium | reverse complement strand
GTTAGGATGTTAGAAAGTTGGAAGGTTAGGAAGTTGAAACAAAGAAATCCGTGTAAATCTGTGCAATCTTGTGGTTTCTACCTATTGACAAATGCTTTTTATTTTCCTATCTTTAAACGTGTTTAGAGAAATTCATTCGTCAAATATATTAATTACCGGGGCAGAAGGCCAACTTGGCTCGGAATTGGTCGAAATACTGTCCGAGAAATATAATGTTATTGGCGTAGATGAGAAAAATTTCGATATTTCAGAGTTTAAAGCCGTAAATAATTTTATCACAAACTCAAGACCAGAGATAATAATCCACTCTGCAGCATTTACCGATGTGGATGGTTGTGAAAAGGAAAAAGAAAAAGCCTTTAAAGTTAACGCAATCGGAACAAGAAACCTTGCTATAGCAGCAAAAAAAGTGGATGCCAGATTTTTCTATATAAGTACCGATTACGTTTTTGACGGAATAAAAGAAGGTGCGTATTATGAATACGATTCTCCTGACCCTAAAACTATTTATGGTATGTCAAAACTCCTCGGGGAAAATTTCGTAAAAGAACAATTAAACGAATTTTTCATAGTGAGAATAGCCTGGCTTTACGGCAAAAATGGAAATAATTTTATAAAAAAAATGATTGAGTTAGCCAAAAAGAAGAAAGAAATTCAGGTTGTCAATGACCAATTTGGTTCTCCTACCTGGACTTTCAATGTAATCAGACAAATCAAGAAATTGATACCGACAGACTTTTATGGAACCTATCATTGTACTTCCCAGGGTTCCTGTTCATGGTTTGAATTTGCCCTTGAAATCTTCAAGGAAATCGGATACGAAGCCCAAAACAAAGATAGAAAATCCATAACTTTAAATTTAAAAATTAAAGATCCAAAATTCGGAGCTAATAACTCTATAAAACTTAAAGAAGTTAAAAGCAACAAGTTCAAAACAGCCGTCAGGAGGCCTGAAAACTCGGTTCTTGAGAATTATATGCTTAAAATACAGAACCTGGATATAATGCCGCATTGGAAAGAATCACTTGCGGCATTTATGGATACATTAAAGCATTCAGAGAAAACCGGAAAAACTTAGGAAAACGCAAAATGGATTTTAAATTCAAAAAACTTTCTATTCCCAATGTAATTCTAATAACTCCGGAAGTCTTCCGGGACGAGAGAGGAATGTTTACGGAAACTTATAAAAAGTCTGTCTTTGAAAAAGCAGGAATAAAAGAAAATTTTGTGCAGGATAATAACTCAAAGTCCAAAAAAAACGTACTTAGAGGATTACATTATCAAATATCTCCAATGGAGCAGGCAAAACTCGTAAGGTGTATAAAAGGAAAAGTATTCGATGTTGCCGTTGATATAAGAAAAGATTCTCCCCATTACGGAAAATGGATTGGAGAGTATCTTTCTTGCGAAAACAAAAATATGCTTTTTATCCCGGCAGGGTTCGCGCATGGATACCTGGTTTTAAGCGAAGAAGCAGAAGTAATTTATAAAGTAAGCAAGGAATACTCAGGGCAGCATGAAAGGGGTATCTTCTGGAAAGACCCGGCAATAGGAATAGACTGGCCTTTCTGTGAAGAACCGATTTTATCGGAAAAAGA
>CAZRYJ010000181.1:0-3694 GCA_964604245.1 uncultured bacterium | reverse complement strand
GTACTCTGCGGCTCTGCGGTAAAATAAACATTGACATATTACCCAAATCTGCTTACTATAAATGTATATGAGTAACTACGATACATTAATCGAAATAGGTATCAAGTTATCAGCAGAAAGAGACCTCTCTAGGTTACTTTATATAATTCTTGAAGATACCTGTAAACTTTGTAAGGCTGATGCCGGAACATTTTACCTTAAAAACGATAACAAACTGGAATTCAGAGTTTCACGTAATCTTACCCTCGAAGAAAAGATGGGTAAAAAAAATTTCTTAGAATCTATTTCTCCGCATGCGTTGCCCATATCAAATAAATCGATTGCCGGCTGGAGTGCGAAAAATAAAAAAATATTAAACATAAAAGATCTAAATTCCATAAAAAATTGTCCTTACTGCCATAATACAGAATTCGAGGAGAAAACAGGCTATAAATGCAAATCAATGTTAACTGTACCTATTATCGACAGAGAACAAAAATTAATAGGAGTATTTCAACTCATGAACAAAACCGGAAAATGGGAAATAACACCTTTTAGCAAAGCAGATGAAAAGTTAGCCAAATCTCTCTCTTCACAGGCAGCTGTAGCGATAAAGAATGCTCAGCTTACCGATGAACTTGAATCCGCCCAATTAGAAACAATTTTCGTACTCGGTGAAGCTGCCGAGTATAAAGACAAAGAAACCGGAGATCATATTAAAAGAGTCGCGATTTTCTCAAAAATAATAGCTGAAACTCTAAGTCTAAATGATGACCTGGTGGAAACCATTTATAGAAGCAGTCCTCTACATGATATAGGCAAAATCGGTATCCCGGATAAGATACTCAACAAACCGGGTAAACTTGACTCGGAGGAATGGGAAATAATGAAAGAACACACAACCCTTGGATTTAAACTTCTGAAAGATTCCAAATCAGAAATAATTAAAACTGCCGCCCAGATCGCATATACCCATCATGAAAGATGGGACGGGAAAGGTTATCCCAGGGGACTTAAAGGGAAAAAAATCCCTTTGCCGGGCAGAATTGTGGCTTTATCTGATTTTTTTGATGCTCTTACTTCAGATAGACCATATAGAAAAAACCCTTTCTCTCTTTCTAAAACGTTCTCTCTGATTGAAGAAGAAAAAGGCAAACATTTCTGCCCCGAAACCACGGACGCATTCTTTAAAGCATTAAAACATATCGAAAAAACAAGCGATTATTTTACAAAAAACTCAGTACCCATCCCCTCTACCATAAATTAGCTACAGATTTTCACTGATAAACACGAATACCCTCCCCCACATCACTATATTTTTTTATTTTTATTAAATTAAGAAAAATTTTTCCATCTGTGTAAATCCGTGTTGAACCGTGGTTATATTTGGGATTTTGGATTTAGGGGTTGTGATTTAGTAAAAAACAGAAATTGAAAACTTTGTGTTCTCTGTGGTTTAATTGGTCTTGGTGGGGTTGTGGTAATAACAATACAAATATATTTTTTTCTCTGCGTTCTCTGCGTCTTTGCGGTAAAATTGAATTATCCACTCTTGACAATAAACGTCTTCTCTTTATTTTCAATTGAATAAAATAATAATAAAAACCGGGAGGGTTGATGGAGCAAGTTTTAGTACCTGTATTATTGCTCGGCGGATTAACGCTTATCTTTGGAGCTTTTTTGGTTTTCAGCGCTGAGAAGTTTAAGGTAAAAAAGGATGAAAGGGTAGAAAAAATCCAGGAAATCTTGCCCGGTATAGATTGCGGTGCCTGCGGCGCTCCTGGCTGCGCGGCTTTTGCTCAGGGTGTAGCAGAAGGTAAATATGGGGTAAACGGCTGTAAAGCCGGCGGACAAGAAACGGCTAATAAAATCGCGGAAATAATGGGAGTTAAAGAGGAAAACACCGGCACGGAAAAAGTATCTGTTCTTTGCTGTCTTGGCGATAGCGAAACCGCAAAGAGAATAGCGGATTACGACGGAATATCGACATGCGAGGCTCTTGATTTGATGGGTGGGGATAAAGGATGCCAGTACGGTTGTCTGGGACTCGGAGACTGTGTTCGGGCATGCCCTTTTAACGCAATTGAAATGGGCGAAAAAGGATTACCTTACGTAATAGAAGAAAATTGTACAGCCTGCGGGATTTGTGTCAAAATCTGTCCAAGAGGTCTTTTCGAACTCATTCCCAGGGACCAGGACATATACATAGCCTGCCGTTCTTACGATGATGCCAAAACTGTTAAGAGTGTATGTTCACGGGGTTGTACCGGCTGCACCCTATGCACCAGGTTAACGGAAGACGAAATAATACAAATGGATGGTAAACTTGCAAAAGTACAATGGGATAAAATAAAAGACAACAAATTATTAGAAGCCGGTTTCGAAAAATGTCCTTCAAAGACTTTTGTAAAAAGATCAGAATTAAGAAAAAAACAAAGAAGCGAACAGGTAACTATAAATGCAAATAATAGCCTTATATTTAACTCCAGAGATAATTAAAGGAGGAACTAATGTACAGGTATTTACTTGTAATTAAAGACTTTCATGTACCTGCCTACGGAGTAATGGCAGTAATCGGATATTTTGTTGGAATGTACTTCATAAACAGAGAAGCAATGAGAAACCTAATCAAACCAATTGTCATACAATCCCTTTCAATGTGGATTATAGTTGGAATGCTAATAGGAGCAAGAATCTGGTATGTATGGGAAAACTGGCATCAATTCGCACCAGATTTCATCTCTATTTTTAAGCTCTGGGAAGGAGGAATGGTATTCTACGGGGGTTTTATTGGTGGATTTGTGGGTGGAATATTATTTATCAAAATGGCAAAATTGCCGTTATCTAAAGTTATGGATATTACAGCACCCGGTATTGCAATAGCTATTTCAATTGGCAGAATAGGCTGTTTTCTTAACGGTTGCTGCTATGGTAAAGTTACGGGATCCTGTATTGGAGTTACTTTTCCTTCAAGATGGTTCCCTCCCGTATATATTGACCACATACAAAGAGGGTTAATCGGAAACGAAGTACAGCAGAGCCTCCCGGTGATTCCTACACAACTTATATCCTCCTTAAATCTTTTTATAATTTTCTTGATACTCTGGAAAATCAGAAGGAAGAAAGTCTTTAACGGGTTTCTCTTTACTCTATTTTTAGGTTTATACGGACTTCACCGTTTTATAGTCGACTTCTTTCGGCAGTACTCAGGCAATGCTCTGATACTTAAATATCTTACACTTTCACAAGTTTTAAGCATATTTATGATGATAACTTCTATTTTTGTCATGGTATTTGCTTACAGAACAAAACGAATCCAGAAAAGACTTCGTAAAATCACACCCCTTGACGAAGAATAGTCAATGAAAAATGAGTTTAGGGTTGAGCGTTACAGGTTTTAAGTCTAATTTTGTTAGTGTGTTAGCCTGTGGGTGTGTTGGTGTGTTTTTTTAACATACCAACGGATTAACCGACCAACAGACCAACCTTTAAAAAAAAGGAGGAATATTGAGAAAATTGCTTTTATTAATATTAATAATTCCCTTACTCATTTTTCCCCATAGAATAGAATTAAATAATGGTAAAATTGTAAATTCGGATTCAATCCGTATGAAAAAGGACTCTATTTACACAACTGATACCGTTTTTTTAAGAAGTGATGTCAAATCTATCATATTTGGCGAGGGAGGCTTAGAAAAAGGAAAAGGAGAACTAC
>CAZRYJ010000180.1:0-3694 GCA_964604245.1 uncultured bacterium | reverse complement strand
TTAACGGCATGACAGAATGTATGCAAGGTTCGCGCGGGGTCAAGATGATGCTCATTACTTGCGGCAAAGACTACACCGGAAGTACCTACAGTAGAAGATATCAATCCCTCTTTTATTATTCCTGTTCCCACTGCCTGAGCGGCCTGATCACCGCCACCACCAACTACAGGGGTGCCTTCCTTTAGTCCGGTTTCTCTACTTGCCTGCGCGTTTACCTTCCCACTCACCACTGAAGACTCAAAACATTCAGGGAGTATATCTATATCTATATCTAATTCGTCTAAAAGCTCCTTTGACCATTTCCTTTCCTTAACATTCAGGAAGTTAGTGCCGGAAGCATCGGACACTTCGGTTGCGAATTCTCCGGTAAGACAAAATCGAATGTAATCCTTGGGCAATAATATCTTATAAATTTTCTCATAAATCTCGGGTTCGTTTTCCCTGACCCATATCAATTTACCAGCAGTAAAACCTGTAAGAGCCGGATTGGATACAAGATCAATCAATCTTTCCGCACCTATCTTTTCAGTAATATACTGACATTGTTTTTCAGTCCTCTGATCACACCAGATTATTGCGGGACGCAGTACCTTGTATTCTTTATCAAGGGCAACCAAACCATGCATTTGTCCGGAAAGGCCTATCCCTTTTATATCCCCCGGATCTACAGAAGATTTATTGATAACTTGCTTTATGGCTTCGACGGTCCCATTCCACCAATCGGACGGTTCCTGTTCAGACCAGTTTACTTTTGGAGTCAGGAGCGGATATTCAACTGTAGCGGTTACAATTTTCTCTGCTTTTTCGTCCATAATAAGTGCTTTAATTCCGCTTGTTCCAAGGTCAAGACCTAATAAAAAACTCATAATAACTCCTTTGTTTTTAAATAAGTTAAACTATCATTTTATTTGAACAACTATCAAAAGATGTCTCTCATAAATATATATAATGATAAATACATTTCATGCAAGAGGGAAAAATTCAATGCAAAAATTAAATATTAAAATGCAAAAAAATATATATAATTTCAAAAATGAATTAAAAAAATAGAGAAACAACGAATCACACGAATAACACGAATATTAAAAAAGGAAAATAGCTACGGATGAACACTGATAAAAAAAATTATTTTTTATAAACAAAAAAGTATTTGGGGTGGGTGGTTGAGGAATCCATGAATATCCGTGAAAATCAGTGGCCAATTAAAAAGTTATTTGTGCAGTTTGTGCTATTTGTTGTTAAAGAATGGGGTGTTGGGGGAAAACAATAAAAAACTCTGTGTTCTCTGTGGTTATTTTTTTAGAAAAAGAATATATAAAAAGTTATGAAAAGACCTAAAAAAACGAAAAAGAAGCAAGTTCCCAGTTTGACAAATTTAACCTTATTTCTCCAGAATTTATTTATAGCAGAGGATTTCATACCTTTATATGTGGCGATAAAAACAATTACAAGAGGAACAATAAACGCGATATTGTAGATAATTAAATATAGAATAGCCTTAATTTTGAGCTCCGGAACTCTACTCACAAAAATCAGAGTTGGCAAATAAATCTGACCGGTACAAATGAATTCACTTAATGAAATGAAAAAACCGCTTACAACCGCCGCGATAAACAAGTTTTTCTTACCCATTTTTTCTCTGATTATCGAATGAATTTTCTTCTTGATAAATCTGGGAAGCTGCAGCTTAACTTCACCTATTTCGTTTCTTTTTAATTTGATATAATCATAAAAAGAAAGAATTCCAAAGGATATCGAAAGTAATGCTACCGCTCCGAGAATAACCTTGCCTATAATATTGGTGATTGTTAAAATGCCAATAAATTTAATAAGACCTAACCCAATTAAGAAATATACAATGAATACAACTGCGCTGTAAGTAATACCGATCAAGAGAGTTTCTTCTTCTTTTTTGCCTAATGTAGATAGAAAAGCTATAAGGAAAATTATTGTGGCAAAAGCGCAGGGGTTTACCCCGTCGACCAAACCCGCCAATATGATGGTGAAAACACCCATATTTTTGAATCTTTCTTTTATACTTTCTTCAGACTTATCTCTTAGCTCGAATATTTTTGTCCACGGTATTGCGGAACCTTTGTCTTTGTATTTATAAATAAATTCCTTCAAGGGCTTTTTCCTCAAATCTTCTCCGCCGATATACTCATCACCTATAAAAAGTATGGGAGTGGTTAACCTCTTGTTTTCCGGAACATTGAAAACTTCGCAGAACGCTTCATTTATTTTTTTGTTTTCTCTATTTTCCATATTGTATTCTGAAATATCTAAATTCGAATAAATTTTCTCTAAGAAAGAAACCTCGTAACTTATTCTTTCGCAAACTTTGCATTTATTATCATAGAAGTAAGCTCCCTCTATTCTCTCTCCCGAACCGAGAGGGGAGACGTCCTGTTCTCTTAGTTCCGGGAATTCGCATCCCGAATCTTTATATTCCTCTATTCTCGGTTCAAGCCATCTACTGATCTCATCTAAGCCTCCGAGAATGTATTCACCTATAACTATAATCGGTATGTCATTGTTCTCGTCTTTATACTCTTGTTCTATGGAAACCAAATATTCGTAGTTAGAGGGATCCGATATTTCAAAAGATTTAATTTTTAAATTGTATTTCTTTATAAGAGGAGCCATTATATTCTCCTCTACAAAGTGGCAGTCTTCGCAATCTTTAGAATAAAAGAAGCAAATTCGAATTGGGGCAGTTTCCACCGGAGGTTCAACATTTGCTTTTAATTTAAGCTCAACTTTACTGTTTTCGGGATCATTTGTACTGAGGTAGATAATTTCGCTTATAGCGCCTATTTTGTTTTCGGAGTTAAAACTAACCCCAATTTTTTCTGTACCCCTTGGAGGAACAATCCTGTTTGAAATGTCTAATTTGCCGTTAGCACAGCCGCATGAGGACCCTATTTCCTTTACCTTCAAATCTTCATTGCCCACATTCTTGAAGAGAAATTCTTTAACTTTTGTTTCCTTTTGTTGCATTACCCCAAAGTCGACAACTTCGCTTTTGAACTGTATACGAGGCTGGGCATATAAACTCACCAGTGACAAATAAAGTATCATTATTTTTTGTTTGACCCATTTACCCATATCGAGAATAATATAATTTCAACCCTTCAAGTCAACCCCCTCTTCAATATTAACCCTATAAGTAAAAAGTGGATGTTTAAGTCTTTCGCTAATTCAACTTTTCTTTACAAAAGCCCTAATTTGGATATACTTTAAATCTATTACAACATAGGCAATCTGGCTGTTGAAAGCATCCATTTACTTATTGGAAAATATCCATTTACTTATTGGAAAATATCCATTTACTTATTGGAAAATAGGGAAAGAGGTCTCTTGACTTTATAGTAATATATTTTATTTTTAATTATAAATTTTAATATAAAATGTTGGCTATTATTTAAGTTGTTTGTTATTTAGAGAAGAAATTAAGCAAATTATTTATTTGGTAAAGTTAGAATATTCGGTTATTTTATTGCATCGATACTGAAATGCAAAATAAACATTCAGTAAGAAGGAGGTAAAAAGCTATGGAATTGCTAAGTAAAAGAGTAACAGCAAGTTCAATTAACGGCAAAATACCTTTAGCAGATAAGAACAAATTTGTTTGAACTACCCTTCCTTTCACGTTGTTAAGTGGGGAACCCCTTCGAAAGGAGGAGAAAAGAAA